>CAZDHT010000107.1:0-15398 GCA_964505325.1 uncultured Planctomycetota bacterium | reverse complement strand
CGCGGTAAGGTGGGGAAACGGGAAAAAGGGAAACCGGCACGTGTCGCCGGACGGTTACTTGAACTCTTGATCGGCAAGGGTCAGCCGGATCGGTTTGGCGCCGACCGCGACGGTCTTCTGGGCCACCCGTCCGTCACTGAGACAGACGGTGACCCGCGACTTGCCGAAGGGCAGGCCGAAGTGCGCCGCCGCGGTGGCTTGGCCGCCGCAACTCTCCGCCCCGTTGAGTTCCCGCAGCCCGCGCGAGCGGCCCCGCTCGTCGAACACCCGCACGATGGCTCCGATCAGGCCTTTTCGCGGATGCGGGCGGATCGTGACGGAGCCGTGCCGGGCCGGACGCGGCAGATCGTTGATGGCGAGAACCGTCCGGTCGAGCAGGTTCACGGCCAGGTCCAGGTCCCCATCGCCGTCGAAGTCGGCGAACGATGCTCCGTAAGCGGGCGATAGGCCCCGGACTCCCGCTTGGTCGGAGATGTCGGCGAACTGCCCCTTGCCGTTGCCCAGGTACAGGCGCGTGGAGCCTTTGGTGTGGCACACGAACAGGTCGAGGAAGCCGTCGCAGTTCACGTCGCCCCACGCCGCGCCGAAGCTCGGGTCGCTCTCCTTCAGCAGGTCGCGGGATGCGTTCATCACGTCCGTGAACGTCCCGTCGTTGTTGTTGCGATAGAGCTGAGCCCTGGCGGGCCCGGGGACGAACAGATCAATGTCGCCGTCGTTGTCGAAGTCAGCGGCGGCGATCCCTCGCTTGTGCGTTGAGCCGCCGGCAAGGCTGATGCCCGACTTCTTGTCCAGCTTGAACGTCCCATTGCCTTCGTTATGGGCCAGGACCCCGCGGCCCAGGTTGTACAGGAAGTCGGTGTAGCCGTCGGCGTCGTAATCGAAGAACACCACGAAGTCGCCGTTCCCGACCCCCAGGCCTTTCCGGCCCAGCCCGGCTTGGTCGCTGACGTCGTGGAACCATGCCGGCCCGTTGCCGGTGTTCCGGTACAGGCGGATCCCGTGCTCGCCGTTGGTGACGAGGACGTCCGGCAGCCCGTCGGCGTTGTAGTCGATCCATCCCGTGCCTTCGGGGTTGCGCCTCGACGGAGCGGCCAGCAGCTTGGGCACGTGGCGAAGCTTGCCGCCGACGTTGCTGAATATCTGGAAGTTGCTGGTCAGCAGATCGGGATGGTCGTCGCCGTCGTAGTCGGCCCAGGTCCCCGTTCGACTTCCGCCGGTCAGGCCCAACTGCCGGGCCATTTCCTTGAAACTGCCGCCCTGGTTGACCAGCAGCACGTTGCCGTACTGGCGGCACACGTGTGCGTCGAGCAGTTCGTCGCCGTTCACGTCGATCCAGGAGATGCCGCGGATCTCCCCGCCGCTGCGCAGACGGAACGTCATCTGGCGATGGAACCCGCCGCGCTTCCCGGCCTTGGCGGGCAAGTCCACCCGCGCGACGGCGGGCCGGCTGACGTCGACCTTGGGCACGCCGGGGTCGGGCTTCGGCGGCTTGACGCGCCTCGTCACGACATTATGAGTCAGTTGGATCAGCTCGGGGGTGGGGCCGTTGAAGGTCCGGCCCATGTAGATTTCCACATGCGTAAAACGCCACCACACCCTGCTGCGGCGCGTGGGATCGTCAGTCGTGAACAGTTGGAACCACGTGCCCGCCGTGTGTCCGACGCAGGCGAGGCTGCGGCCCTTGCGCTGATAGAAGAAGATCACGTCGGCGCCGGGCTTCAGCCGCGCCTTCATGTACGCCTGGTGCGGTGCGGGTCCCAGCGCGAAGTTCATCTGGATACGCTTGAATTCGAGCTTGCCTTTCAGCGTCTTTCCCAGGACCGCGACCGCGGTGTTCCTCTTCGTGTCAACCTTCTCCAGCCGGCCCACTGCCACGTTGGTCGAATCTCGCAGCACCTCCTTCAGCGGGAAGATCCGCATGATGAAGGCGTCAGCCGAGGTGCAGAGCAGCGTGGCCAGAAGCAGGCAGGCCGCTGCCAGGATGCCGGCAGGGGAGGGGCGTCGTTTCATCGTCGTATCCCGAAGTCTTTCATGTCTCCTTCGGGGAGTTCCTCCTTGACTTGAACGTCCACGACGCGGGCAGCGCGTGGGCCGGACCGGAGCTTGAGCACGAGCTCGTCAATGCTCTTGGACTGGCCCTCGATGACGGCCTCCACCCGGCCGTCGGAGAGGTTGCGCACGAAGCCGGTCAGCTTCAGCATCCGTGCCCGCCGCTGGGTGAATGCTCGGAACCCCACCCCCTGCACCCGGCCGGTGATGACAACGCGCACCCGGCGAAAGCCTTCGGGGAGCTTGCGCATCACGCGCCGGAACACGACCTGCACAACGGTGCCGGCCGGCGGCAGGACGTCGAGGTTGGCGGCGTAGATGTTGTCTTCCTTGCACTCCGGCCGCGGGTTCTGAAACAGCGGCGAGGGGTCAGAGTAGTGCAGCCCAATGATGCTGCCGGTCAGTGATGCCTGGCGCACTTGCTTGCCGCTTTCGGGATCGGTCGTTGTTGCCGAGCCGGTGAACGTCCACGGGGCCGCAGTCAGGGGCTTCTTCGTCTTGATGTGGGTGACGAACTCATCCACCGGGCGACGGCGCTCGGCGCCGCCCGCTTTATAGACCGCCAGGATCTCCACCGGCTTGCCTTTGGGCGGGGCGTCTTCCGCGGCCGGGCTGCCCGGACTCAGTCCGATCTTCGTCAAGGCGTCGTAGATCTCACTGGCGGGGAACTCCGTTGCGAACACCGTCTCGTAGTCCTTGCCGCCCTGCGCGACCAGCACGTACTCGATGGCGCCTTTCAGCACGTCGTGGACGGCTTGCTTCGCCACGGCCGCCGGCACGGTCACGGTGCGGGCCTTCTCGTCGACGACGATCCTCGCCGCCGGCCGAGCCGGGACGACCGCTGCGGGCCTGGTGCTGGACCGACGCGGCGACGGCCCGCTGTCGGACGCCCTGCCCGGCTCCTTGTCGGTGCACGCCGGGAGAGCAAGGATGAGGACCGTCGACAATGCCAGCGCCGGCGCGGCACGGGCGCATTCCTTCAGTCGGTCTCTGAGCGAACATGTTCCCGAGCCTCTCAGTCTCATCCTGACGCCTCTTGCACGGCAACGCTTCAAATGGTTCAAGTGTTACGCAGAGCCGAGGAACGGTTTCCGCCTCAGTCGGCGCCGGCCAGAGAGATCATTCTGCCGCGTGATCGCGGCCAAGGGCAGCAGGGCCGTTCGGCACGGGCGTCAGGCCCCGCCTGGACCGGAGGTCTTTCTCGGCTTCCGCGAGCTTCTGGGGGAAGGTCCCCTTCTTGAGATCGCTGGTCCATTTCCTAATGATCCGCGAGCCGCCGAATCCGAACACAGTCTTCCACCACCTGCGGAGCCACCGCCGCCACCCGGCCTTGATGTTGAGGAACCAGAAGACGATCACCGGGAAGGACAGGATGTGAATGCCCACCGAGAACATCTGTCTCCGCCTGTAGAAACGGCCCATGATCTGCCGGATTGATGCCTGCATCTCTTCCGCCGTCATCGGCTCGTCGGGCTCGAACAGGGGGAAGTTCCCGTCGTAGTACTCCCAGCCGACGTGGTCGGTCGAGTAAATCCGGCCCTCCTCGCGGAGCCGCCGCGTCAGTTCCGTGCCCGGCAGAGGTACGGGCAGCAGGACCTGCACGGTGTCGAGACGCGACTTCTTTATGAATCTCCGGAAATGACGCGCGCGCTCCCTGGCGTTCATCCGGAACGGCTGCTCGGGCTGGGCGGGATAGCCGAAGATGAACATGCCATGTACGCTGAACCCGGCCCCGCGATAGAGGCGGGTCATGGCGATCATCTCTTTCGGGTCCAGCCGCTTGTTCATCGCCTTCAACTCCTCCGCGATGGGCGACTCGAAGCCGATGGCGACCATCCCGATGCCTGCGTCGTGCATGGCCTGGAGCAGCTCGGCGTCCTTCGCCTTGTCCAGGCGGATCTGGACGGTGATCGTGAACCGCGTCCGCGCCTCCTTCTGGTAGTCGCGCAGCAGCCGGCACAAACGGAGCGTCCCTTCTCGGTCCTGGCCGAACAGATCGTCCACAATGAAGAATCTCCTCGCTCCCCGCTTCTCGAAGAGCGAGGCAAGCTGCTGCATCAGGCGTTCGGGAGAGGCGTAGCGCGGCCGGCCCTTCACCGTGCAGAACTCGCAGTTCATGCCGCAGCCTCGGACCCGGCCGACGGGATAGAGCTTGATCCGTGCGTGCCGGACGAGGGAGAAGTCGGGGATGGGCAGCTCGTCAAAGTCGGTCAGCGGTTCGGCGTCGGGCGTCCGCACCACCTTCCCGTTTTCCAGCCAGGCTAGGCCCTGGACGTCCGCCCTGTCTTTCCGCCCCTCGATGTGTTTCAGCAGCTCCCCGATGACCTTCTCTCCTTCTCCGATCACGATGAAGTCGACGGCGTGGTTCAACGCCTCCTCGATGGTTTCTTCGACGAAATGCTGACCGCCGGCGACGGTCGGTACGCCTAGGCCCTTGTAGAACGCGGCGACCTCGAACAGCCGCGGAATGGTGCTGGTCAGGCCGCCGTAGAACCCCACCACGTCGGCGGGCCTGGCCTGCTCGAGCGCGGCGTGGTCCGGCCTGCCGTTGCTGTCCTTCGGCCCCCGCCAGTAGTTGTTCTCGTCGATGACCTCCGCGTCCCATCCCGGGATATCGTTGACCGCCGTGGCGACGGACACCGGCCCCAGGGCGCTGGTCACCTTCGCGATGCCGGAATAGACATTGAAGGCGGGATACGCGGGAATGATGATTCGAAGGGTCTTTCGCGCCGGACGAGCGGCCTGCGTCGGCGGGTGCATCAATCTTTCTCCTTTCGCAATCCACGCGGGGTGAAGCGTCATCCGCTCAGGGGCCGTTCGCCTGCGGCTGGCGGAAGTTTCGTTGCGACATTATATGCCTGCCGCTTGACACGGTCAACCCCAACGCTTCCCCGCCAGTGCCTTGACATGCTGGCGGCGTTGTGATACCAACAGATCGTATCGTTCAACTTCGTGCGGGGGCGTCGTATGAGGCATTCGGACGACATCGCGAAGCGGGCCATCGCAGACTGCCTGGCCAAGGCATCGCAGCACCCCGACGATCCGCAGGCGCAGATCGAGCTGTTCGGGGCGCTCCGCGCGTTCAACCGAAATGAAGAAGCGAAGAAGCTGGCGGCGATTCTCGAGCAGAAGTTCGCTCAAAACGCCGACGTGCAGATTCAACTCGGCGCCTACTACCTGGAGAACGACAGGCCGGCCGAGGCGGACGCCAAGTTCCAACTGGCGCTGGACTTGGCGCCGGACAAGCCGTGGATCCGGAACGCCGTGGCGAGGGGCTACCTGGCGAAGGGGGACCTGGCGAAAGCCGGCAAGGTGGTCGCCTCGATGCCCATGCCGCCGTCCGGAGAGGACGGCCGGGTTGTCCGTGGCCTGGCCGATGCGTACCAGGACCGCGGGCAGCACAAGGAAGCGCTCGGGCTTTACCGGATGGCGCTCGCCGGGGCCGCCGTCCTGGGCCTCGACAAGGAATTCCGCCGGCGGGCGAAGGTGTCGGAAAAAGCCCTCGGCGTTCACAAGACTATGCTCCCGCGGGTGTCGAGGGTGCCGCGACGGGTGGCCATTTGGGCCGCCGTCATCGGGCTGGCGGTGCTCGGCGCGTTGGGCGTCGACCTCTACTTGAGCACCAGCCAGCCTCTCCACATGTTCAACCACCTGACCGGCCCCGTCACGATCAAGATCGACGATGGGACTGAGCACCGTCTGGCCTCGGGTGAATGGAGGGAAATCAGGCTGGGCGAGGGCAAGCACCGAGCCTTGATCACCCGCGAGGGCGCCCCTGACGAGACGGTCGATCTCAGTATCAAGAACACCTTCTTCGGGCGGTTCTTTGGCGACTCGGTGTTCATCCTGAATCCGGGCGGCGCCGCCACGTTCCTGTGGGAGAGGATCACCTACACGACCAAGGGCGAGCCCAACATCGAACCGCGTATTCGCATCTACTTCGGCAAGAGCTTCCTGACCTTCCGCAACATCGATTACATCTTCGAAGATGCCCCCGAGGAGTTGACCACCGAGAGCGAGGCGAGCCGAATCACGAAGACGCACCTGATGGTGCTGGAGGGAGGGCCGTGCGCCGCATTGGGGTGGTTCCCCGAGGGTGCTTCCGGATCGAAGCTGATGGATTTCGCGGAGCACCACCTGAAGCTGAATCCGGCTGACGACGCGCTGGCGGACACCTACTACGCGATCGGCTCGGGGCACGACCAGCTCAAACGGTGCCGCGAGTTCCTGCGCCAAGGGCTGGCGCACCGGCCCATCCGGACCTGTTGGCACGCGCTCTATCAGCAGGCGTGCCGGATGTCGGGCGCGGAAGGCGTGCTGATTCCGATGTACGACCGCCTGCTGAAGGAGAACCCGGGGAACTCGACACTGCTGTACCTGAGAGGTCGAATCGACATGAGCAGCGCGGTGTCGATGGACCACTACCGGCGCGCGATCGCGGCGGACCCGAAGAACCCGGATCCGTGGATCGCCACGGCGTTCGAGCTCCAGTCGCGGGGGGACTTCGCGGGCGCCAGGAAGGCCTGCACCACGGCGGTCGGTCTTAAGCCGGACGACCCGGAAGCGTTGGAGGCGCTCTTCCAGGCGCGCCTTGCCCTGGAGGAGTACGACGCGCTTGAGAAGGAGCTGCGGGCGCAGCAGCGCGGCAGCCCGCTTGACCTGACCCTTCAACGGAAGCTCCTTCTGGTACGCGCCGCGCAGGGGGGCCTGAAGCGGACTGCGAACGCGCATCAAGCGTACGTTCGGGCGGTCCGGGCCGGGATGTCAGACGACCCGCTGGAGCTCATCCCCAGTTCGCAGATTATGCTCCTGTATCTCCAGGGCGACCTGCGGGGCGTTCTGCGCGTGGCCGGGCGTAGGAAGGGTGCGGAATGGGCGAGTTGGACAAGGTTCGAGGCGTCTCTCGAACTGGGCGATCCGGGCCGGGCGGCGAAGATGCTCGACAGTTCCGCGGGCTCCTTCGATGCCTACGACTATCTCCTGCTCAGTCTCGCCTACCGGCAAAAGGGCGCCCAGGCGGAGGCGCAGAAGTGGCGTGAGAAGGCGCTCGACATGTTCTCGAAGGGGACAATCGTTGACAAGCAGGTGGCGCGGCTGCTGGGGGCGGGGGACAAACTCCGCTTGGAAGACGTGGATGATTTCGGCCTCGTGCCCTTCAACAAGACACAGCTCCTCGTTGCGCTGGCCGCGGACTGCCCCTCGAAACGGAGAGAGCTTCTGGCGCGCGCCAGGAAGCTGAACTACAACCTGCTGGCTCCGCACAGGTTCCTCAAGAGCGTCATGGCGGCGCTGGAGAAGTGAGCAGCGGCCGCAGCGCACGCGAGGCACAGCAATGAACGGACTTCGCCCGTCCTTTCCCGTCTGTCTCGTGGCGGCCTGCTGCATTCTCCTGCTGGGCATTCTGCGCCCGTCACTTGGCGCGGCACCGCCCGGCTGGCCGCAGTGGCTTGGGCCCGAGCGCTCCTGTGTCGTGCCGGAAGGCTCCCTGCCGGACGCTTGGTCCCAGGGCGGCCCGAAACGGCTACGGCAGGTCCCGTGCGAAGAGGGCTGCTCGACCCCCGTGGTGTCTGATGGCCGCGTCGTGGTGATGGACCGCATCGAGAACACGGAGCGGATTCTCTGCATGTCCGCCAGGGACGGCAAGCCGCTCTGGAAGGTCGACTATGCCGAGACGCACGAGCCGGACAGAAAGTGGGGTCGAGGTGCGCGGAGCACACCGGCAACGGACGGCCAGCGCGTCTACTGTCTTGGCATCGCCGGGCAGCTTACGTGCGTCGAGATGGCGACCGGCAAGGTCACTTGGCAACAGCGGCTGCTGGGGCCGAACCCCCGTCTCAAGGGCGGATATGGGGTCTATTCCAATATCCTGCTCGAGGGCGACCTGATGATCGTGATGCGGACCCGGTCTCCGGCGGTGGTGGCGCTGAACAAGCGGAGCGGTCAGGTGGTCTGGCGGGCGCTGTCGACGGGGGAGTACTTCGGCACTCCCACCAGCGCGGTCGTGGCGGGCCGCCGACAAGTGGTCGTGGCCGTGCGGAAGCACATGGCCGGGCTGGACCCGAAGACGGGGAAGGTGCTGTGGCAGCACCCGCATCCGAAGGCGATCGACGCCCTGATGACACCAGTGGTTCACCGGGACATCATCCTTTTCCGCGGGTACGGGATTCCGAGCTATGCCTTCCGCCTCTCCGCTGATGAGACGGGGTTTCATACGAAGAATCTGTGGACAAGCAGAGAGATCACGCCGTGGTTCAACGCCCCCGCCGCACGGGCCGGGCGGCTGTACGTCGCCAACCAGGGCTACAGACGGCCGTTCCTGTTCTGCTGCGAGATGGAGACCGGCAACGTGCTGTGGAAGTTCCGCATCAAGGGGCTGGCCTCCAAGGTGTCGAGTTGGGTGCTGGTGGCCGGAGACAAGCTGCTGGTGCAAGTGGAGGACGGCCGACTGATCCTCGGCCGGGACGCCGGCAAGAGCTTCAAAGAGTTGGGGCGGACGACCATCTTTTCGAAGACCGCTTTTGCCATGCCGGCGCTCGTCGGCGGCCGTTTGTACGCGCGCGATTTCAGTCACGTGGTCTGCCTTCAGTTGATCCCCTGAGTGTCCGCGGTCTTTCGGCTGGAGCGAGTTGATATTCCGAAGTGGGCAATCACCCCGTTCACCAACTGTGAAGTGGTACTTTTGAGAGACGCCTGTTCCAAAAAAGTACCACTTCTTGGCGCCCGGGGCGCGAGGATGGCGCGCTGGAGTTCACATTCCGAAGTCGGGTAATCACCCTGTTCACCAACTGTGAAGTGGTACTTTCGAAAGACACCTGTTCCCCAAAAGTACCACTTCCTGGCGCCCGGGGCGCGAGGATGGCGCGCTGGAGTTCACATTCCGAAGTCGGGTAATCACCCTGTTCACCAACTGTGAAGTGGTACTTTTGAACGACACCTGTTCCAAAAAAGTACCACTTCCTGGCGCCCGGGGCGCATCGTCGAAGTAAGTGACACCGGAGCACCGCTGCCCCCGCGGCGGGCGGCGGGCCGCGGGGCGGCTGGACCGCCCGCTTGCGGCGGTCTCGGGAAAGCGCTACCATCCGGACGTGGCGGCGGGTGGGGCATTCGCGACTTGGCCAAACGGAGACGGGTTGTGCGCCGGGTTTGCCGTGTTCTTGTCCTGCTGGGTGCGACCGCGCTGCTGAGGGAGGCGGGGATGGCCGCTGAACGGGTTTATCCGGGTGCCCAATGGGGGCGTAAGACTCCGGCCGAGGCCGGGATGGACGAGGCCGGGCTGAAGGCCTTCAGCCAGTTCACCAGGGGGCGCGGCTGCGTGGTTCGCCGCGGGCACATGGTCTACACCTGGGGGGATCATAAACGTCGCGGCGACGTCGCGTCGGCCTGTAAGCCGTGGTTCAGCCACTTCCTCTTCAAGGCGGTCGAGGACGCCAGGATCAAGAGCGTCGACGAGAAGGCGATCAAGTGGGACCCGCGGCTGAAGGACATCAACGCCAAGCTCGGCCACAAGGACCGCGACATCACCTGGCGGCACTTCGCCAACCAGACCTCGTGCTATCAGCTCGTCGAGAAGCCCGGCACGGCCTACGCGTACAACGACTGGCAGATGGCGCTGTTCTGGGACACGCTTTTCCTTAAGGTCTACGGCGTCACGTACGGAACCGTGGACGCGAAGGTGCTGCGGCCGATGCTCACCGGACCGATGCAGTGCGAGGACAAGCCGACGATGATGGCCTTCGGCACGCGCGACCGGCCGGGCCGCGTGGCTGTCTCGCCGCGCGACTTCTGCCGGTTCGGACTGCTCTATCTCCGCGGCGGGCGCTGGAAGGGCAAACAGCTCATCAGCGCCAGGCACGCGAAGATAGCGGTGACCAGCCCCCTCCCCAACACGATCCCCCGCGCCGGGCGCAAGAGCGCCGATATGATCCCCGGCCAGCGGACTCTCGGCTCGGGCAGCCGCCCCGACAACCAGACTGACCACATGGGCAGCTACAGTTGGCTGTGGTGGACGAACGGCGTCGACCGGGTGGGCAAGCGGCACTGGCCCGACGCGCCGCTCGACACCTACGGCGCCTTCGGCCACGGCGGCATCCGGGCGATGGTCGTCATCCCCAGCCTCGACCTGATCGTCAGTTGGAACGCGAGCCAGACGCGCGGCCGCGAGAAAGAGAACCGCGCCCTGAAGCTGCTGGTCGGGGCGGTGCTGGACGAGAAACGTGCGAAGTAACGCAGGAGCGGAACGATGCGTCACCTCAGAGTTGCGTGTGGTCTGGCCGTGCTGGCCCTGATCGCATCCGCGGCATCGGGCGCGGCGGTCAAGCACCTGCCCGGGCAGATCATCGTTGACCCGAAGAACCCGGCGTGGCTGGTCCGGTACGATCCGAAGGGCGAGCACCGGCCGTTCTTCATGTGCGGGCCGGGCGACCCGGAAGGCTTTCTCTATCGCGGGGTGCGCCGCGCCGACGGCACCCGCGACGGCGACCAGATGAAGCTGATCGCCAAGCTCAGGCCGACCGGTGCCAACTGCATCTACCTGATGGCCGTCCGCAGCCACGGCGGCGACGGCGACCGCTCGCACAATCCGTTCGTCGACAACGACCCGCGGAAGGGACTCAGCAGGAAGGTGCTCGACCAGTGGGAACGCTGGTTCACCGCGATGGACCAAGCGGGCATCGTGATCGTCTTCTTCCTGTACGATGATTCCGCCCGCATCTGGAACACTGGCCACCGCGTCGGCCCAGACGAGCGCAAGTTCCTCCGCGGGCTGGTCGGCCGCTTCAAGCACCACAAGCTCCTCATCTGGTGCGTGGCCGAGGAGTACCAGGAGCGGTTCAGCGCTAAGCGCGTCTCGGCCATCGCGGGCGAGATTCGCAAAGCTGACGACCACGCCCACCCCATCGCCGTGCACAAGCTCAGCGGCCTCAGCTTCAAGGAGTTCGCCGAGGACCAGAACATCGATCAGTTCGCCATCCAGTACAACGTCTCGTCGCCGGACAAGCTGCACGCGGGAATGGTCAAGGCGTTCCGCGACGCCAAGGGGCGATACAACTTGAACATGTCCGAGCTGGCGCAGCACGGCACCGGCCGCACGGCGCGGCTGAACAGTTGGGCCGCCGCGATGGGCGGGGCCTATGTGATGATCCTTCGGATGGACATCGCCGGCACCGCCAAGAGCGACCTCGAGGACTGCGGGCGGCTCGTCCGGTTCTTTGAATCGACGGACTTCCACCAGATGACGCCGCACGACGAACTGGCCGCGGCGGACACGCAATACGTGCTGGCCAACCCGGGCCATGGCTACATCGCGTACTCGTCGAAGCGCGCGGACAGGCTCGGCCTCAAGAAGATCGCCGCGGGAACGTATGACCTCGTCTGGCTGGATTGCGTGACCGGCAAGCGCGTCAAGCAGCAAGCCGTCAAGGTGGCACCGGGCGATGAGAGCTGGGCTCCGCCGCCGGGCGTCGGCAAGGAGCTGGTCCTTTACCTGCGTTTTGCCCAGAGATGACATCTGCCCCGCGAGCTGAGCCCGTGACCTTACTGGCCGCCGCGACCGGCGCTGCCGGAGGAAGACCGTCATTCGCACTCGGACACGGTACACTGCCCGCCTCTTGATGTTCGCCGTTGCGCTGGTTGCCTCGTGTCCGGCGTCCGGCGCAGCGACCAGCGACTGGCCGCAGTGGCGCGGGCCCGCCCGTAACGGCGTGACGCCCGAGCATTCCGGCTGGCCCCAGGGCTGGCCGCCGAAGCAGCTGTGGGGCAAAAACGTCGGCCCTGGCTGCACCTCGCCGATTCTCGCCGGCGGGCGGATCTACGTAATGGGCTGGCACGGCCGGCCCGACCGTCGCCGCAACCCCGTCGGCTCCGACGTCGTCTATTGCATCGACGCCCTCACTGGCAAGGAGGTCTGGAAGCAGACCTACCGATCCCGCTATCAGCCGCGCACCCGGGCCGGCGACTTGGGTCAGTACGGGGGCCCGAACTGCACGCCCGCATTTGACCCCCAGACGCAGCGTCTCTACACGCTCAGTTCCGACGGCGACTTCCGCTGCTGGGACACGGCCCGGAAAGGTAAACGGCTCTGGTCGATGAACCTTTACGACAAGTACCGCGTCAAGCAGCGGCCCAACGTCGGCGGCGGGGTGCGTGACTTCGGCTTCACCAGCTCGCCGCTCATCCTCGGCGACCGGGTGCTGATCGAGGTGGGCGCCGACAACGGCACGGTGATTGCGTTTGACAAGAAGACCGGTGCCGAGGGATGGCGGTCGGCGCTCAAGGGCGCCGCCGGCCATACCAGCGGCCCGGCGACCCTGACCGTCGACGGGACGCTGTGCCTGGCGACGCTCACCCTGCGCAAGCTCGTCGTAATGCGGACCGACAAGGGGCACGAAGGACGCACCATTGCCGAGTACGCCCGGCAGACTGATTACGGCTGCAACCTCGCGGCCCCTGCGGTGTCGGCGGTGTCGGGGAGCGCCGTCGTCCTCACGTCCGCGTACAACCGACAGAGCACCAGCCTGATCGAGATCTCGCTGACCGGGGCGCGGCGTAAGTGGCGGGCCAGGGATTACTCGATGGTGTGTACCCCGGTGATCCACAAGGGCCTCGTGTTCACGGTCGACCGCTGGGCGAAGTGCCTGGACCTTGCGACCGGCAAGCTCAAGTGGCGGGGTGGGAGCTTCTCTCATGGGTCATGCCTGGCTACCGGCGACGACAAGGTCATCGTGCTCGGCCGGGGCCGGCTCGTCTTGCTCGATCCCGCCAAGAACCGATACCACGAGCTGGGCCGCGTCGACGGGATCCTCCGCGACGCATGCTACCCGCACATCCTCCTCGCCAACGGCATCATCTGCTGCAAGGACAAGTCCGGCAATATCGTCTGCTTCGCTGTGCGCCGGTAGCCGCCTTGCTTGACCTTCACTTCCGCGCGGAGTATACTTCGTGGAGAGATGTTATGAGATGGCCCGAGTCAACGCTCTCTGCACACCCCGTCCGGCCCGGTGGGTGATTGACCTCCGCAGGGGTTCAGTCGTATGTCGATCAAATTCGAGTGCGAGTGCGGGCAGAAGCTCGAAGCCGCCGAGAAGCACGTGGGCTGGAAGATCCGGTGCCCGCGATGCTCGGCGACCCAAGTTATCCCTCAGCAGACGCCGCTGGGCTTCGCCGATACCGACCGCATCGAGCCGGTCGCCCCCACCGATACGTCGCTGTCGGCAGTCGCCCCTGCCGTTGAGCAGGCTCAGCCGCGTGACGCCCAGGCGGTGGCTCCGCCGGCGGCAGCACCGTCCAAGGATGCCGCGCCCGAGCCCACGCCGCCGAGTCTCTCGGACACCGACCGCATGGAGCCGCTGGGTGCCTCGGACACGCCGCCGCGGGGGGTGCCCCCCGTCGCTGAGCAGGGCGAGCCGGACACGCCGGAGCTGCCGGCGGGCGTGGCCGCGCCGCCGACGGTCGTCGTGTCCTCGGCGCCCCAAGAGGGCCGGGCCTCTGGAGCGCGGCCTGCGTCTCCCGCTGACACGCAGCTTTCCAAGGCGATCTCGTCCGGCGCGCCCAAGGCTCCGCCGTCTGTGGCCCCGACGTCCGCGACGCCTCGTTCACGGCGCGTTCTGATCGCCGCGTGCATCTGCGTATGTGTTGCCGCCGCCCTGGCCGCCGCGCTGCGGCCATGGCAGTGGTTTGTCGGCGATCAACCCGCCGGCACGGAGGTCAGGGACGAGGCCAAGCGCCCGAAGGATGATGCCGGCCCGAAGCCCGGACGGGCGATCGACCCGGCGCGCGAGGACGAGCTGATTCGGCTGATTACCGCCGCGCTGAACGCCAGGCACGCGGCGGGCGCAGCTCGGCAGGCGGCGGACAAGGCCGGCGCGCCGAAGGGCGCCGCCGAGCTGTGGTCTCGCGCCGAGCAGCTCGCCGCCGACGCCGCGAAGACGTTCGACAAGAAGGACTTTCCCGCCGCCGTCCGTCTATGGACGACCGCGGAGCAAACGTATGTGGCCGCTCGGGCGGCGGTCCCTCTCACCCCTCGGCAGCAGGCGGCGCGCCTGGGCCGGCTCGCCGCAACCCTTACCGGCCACAAGGGGTCGGTCAATTCCGTTGCGTTCAGCCCCGATGGCAATCTGCTGGCGTCGGCAAGCGGGGACGACACGATTCGTCTGTGGGACGTGCGTGGGGCGAAGCACATCGCCACATTGACCGGGTCCGGCGGCGACGTTAATTCCGTCGCGTTCAGCCCGGACGGCAACATGCTCCTCTCGGGCGGGAATGACAGGACCGTCCGCCTGTGGGACGTCGGCACTCGCACAGAGCTCACGACGCTGAAGGGACACTCGGGCGAGGTCCGCTGTACGGCGTTCAGCCCGGTCGGCGGGATTCTTGCGTCGGGGAGTGATGACCGGACCGTCCGCCTGTGGGACGCCGAGACCCGCAAGCTCCTCGCCGCGTTGAAGGGGCACGAGTCGCGGGTCCGCTGCATCGCCTTCAGCCCGGACGGCCGATCCCTGGCCGCTGGGGGCGTCGGTTTTGTCCGCATCTGGGATGTCGAGAAGCGCCGCGGGACGAGTCTGCCGGGACGGCGCATCTGGGCGACGGCCCTCGCCTTCAGCCCTGACAGGAAGCTTCTCGCGTCGGCGGCCTTCGGGTCCGTGCGCCTGTGGGACGCCAAGACGCGGCGATACATCACCACGTTCACCTCGCAGAGCGGCGGGTTCGACTGGCGCCGCCGCGGCCGTGACACGTGGGGGACGGCGGCCGTGGCGTTCAGCCCCGACGGCAAACTCCTCGCCGCGCCGGGCAACGACAACGCCATCCGTGTGTGGGACGTGGGCGCGCGCAAGGAACTGGCGAGACTCCGCGGCCACCGGCGCACCATTAACTCCGTCGCCTTCAGTGCCGACGGCAGCCAGCTCGCCTCGGGCAGCACGGACGGGACCATCCGCATCTGGGGCAAGGACGAGTGATCAGCTCCGGCTCCTGCGGCGCCTTTTGAGCGCCGGAGAAGCTTGACCCCGCTTGACAGAGGTATTGGACCGGACACGTCAGACCTGAAACGGAGGGGTATCCAATGAAAGCGAAGATGATATTGATGCTGGCGCTCGTGCTGGCGGTGTCTGCGGCGACCGGCTGCATCCATCGGGTCGTGAACAAGTCCACCGCGGAGAACCTGCTGCGGACGCCCTCCGCACCGATCGCTCCGGAGAAGAAAATCTCCGTCTGCGGGTTCTTCGCATCCGAACGCCCGCCGTTTGACCTCGAATCACGCCTGCACGGCACTTTCAGACCGGCGTCCCCCAACGATTTCCCCGGCCAGAAGGACGAGGGGTTCCAGCTCGCCGCGGCGCTCCTTGCCGCCGGCTGCG
>CAZDHT010000106.1:0-15407 GCA_964505325.1 uncultured Planctomycetota bacterium | reverse complement strand
ATGAGAGGACGCCGGCCGCTGTGCGGGCAGGCAGGAATGCCTGCCCCACCAAGTTATGGGATAGTCGCCAAACAGAGAGACGGATACGATTTTGGTGCATCAGATCGCGCCTGACTGTGCATCTAGACTGTAGCGGCAGGCGCGGCGCACGGGTATAATGGCCGCCCGTATGGTATGTTGCGTTGCCGCGGGCGAGGCCCGCAGTCTCTTACGGTGAAGGGATTTGGGCATGGTGTCGAAGGAGATTATCAAGGAGGGGCTGAGTTCGCTCGGTCTGAAGGAAGGGGATGTCGTGCTGCTCCACAGCAGCTTGAAGGCGCTGGGGCCGGCCCGTGAGCTGGTGAAGCTTCCGAATTGCGGCGCCGACATGGTGCTCGATGCGTTCCTGGAGACGGTCGGCCCGGACGGTCTGGCCGCGGTGCCGACTCTCTCGGCGACGTTCGCGCCGCGCAAGCCCGAAGGCCCGGTGGAATACGCGTTCGATCCCGACACGACCCCCTCTCGGGTCGGCAGCATCACGAACGTTCTCTTGCAGCGGCCGGAGCGGAAGCGGAGCCGGCAGCCGACCCACTCGCTGGCTGCGATCGGCAGCCGCGCCGAGGAATACGTGAAGGATCACGAGAAGGGCAGCACGTTCGACCGCATCAGCCCGTACGGCAAGAACTTCGACTGGGACGGGTACATCTGCTTCTTCGGCACGGACAACCGGACCAACACGACCCTTCACGTGGTCGAGGACTGGATGGACCTGCCGTACATGGCAGTGGCCCTGGCGCTGGTGAGAGAGCCGGACGGCTCGGTGAAAGAGGTCACAGTGACGAAGAGCCCCAAGGGCTACCGCGACTTCTACCGGCAGGACTCGCGCGCGGCGCACGTGCTGGACGAGTCGGGCATCATGAAGTACACCACCATCGGCGCGGCGCGGGTCGGCCTGATGCGCGCCCGGGCATGCACGCACCTGTTCTGGGACAAGCTGCTCGAGGACCCGCTGCTCCTGCTCGGCCGGCCGGGCGAGAACCCGTTCTGCGACGAATGGGCCGAGAAGACCATCGAGCACGTCAAATCGGGCGGCGCCGGAGAGAGACCGTGAACGTTCTGGTCATAGGTGGTACGGGGCACACGGGCGGGTTCCTGGTGCGCGGGCTGGTGGCGCGGGGCCATCACGTTGTATGCGTGTCGCGCGGCCGGACCGAGCCGTACCTGGCGGGCGAATTCTGGAAGGAGGTCGAGCGGGTCACGCTGGACCGGCAGGAGGCGGAGAAGGACGGACGTCTGGCCAACCTGCTTGCCGACGTGCAGCCGGTGGCGGTTGTGGATATCGTCTGCTATCGGCCGGAGAGCGCCGAGCTCCTGTTCGAGTCGTTGGCCGGCAAGGTGCAGCACCTGGTGCACGTCGGCACGGCCTGGGTGCATGGCGATGCGGAGGTGGTCCCCACGCCGGAAAGCTACCGGGGCGTTCCGCTGAACGATTACGCCCGGGAGAAGCTGGCGATCCAGGACTACTATCTGGCCCGGTTCACGGAGGAGAGGTTCCCGGTCACGATCGTGAACCCGGCGCAGATTACGGGTGCCGGGAAGAAGTGCATCACGCCGGAGGGCGACAACGACGTGGGCTATCTGGAGCAGATGCGGGCGGGCAAAGAAGTGCCGCTGCCGGAGTACGGCCGGCCGCTCGTGCAGCACGTGCATCCTTCGGACGTGGCGCGGGTGATGCTGCTGGCGCTGGAGAACACGGGAACGGCGATCGGCCAGGTGTACAACGCCGGCTCGGCTCACGCGATGACGTATCGCGGGCTGTTCAACTTCCTGCGCGCCCACTTCGGGTCGGACTGCAAGGCGCGGCTGATGAGCCTGGAGGAATACCAGACGGCGTTCGGCCCGAACGAGACCGTGACGCAGCACATGATCCAGTCGACGTGCGTCGACATCCGGAAGGCGGCGGACCACCTGGGCTATCGGCCGGCCTACACGGCGCGGCAGGCGGTCGCCGAGGCCGTCGACGACTTGATGAAGCGCAGGGTTATAGGTAAGATATAATAGGAAGGTGGTGACACTTCAGCCAAGTTGAAGGTCATGTAATCAACGGAAGCGGAACAAGGAAAAGCGGAAAAGTGGGAAACCGGGAAGAAGTAGGGGCGGTTCGCGAACCGCCCCTACAAAGAAGAATTCCTCTCCGATTTTCCCATTTTCCCGTTTTTCCTTTTCCTATGCGGAAGTCAATAGGTCCGCTGGAGGAGATTGCCATGTGCAGGACTGTCAGCGCGTTTGTCCTGGTGCTTCTGCTGTGCAGCACCGCGTTGCCGGCAGGCCGCTCTCTCGAGGAGAACTTCCTCATCTCGCCAATCATCGTCAGCGGCAAGGTGACCAAGGCCGCGGGCGAGTGGAAGGAAGGCAACACCACGTACAAGAAGTTCGAGGTGCAGGTGACGGCGGTGGTGCGCACGTCGGCAAAAGGCGCCCGAAGGGACGCGAAGATCACCGTGTACAACAACGCCGGGCTGAAGCCCGGGGACGAGCAGGTGATGTTCCTGAGCAACCCGAACAAGAACGGCCATCACCTCAACTTCAGCGTGAAGAAGGATGCAACGGCGACCCTGAAGGCGATGCTCAAGCTGATGGCGCTGGAGGCGAAGGCGGAGAAGGAGCTGGACGGGACGGACAAGCTGACGGCGGCTCTGCTGCTGGCGCATAAGCTCCGGCCGGTCTTGCTGGCAACCGCCGAGGACAAAGCCCTGAAGACCATCGGCGCCATCCCGGATGAACAGAGAGAGAAGCTGCTGTCCACCCTGGCGTGGGGGCTGAAGGAATCCCGCAAGAAGGGCGCCAAGGCCGAGCTGCGTGAGCAGGCGGAGCTGCTCCGGAAGGTGCTCTCGGGCAAAGGCGGGCTGCCCGAGTACAAGACGCGGAACGAGCGGATCGCGCAGTTTCTGGCCGCTCATTTGACGGAGGAGCAGAACCGGAACAAGTACAAGCTGGCGAAACTCAGCCTGGCCGATAAGGCGCCCGCCGCTGCAAAGCCGAAGCCCCCCGTCAAGAAGGTGAACGTGGTCGGGCTTCGGGCGGTCGTGGGGCTGCCGGTCCTGGTGGTGCGGCCCGGAATCACGAGCAGGCTCCCTCGCCAGCCCACCAAGCCCGTCCCGAAGAAACCGTCACTGATTGCGCCCGAGGAAGCCGCGATGGGCCAGGCGGTGAACGGCTTGGCGCTCCAAGTGCGCGCCGAAAACGAATTCTACAACTTGAAGGAGAACCCGGACCAGCCCGTGAAGATAACCGCGACGTTCCGAAACACCGGCAAGAATCCCATCCGGCTCAACTCGTACCTGGTGTTCCCGATGCTCGCGCAGATCCTCATCGTTGATCCGGGCGGGAAGCTTGCCAGCTACGCCGACGAGGGCCGGGTGAACGGAGGCGAGATCCCGGCCATGGGCGCCTGGTCGTTCAAGGTGCTGAAGCCGGGCGGCGCGATCGACTTCACCACGGAGATCCCGGCGTCCCGATTCCGGACAGACGGCGACCACGAGTTGTGCCTGGTCTACAAGAACCGGTACGGCAAACGGTTTGGCATCCGGGACGCGTGGGACGGCGAGGTGGTCTCCGGCCGGATCAAGGTGAAGATCTTCCGGCACGGCGTCAAGGAGCCGGAGCCCCAACCGTCAAACAAGCCCGAACCGGCGAAGCGGGAGCCTGTCAAGCCGGTGACGCCGCCGCGCCGGGTGTTGCCCCTGCAGCCTCAGGCCGGAGTGCGCCAAGGCATCCGCATCGAGATCCAGGCTGTAAACGGAGTGATTCAGAAGCGCGTTGTGATTGACGGCAAGGAAGTGAAACCAGAGCCGAACAAGTAGCCCTCGCCCCCGGCGCTCTCCGAGCGGGTATGGAAGGCCAGAAGCGGATCGGAATACTCGGGACTGGTGCGAGGGCACAAAGCTGCGGGGACGAGCTTGCCTCCGACTTTGACGTCGTTCTGACAACCACCGACCCGGACGCGCTAACGGAGCAGGCCGACGCGGGCGGTCTGGATGTCGCAGCGCTGTGCAACCCCGAAGCCGGCCTGGCCGCGCAGTTGGGGCTGGCGGACGCGCTGCTTCGGCGAGGGGTAGAGGTGGCGCTGCTGCGGCCGTCCGTGCCGCACGGGATCGACGGCCTGGGGCTGGTGCGGAAGTGCATCGACGGCGAGCCGCTGGTCTTCCTGCCCGTCAGCCGGATCACGCATCGGCCGTCGGTATTGAAGCGGCTCTTTGACATCCTGTTTTCCGCTACGGTTCTCGGCCTCGGCTTTCTGCCGTGCTGCCTCATCGCGCTGATCATCAAGCTGCAGGACCGCGGGCCGGTGTTCTTCGTGCAGGAGCGCGTCGGGGCCGGCGGCCGGCATTTCCGCTTCATCAAGTTCCGCACGATGTGGCCCGATGCCGACCGGCATCGCGGGTGGTACGAAAACCGGCACGGCAAGGAGGGCCACGTATTCAAGCTGGCGGACGACCCGCGACGCACGCACATCGGGCGGGTGCTGCGCCGATTCAGCCTGGACGAGGTGCCGCAGTTCCTCCACGCGCTGCTCGGCCAGATGTCGGTGGTCGGGCCGCGCCCGCCCCTGCCCTCGGAGGTCGACCGGTACGCTCCCTGGCAGCGCATGAGGCTGGCGGGCTGGTTCGGCCTGACGGGTCTGTGGCAGGTGTGCGGGAGATCCGAGGTCCGCGACCTCGACGAGATCGTCCTGTTGGATGCGCTCTACCTGCACAATCACTGCGCGCTCCTCGACCTCCGAATCATCCTTCGGACCATCCGGGTGATGGTCTCGGGGCGCGGCGCGTACTGAAGAAGCGGCCGGGTGGATTACCCGGCGGGTTCGGGGGTGTCGACGCGGGTGCGCATCCGGTTGGACAGATACATCTCCGCGATGAGAATCGCGAGCATGATCCCGGCGAAGTGGGAACTCAACTCCGCGAACGACTCGGACCGGGAGATCTGATCGAGCAGTTCGGCCTCGGTGCGTGCGATCTTAACGGGGCGCCCGCTCAGGAGGGATCGGAGGCGCTCGTCGCCTCCGGCAAGGCGCTCGATGTTCGACTCGGCGGTGTCGAGGTTGGCGGTGAAGAACATCTCATCGGCGCCACGCCCGCCCACGCGTCCGATCTCGAGGCGGTAGACCCCGGGCTGGTCGACGGGCGGGAGGTTGAGCCGGCCGCTTCGGCGGTCGAGTCGGTCCTCGAGGCCCTTGTCCGTGTCTCCGGTCGGTTCCCTGGTCTCGCCGCCCAGTCGTGTCATCTTGACGGATGCGACTGTCTCGGGGTCCGAGATCCGCAAAGCCGGCGCGAGACCGACCCGCACGTCGCGCTGTTCCTCGCGAGACGCGGCGAGGAAGTTCACCGACTCGTGCATCAGGATGGGATAGACCGGGAACACGATGGGCAGATCGTTCCAGTCGACGTCGCAGGTGCTCGCGAAGACCAGCACGCGGCCGGAACCGTAGCGGCCGGCGATCACCGCCGGGTCGTCGTTCTTGAACGCGAGTACGACCTCCTGCGCGACTTCGTCGTTCGGCTTCAGCTTGAGATAGGTCCTGAACTTGGCCTCCGCCAGATTGCCGTTCCGTCCGCCCCGCCAAACGCGGAGCATGGGATGCTTCAGCTTGCCGGGCTCGAGCCTGATGGGCTTGGCCGGGGCGACCGGCGCTCCGAGCGCGCAGGGGAGCAGGGCCGCCTGACCGCGCGACACGGCGTCGTAGTTCGCGGGTACGACGTTGTCACCAGTGAACACCATCAAGCCGCGCCCGGTCCAGACGAAGTGGCGGACCTTTGTCCAGGCGGCAGTGGAGATCCCAGCGACGTTGCAGAGGGCGACGACATCGACCCCTCCCAACTCCGCCGATTCGAGGCGCCCCGGGCTGATCTCCGACACCTTGAACGCCTGTCCGGTGACGATACCGGACGGCGCCAGCGCGGTCCGCAGGTAATGAAGCTCGTCGCGGCGCCGGACACCTGACGGCGCGCCGTTCACCAAGAGCACGTTCATGGCGGGCGTGCTGCGGAACGAGAAGTAATAGCTGTTGTCGAGGGGCAGGTCATCCCGGCCGGTGAGCGAGACGCGCCCCCAATGTTCCGGGGCGCGCTTCACGACGGATGCGATCAGGCTGATCTCGCCGACCTGGTGGGCGCTGGCGGGCTTGCGGCCCTGCCTCTCGCCGTCGACGACCAACTCCGCCTGCCGGCCGGCGGAGCCGACGGCGTCGACCCTGGCCCGGACCTCGAACGACGCGCCAGCCGTCGCGCTGGCGGGCGCGATGACCGACAGCACCGCCGGGTTCTTCGGGTCCTTTGCCCCGACGTCCACCGCGTAGACCGTGATGTCGTCATCCCCTTCGCCCCGGGGTACCGACTCGGGCCACGAGCGCTCGGTCATGTCCGTGAACAGAAACACCGACTTGCCCACGCCCGACACGGTGTTGAGCATTCGAATGCCCTCTTTGACCGCCGCGGTGCAGTTCGTTCCGCGGTTGGCGAGCCCGGCGCTGCCGATGTGGTCTTTCAGCAGCCCCAGGTCGTACGCGTGCTGGAAGTCCGAGATGACCGGCTCGGGCGCGTCGCCGACCAGGAGCAGGCACACCCGGCTCTCCTGCTCGGCGAAGGCGTCGACCGTGGCGAGCGCCAGCTTTTTCGCCCGCTCAAACGACGACGTCCCACTGTGCCGGTAGCCCATGCTGTGCGAATTGTCGAGCAGGATCACAGCGGTAACGGTCGCCTTCGCCCGCTGGACATCGCTGGCCGAGCCCTTCACCCACGGCCTGGCAACCAGCACGGCGAACAGGCCGAGCAGCAGGCAGCGCAGCAGCAACAAGAGCAGTTGCTTGAGCTTGAACTTGGCCGAGCTCTTGCGATGGGACGCCAGAATGAACCGGACGGCGGGGAACGGCGTGGGCTTGGGGCGGCTGCGTGCGGCGAGATGAATGATGATGGGCGCCAGGGCGCCCAGGCCCAGCCACAGGAGCGCGGGATTGAGATAGTCGGCCAATCCAAGCATCAACGACCGGACCGTTTCATGAGGTACGCCATGAGGGCTTTGTCAAAAGACATCGAGGTGTCGATGTTGAAGAAGTCGACGCGGTGCTTGTAGAGTTCGGTGCGGTACGTCTCGATGAACTGGCCGAGCGCGTCGAGGTAGCCGGCCCTGACGCTCCCGGCATCGGCGACAACGGTTTCGCCGGTCTCGACGTCCTCGAACCGCCTCGCCTCGGAGAAGGGAAACTGGGCCTCGGCGGCGTCCAGAATATGAAAGGCGATCACGTCGTGACCCGCGTAGCGCAGGTGCGCAAAGGCATCGATCACATCGGCCGTTTCGTCCAAGAGGTCGGACATCACCACGACCAGGCCGCGCTTGTCGATCATTCCGGCGACCTTGTGCAGCAGCTCCGAGACCTTGGCGCGCCTGCCGGGGCGGGTGGCGTTGAGCACCTTGAGAATGCGGATGATGTGCTTGCGTTTGCTCTTGGGCTGGAGGACGGCGCGGATGGCGTCGTCGAACGTGATGAGGCCCACGGTGTCCTGCTGCGAGACCACCAGGAAGGCGAGCGCCGCGGCGATGTAGGTCGCGTATTCGAGCTTGGTCAGGCCGCGCGTGCCGTAGCCCATCGAGGCGGACGCATCCACGACGAGGTGACACTCGAGGTTGGTCTCGGCCTGGAAGCGCTTGATGTAATACTTGTTGGTGCGGGCGTAGACCTTCCAGTCCAGGTCTTTGATGTCGTCGCCGGGAACGTACTTGCGGTGGTCGGAGAACTCGGCGCTGAACCCTTTGAACGGGCTCCGGTGGAGCCCGGAGAAGAAGCCTTCGATGATGAACTTCGCCTTGAGGTCGAAACGGGCGACCTTGGCAAGGACTTCGGGCTGGAGGTACTGTTCTGCGCTCGGCATCGGCGCCCCGCCCTACTTGAACGCCTTGATTGCCTTGTCCCGGGTCTTGTAGAGGCCAAAATGCCGGTAGAGCTGGGTGACCTTGAACACCTCGCGGATTCGTTCGGTCAGCGAGCAGAGCTTGAACTGGCCTCCCTGCTCTTCGAGCTTGCCGCTGAGCTTGATCAGCTTGCCCAGGATGGCGCTGGAGATGAACTCGACACCGTCGAAATCCATGAGCACCTTGGGGGTGTCCAGTTGGTTCACCTGCTGCATCACGCTTTCTTCGAAGGACTCGCTGAGACCGACAGGAATGCGGGGGGTGAGTATCGAGATGATCGTGACGTCCGCGTCCTGCTCCACGCTAAGCTGTACGCTCTGTTCGCTCATTCGCAGTTCTCCGAAAACAGTGCCCTGGTCAATAGTCTACTGGAAAGGCCCCGTAATGAAAGAGATTACCGTGGTGACGGGCGCGCTGTCGCGCGCGTTCTCGATCGTGTCAATCGCCCTCGCCAGGAGTCTCTTCACCTTGTCGTGGATGTCCGGATCGTTCAGGAGCTTGGCGATCGTCCCCTCGCCCTCGTTCACCTTTGCCGAGGCACTGCTGATGTTCTTGGCGAACGTGTTGAAGTTGTCGTACAGCTCGTCGTGGGTCAGCAGCTTGCCGAACGTGCCGTTGCCGTTCTTGATGTCCTCGGAAACGGCGAAGAGGTTCTTCAGGGCGTCGCTGACGTTACGGCGGGCTTCGTCGTCCGAGATCAGCATGCTGGCGACGCCTTTGCCGTGGCGGACGTCCTGCATCACGTCGTTCGCCGTGGCGACGGCCTCGCTCGTGTTCTGGTAGAGCTGGTCGTCGTTGAGGAGCTTCGCCAGGGTGCCGCTGCCTTCGTTGGCCTTCGCGATGATGGCCTTGATGCCGCTGGAGGCGCTGCGGAGGTCATCGACGATGGCGCCGCTGTCGTCCTGCATCAGCTTGGCCAGCGCGTTGTTACCGTTGTTAAGCTTGTCCACCACCTCCCGCAGTTGCCGGTATATCTCGTCTTCGTTGATGAGCCGCCCGAGGACGCCCCGGCCTTGCTCCACCCGGCTGACGATCTTCCGGAGGGATTCTGCGGACTCCTTGAGGCTGCGCTGCACGTCGTCGTCATAGATGAGTTTGCCGACCGTGCCCTTGCGCTGGTTGATGGCCTCAACGGCCTTCTTGACCTCGGCAAGGGCGTCCGACGCTTCGCCCAGCATGTCCGCGCTGGTCGGCTCGGCGATCAGCTTCGTGACATCCGCCCGCGGCTTGCCTGGCGGGCCGGGCTCAACGGCGAGGTATTTCTCGCCGAACGCGGAGGCTTCCCGCACGCTGATCCGATAGCCCTCGTGTATCGGCGCGTCGGCAAACATCTTCAGGAACACCTTGAACTTGTACGTCTGCCTGTCGAACTGGATGCTATCGACGGTGCCCATGCGGTGCCCAAGCACGCGCACGTCGTTCTCCTCTTCCAGCCCGCCCAAGTTGTCCAGCTCGACGGTCCAGGTGGTCTTGGGCCTGAAGAAGTCCGCCCCGCTGAGCACGATGGCCGCGAACGTGGCGAGACAGACGGCCAGCAAAAACAAAGCACCAACCAGCATTTCTTTCTTCATCAGACTCTCTCCTACGACAGTGCCTGGAACTGCAACATTATCCTGGTGGGGCAGGCATTCTTGCCTGCCACGGGGCAGACAGGAATGTCCGCCCCACCGTTCTGTCAGAGCTCCCTAATCCATGGGCCCCTCTATGTTCCCTTCGATGAACTGCCTGACGACCGGGTCGTCAGAGCTCCTGATCTCGTCCGGCGTGCCCACCTGCACGATCTTCCCCCCGTACAGCATGGCGATCCGATCGCCCACCTGATACGCGCTGTTCATGTCGTGAGTGACGACCACTTCGGTGGCGCCCAACTTCTCTTTCACGTCCTTGATGAGCTGATTGATCCGGTTGGCCATGACCGGGTCCAGACCCGAGGTCGGCTCATCGTAAAGGATGATCTCCGGGTCGAGCACGATCGCCCGCGCCAGCCCGGCCCGCTTCCTCATGCCGCCGCTGAGGTCGGCCGGCATCTTGCTCACGTGCTCCGCCATGTCCAACAGCCCGAGCTTCTCCTTGACGATCTCATCGATCTCGGCGGACTTGAGCTTGGTGTGCTCGCGGAGCGGCAGCGCCACGTTGTCATACACGCTCATCCAGTTGATAAGCGCCCCGGACTGAAACAGTACGCCGAACTTCCGCCGCAGTTCGAAAACCCCGCGCGTGTCGAGCGACGAAGTGGCCACGCCGTCCACGGAGACCGTGCCGCTGTCCGGAAAGAGCAGACACACAATATGCTTGAGCGTCACGCTCTTGCCGGAGCCGGACCGGCCGATGATGGCCATGGTCTCGCCGCGCTCGATCTCAAGGTCCAGGCCGTCCAGGACCACCTGCCCGCCGAGCTGCTTGTGAACGTCCTCGAACTTGATCATTGTCAGATGTACCTGATAAGACTGCTCAGGAAGTAGTTA
Organism: uncultured Planctomycetota bacterium; assembly: GCA_964505325.1. Lineage (GTDB taxonomy): Bacteria > Planctomycetota > PUPC01 > PUPC01 > PUPC01 > CAZDHT01. Next base: position 4,998 of record CAZDHT010000106.1, on the reverse strand, counting down.
AGCACAATCAGCAGGATAAGGGCGACCACGACGGAGTTGCGGGTTGCGGCGCCCACGCCTTCGGCTCCTTCGGCCGGCTTGACCCGCAACCCGAGCGTGCAGCCGACCACGGCGATGGTCAGTCCGTAGATCGGGGCCTTGATCAGCAGCCCGGGCAGAATGTCCGAGGCGGACAGCGTCCGTCTCACCCAGTAGAAGTACTTGCCGTAGGAGACGCCGAGTTGGTACTTCCCAACCACCGCGCCGCCGAGCGTCCCGACCAGGTCTGCATATGCCGTCAACATCGGGGCCATGATGGTCAGTGCGATCAGTCGCGGCAAGACCAGGAACCGGGCGGGGTCAATGGACATCACCTCCAGCGCGTCGATTTCCTCCGTCACCCGCATGGTCCCCAGTTCCGCCGCCATGGCGGAGCCCACGCGGGCCGCCAGGATCACGCCCACCCATATCGGCCCGAGCTCGCGGCACATCGCGTCGGGCGTGACGGCGCCGATCCGCTCTGCCATGTCCCAGTCCACCAGCGCCAGCCCCACCTGAAGCGCGATCACCATGCCGCTGAACGCGCCGACGAGCAGCGCCACGGGAAGGCTGTAGACGCCGCAGATCAGCATCTGCGTCCAGATCTCGCCGCGCCGTCGCCACGCGCCCATCGGCAGATACCGAAGCGCCCGCAGCATGAGGAGGATTCCGTCGCCGGAGGCCTCGGCGGCCGTGAAGATCGACCGCCCGATCGCCGTGACCGGCCCATAGGTGGCCCTTGTGTTCGCTGTCGGCGTCACTCGTCATCCTCTCTTCACGGTCCAGGGAACGAAGAGGATCCGATACATGCGCTTCCCGGGCCGGTCCACGTAGCCGAACATGCCCATCAGCACCTCGAGGGACTTCTGCTCGCCCTGCTCGCGCCGCCGGGAGAACAACGGGAAGATGCGGAGAAAGCTCGAGTCGTTCGTCCGATCGTAGCGGATTCCCTCCCACAGCACGCGCGTCGATCGCCACGGATCCTCGGGGGAACCCGGCCCGACGGTCAGCTTCCGGTACTCGTACACGCGCCACAGGGCCGCGTAGCATCGATCCAGGCCGTGCGGATCGGGGCGGCCGCGGAGGGCCAGCGACGCCTCGTATTCGTTGCCCTCGTGGTCCCGCTTGAAATACGAGAACGGCCACACCGTGCGCTCGTAATCGCTCAGTCGCTTCCCGTCGGACTCCGTCCACTCCTGGTAAATCGTCCGGTCGATCAAGCCCCGCGCCCTGCCGACCATGAGCGAGCGCTCCGTCTCCCGTCTCTCTGTCTGCCACAACGGATACAGGATCCACTTGCGGGTGACGTGGCCCTGCCTCCAGCGCCCGTAGAACGGCCAGAACTGATACCGCTCGTAGTCCGGGCCCCACCCCCAGCGCCGGATCCACACCGGCGAGACGTATTCGTGTCGCCCCGTCTTCGTGTTGTACTGGTGCGAATAGATCGGCCACATCACGTGCTTGCTGATCACGCTGCCCCGCTGCACCTTCGCGTAGAACGGGAAGAAGACGCTCGCCTTGATGTCGGTCCTTTCGCCTTCCTTCGGCTCATCAACGGTGCAGAAGAGCGGCCAGAGGTAGAACCGGCGCTTCGGTTCGTCGTGCCGTTTCGTCCAGCCGTAGAAGGGCGCGATGTACCACGACTCACGGCCGCCGCCCTTCGACCAACTGATGATCGGAAACAGAACGCCCCACCGGTGGCGCTCGCCGCTGATGAAGTGCACGTAGAACGGAAACATGGTGAACCGGATTTCGTCGAACCCCAGCATGTTCTTGAGCGTGCCGTGGAACGGAATGACCGCCGCGTATGACCCGCGCTTGTCGGACCTCCCGGCCATGTAGAACGGGAGTATGGCCCGATGGTGCCATTTCTCGCCGTCTTCCGTCTCGCCGTGGAAGTTGTAGTAGAACGGCAGCAGATACGTGCGCCACATCGGCCCGCAGCGCTCGTGCCGATAGATGGGATACAACACGTGCACCTGGTGGGCGTCTCGCCCCTCCCCGGGCTTGGCCGCGGGAGGAACGCGCCGCGCCATCTTCGTCAGCAGCGCGCGCGGCGAGAAGTACGGCACGTCAAACTGCGGCGGCCGGTCGGCCGGAAGGTCATAGAACCGCCGAATGCTCACGAACGGCCGCAGGTCCCACTGGACCGCAGAGCCCTTCCGCTGAATCTCGATAATCGGGCCGAGGATTTGTATGCGGCGCGGGCTCCACTCCGTTTCGGGCTCGACGGCGTAGAACGGCCAACTGTCAAGTTGGTCGACCCCCGAACACCCCGCCATCATCAGGCAAAAGGCCGCCCATAGGGCGACTCGGCCTGGGACGATGCGTCTCCGACCCGCCATATCCCGCCCCAGGTCAGATCAGTGGTCGCCGGTGACCGACTGCCCTTCCTCTTCGTCCGCCAGCTTGAACACGCAGTACTCGCCGCACATCGAACATACATCGTCATCGCCCGGCCGGCCCGACTCGCGCACCTTCCTGGCGACGGCGGGGTCGAGGCAGTGCTCGAGCTGGCCGTCCCAGTCTCGCTTGCGGCGAAGCACAGAGAATCTCCGATCCCAGTCCGCGGCGCCCGGTATACCCTTGCCGATGTCGCCGGCGTGGGCGGCGATCCGCGCCGCCATCACGCCCTGGCGCACCTGTTCCTCATCGGGCAGGCTGAGGTGCTCGGACGGGGTTACATAGCACAAGAAGTCCGCGCCCGCCGCCGCGGCGATGGACCCGCCGACCGCCGCCGTGATGTGGTCATAGCCCGGCGCCACGTCGGTCACGATCGGGCCCAGCACGTAGAACGGCGCGCCGTGGCAGACCTCCTTCTCCAGCTTGACCTGCGCCTCGATCTGGCCGATCGGGACATGACCGGGCCCCTCGATCATCACCTGAACGCCGGCGGCCACGGCCCGCTCGCGCAACTCCGCCAGCACCATCAGTTCGTGCACCTGCGCCCGGTCCAGCGAATCCGCCAGGCACCCCGGCCGCAGCCCGTCGCCCAGGCTGAACGTCGCATCGTACTCGCGGGCCATGCCGATCAGCTCGTCGAAGCGCTCGAACAGCGGATTCTCCCGGCCGTTGTGGGCCATCCACCGCGCCAGGAACGTGCCGCCGCGGGACACGATGCCGCAGACGCGCGTGCTCTCCTCCAGCGTCCGAAGCACGTCCCGCGTCACACCGCAGTGGATGGTGACGAACGAGATCCCGTCCGCCATGTGGTGCCGCACGGCCGCGACCATGTCGTCCGATGTCATGTTGACGATGGACGCGCCCCTCGCGGCGGCCGCGGCGCCCGCCTCGTAGATAGGTACGGACCCCACGGGCACTTCGGCGCGGGCGATGATCTCCCTCCGGATCGCGGTGATGTCGCCGCCGGTGCTCAGGTCCATGACCGTGTCGGCGCCTGCTTCCTCGGCGGCCGCAAGCTTGCGGAGTTCGCGCTCGAGGTCCGCGTAGTCTTTGGACGTTCCGATGTTCGCGTTCACCTTGGTGCGCAGGCCCGCCCCCACGGCACACGGCCGGGCAGGCGGGTTGGCGGAGTTGGTCAGGACCACGGCGTGGCCGTCGCGGACCAGTTCGCGCAGCCTGGCGGCGTCCACCGGCTCGCGCTCGGCGGCCCGCTCCATGTCCCGGGTTGGCTCCTCAGATTGTCGAGCGGTTTCGAGTTGTGTCACGTTGCTCCTCGGTCTCCCCTTCCGCGCGCGTCGCTCACTTCTCCTTGAGGAAATTGGGATCCTTGAGCCGGTTCAGAAGATCGTCCAGGGCCTTGTTGAGTTTGTCGTCCTTCAGCGGCTCTTCCGGATCCAGACCCTTCTCGGGGGCGGGCCCTTTCTCGGTAGTCTGTACCGCGCCGCTGGCATCGAACGTCGCCAGCAGGGTCGTGTCGCACGTGAGCGGATCGTTCCCGATCTTGCCGGTCGTCTTGACCGTTGTATCGACCCGGCCTTGGATCACCCGCCCCTCGTTGACGCCGAAGTACACATCCCAGACGCTGTCCGCCTTTACATCCAGCGCGGCGCGTGCTCCCGCGTAGGCGCCCTGGCCGGAGCCCGTCCCCTTCAACACGATCACGATCCTGGCGCAATTGGTCCCGGCCACTCCGAAGACCCCTTGGACGGCATACGTGCCGGTCACCTGCCAGTTTGGCACGGTCACCTGCGCCGGCGGCCGGAGCATCCGGGCGGTGATCGCTGCGGGGACGACCTCGTCAAGCTTCTTCGACACGCCGAACCCCGTCGGCTTCGCCGGCAGCGGCAGGGTCAGGTAGCTGAGGTACTCCGAGAACCGTTTCGCGTCCTTCCCCGCGCCCGTCACGTTGTCGGCTCCGGGCTGCCACCGGCCCGCCGACGATAGCGAGCGGCTCACGCGCGCCGCCGCGAAGATCTTCGACTCGAGCGCCGTTACGTTCGCGTAACCGCGCATCAGGCTCAGAAGCTCGTACCGCGCCGCCGTCGTCCACATCCCGTCGGCCGCGACGTCTCCCACCGTCTGCGTCAGCACCAGGCGGCGCGTCTCTTCCCGCAAAGTGCGGTCGCGGCCGGGCAGCGTCTCGACGTCTTTCTTGGCGATGCCCAACACGGCTCGGATCACGTCCCCTTTCTTGAGCTTGTACTTGAGCTCGACGGTCTTCGCCCCTGCGGTCTTCGTGCCGAGGCCCGCGGCGATGCCGGGCGGGCCTGCCCCAACGTCATCTTCGAGGCCCAGAGGAACGACGATGTGCTCGTGTCCGTCGACGACCATGGTCTCGTACGTCCTCGGCAGCAGGGTCTCGATGGTGGCCTGCCCGCGCTCGATCCGCGCCACCTTGGCTCTGGGAACGGTCACCTCGCCCTCGGCGGTCACGATGACCACGGCCTTGGTGCCGGCGGCAACGAGGGAGCCTTCCAGCACCTTGCCGTCGGTCAGCGTCACCTTGTCCTGCCGGGTGCTCAGCTTCACCGTGCGAACGGGGGGCTTCTCTTCTTCCGCACCCTCTTCCCCCTCTCC
>CAZDHT010000105.1:0-15675 GCA_964505325.1 uncultured Planctomycetota bacterium | reverse complement strand
ATTGCCGCAACGCGAGAAGTCGTGCGGCGACAGCACTCAGCAAAGCCAGCAACTCCTCGATCCGCTCGGGCGACATACACCCTGTTGTGTCAAGAAACCGCGCCCGTATCACATCGCCCCATTATTTGTGGGCAAAGATGAGGTCATGGGCCTCGGCTACAGCCGCGCGTGCCGGGGGCCTACATCAAAAATGGCTCACCCTTCGCTCAGCTTGACAGCGGGCGGCCCGCCCTATAGAATCGGCAACGTATCAGATTCCGAGGCTCTGTCGTCAATTCCGAAACAGACACTCCCCGCAACGGCGGGGTCGGACCGCGCAGATGAAGGCGTCCCACACCCGGCTTCCCCCGTGGCTGAAGAAACGGCTGCCGCGCGGCGGCCGAATGAATAAGGTCCGCGACCTGCTCGACGGCCTCGACGTGCACACCGTCTGCCAAAGCGCCCGATGCCCCAACCTGTGCGAGTGCTTCGAGCGCGGAACGGCCACGTTCATGATCCTCGGCGATGTGTGCACGCGGAACTGCCGGTTCTGCGCGGTCGGCGGCGGAGAACCGGCCCCTCCGGCCGCGGACGAGCCCGGCCGCGTCGCCGAGGCCGCTCGGCGGCTGGGGTTGAGCTATGTCGTCATCACCTCGGTGACCCGCGACGATCTGCGCGACGGGGGCGCCGCGCACTTCGCCGCCGCCGTCCGCCAAGTACGAGCTGCCACCGGCGCGCAGGTCGAGGTGCTCACGCCGGACTTCCTCGGCGACCCGGCCGCCATCGACGCCGTGCTCGAAGCGGAGCCGACCGTGTACAACCACAACGTCGAGACAGTTCCCCGGCTTTATCACAAGGTCCGGCCCGGCGCTCAATACGCCCGTTCGCTGCGCCTGATCGAGCGGGTTGCCCGCGCGGGAACTGCGCTCCCGAAGAGCGGGCTGATGGTCGGCCTGGGCGAGGCCGACGACGAGGTCTACTCGGTGATCGACGACCTGGTCGCGGCGGGCTGCCGCATGCTGACCATCGGGCAATACCTGCAGCCGACCCGCGGGCACCTCGCCGTGGAGCGGTTCGTCCGGCCCGAGTTGTTCGACATCTACCGAGAGGAGGGCCTGCGGCGCGGCATGCGTTGGATCGCGTCGGGTCCTTTTGTCCGCAGCTCGTATTGCGCCGAGGCGGCGTTCGCCTCGGCATCGACAACATAGGAGATAGGGAACCATGCGGCAAGACGTAGTGATGCCCCCGCTGGGTGAGGACGCGGGCAACGAGTGCACCGTGTCCTTCTGGCAGTGTGAGGTGGGCGACCGGATTAACGAGGATGATCCGCTCGCCGAAATGACTACCGACAAGGCGATCTTCGAAGTGCCCTCCCCTTTCGCCGGCAAGCTGGTTCAGATCGTGGCCGGCGAGAATGCGGTGGTCAAGGTGGGCGACAAGATCGCGGTCATCGAAACAGACGAATGAGCCTTGACTCGATAGTTGGCCAGGACCGCGCGGTGGCGGCGCTGCGGCGCGCCCTCCGCGCCGACCGCGTTGCTCACGCGTATGTCTTTGCCGGGCATCCCGGCGTCGGAAAGATGACCGCGGCGCTCGAGTTCGCCCGGGCGCTGGTGTGTCAAGACAGTTCCGACGATGCCTGCGGGAAGTGCGGCCCGTGCGGGAAAGTGGCACGCGGGACCCATCCGGACGTGCATTGGATCGAGCCCAAAGGCCCCGGCCGGCAGATCACGATCGACGCCTTCCACGACAGGAAAACGGGCGAGGGATTGCTGAAGGACCTCAGCCTGAAACCGTACGAGGCGGATCGGAAGATCGCCCTGATCGACGACGCGCACGCCATGAACCTCGTAGCGGCGAATTGCCTGCTGAAGACGCTCGAGGAGCCACCGCCGCGCTCTGTGCTGATCCTGGTGACCCCGCGGCCGGACGCTCTGCCCGAGACGGTCCTCTCGCGCTGCCACATCATCCGGTTCGCCCTGCTCCGCCCCGAGGTCATCCAGGGCCAACTCGAGGACAGAGGGATCGACACCGCCACCGCCCAGTTCCTGGCGCGGTCGTCCGGGGGCAGCCTGGGGCGGGCGCTCGAGATGGCGGAAGAAGGCCACCTGCCGGAGCTTAGGCAGAAGGTACTGCGGATACTCACGAGCCTCGCCGAGTCGAACGTCATCGAGCAATGTTCGCAGTTCACTGCGATGGTCCGCGAGTTGTCCGAGTCTCGCGCCGAGTCGCGTTCCATCGCGGAATGGCTGCTCGATCTTGCGGCGCTGTTCTACCGCGACGTCGCGGTTCGACAGCTCGGTGTCGATCAGACGCGCCTGTCAAACGCGGACGTCATCGAGCTGATCGACGCGGAGAGTGCGATTAACAGGCTCGGAATTCGTGCGATTCTTGATACAATAGAAGAGACCAAGGGCCTGTTGCGGTCGAACGTCAACATCGATGCGGCGGCGCTGGATGCGTTCTCGAAGATCGCCGCCCGCAGGTCGCAGCGGGTTGCACGGCAACGAACGCCAACAAAGCCCGGGAGCGGGACATGACACATATGATGCTGGCACGATACGGGGCCATGCGGACCATCGGCACCTTTTCCGCCAACCTCAAGAAGCTCCGCCTCGGAGACCGGTGCATCCTGCGAAGCGACCGAGGCACCGAGTGGGGCGAGATCATATCGGAGCCCGACCGCGTCGACGGGCCGTCCGGCGCCAAGACCGATGGCACGGTCCTTCGGCGCGTCACCCCCAAAGACTACGAGCACCGGAGAGAGATCGAGGAAGTCGAGCAGACCAAGGAGTACACGTTTTGCTCCGACAAGATCAAAGAGCGTCAGCTCCCGATGCGCCTGGCCAGCGTCGAACACATCTTCGGCGGCGAGAAGATCATCTTCTACTTCCTGGCAGACGGACGCGTCGACTTCCGGGAGCTGGTCAAGGATCTGGCGACCGAGTACCGGACCCGCATCGAGCTGCGCCAGATCGGCGTTCGGGACGAAGCGCGGCTCCTCGCCGAGTACGAGCACTGCGGGCGCGAGCTGTGCTGCCGTACGTTCATCAAGGACCTCGAACCCGTCACTATGCGGATGGCCAAGCTGCAAAAGACCACGCTGGACCCCACCAAGATTTCCGGACGCTGCGGACGCCTGATGTGCTGTCTGCGATACGAGGACGAAACGTACACCGAGCTCAAGCGCAACCTGCCCAAGAAGGGCACCCGCGTCAGGACGAGCGACGGCGTCGGCGAGGTGGTCTCATCGGAGATACTTGCCCAGATCGTCTCCCTCGAATTGCCGGATCGCCGAATGCTCAAGGTCAAGCGCGACGAGATCCTGGAAGTGCTCCCAGAGGAAAAGCCGCAGCGCGTCAAAAGGGCCCGGCGTGACGACGGGCCCGGCCGGGCCGATCAGCCCGGCCAGCCGAGCCAGCAGGGACGATCCCGCCGAAGGTCGGGCGACAGGAGCCGGAGGCGCCGCGAGAGGCCCAGGCCCGCGGGAGAGGCCAAGCCGCCTCAGGCCGACGTGCGCGAACGGCAGCCCGAACAGCGCCAGCCGCAGCCGGCCGATAAACGCAACGCCCCCAGACAGCGCCGGGGCAAGCCGGGGCAAAGGCGCGACGCCCCGGCTGGTGCACGGCCGCCCCGGCAGGAGGGGCGCCGGCCGCAGGAGCCCCCTCAAGAACGTGCTGCCCCTCCGGCGGAAAAGACGCAGGAAGAGCCGAAGAAGCAGGAGGACGATTGGGTCCCGGACGAATGGTGGGAAGACACTGACGAGCGGGAGAACTGAGCTTGCCGGACGGGACGTTCTACGTTACCACCCCCATCTACTACGTCAATGACATCCCGCACATCGGGCATTCGTACACCAGCATCGCCTGCGACGTGCTGGCACGGTACCACCGCCTGTGCGGGCGCGACGTCCACTTCCTTACCGGCACCGACGAGCACGGCATCAAGGTCCAGCGCGCCGCCGAAGCCAACAACGAAACGCCCATCCAGCTCGCCGACCGCGTGGTCGAGCGATCGAAATCGCTCTGGCAGCGGCTCAACATCTCCAACGACGATTTCATCCGCACCACCCAGCAGCGGCACCAGAAGGTCGTGCAGCTCGTGTTCCAGAAACTCCACGACGTCGGGACCCTCGTCCTCGGCGACTACTCCGGCTGGTACTGCGCCTCGTGCGAGAACTTCCTGACCGAGGACGAGCTGGCCGACGGCAACTGCCCGGACTGCGGGAAGAAGGCCGAGTGGGCCTCGGAGCCGACGTACTTCTTCAAGATGTCCGAGTACGGCGGCCGCTTGCTCGCGCACCTCGACCAGCACCCGGAGTTCGTGCGGCCGCAGGTCCGCTTCAACGAAGTGTACCGCCGCGTGAAGGAGGGGCTGCGCGACGTCAGCGTCACCCGCTCCTCCCTCAAATGGGGCGTGCCGCTCCCCTTCGACACCAGCCACGTGATCTACGTCTGGATCGACGCACTGGTCAACTACATCTCGGCGCTCGGCTATCCCGACGGTGAGCTGTACGAGAAGTTCTGGCCGGCCGACGTGCACGTGATCGGCAAGGACATCATCTGGTTCCACGCCGTCATCTGGCCGTGCATTCTGATGGCGCTTGACTTGCCGCTGCCCGAGACCGTCTTCGCCCACGGCTGGTGGACGAACACCGGCGAGAAGATGAGCAAGTCCAAAGGGAACTTCGTCGATCCGGTCGCCATGACCGACAGGTACGGCGTCGACGCGTACCGGTATTTCCTCCTCCGCGAGATGCCGTTCGGGCAGGACGGCGATTTCTCCGAACGGGCGCTGATCGGGCGGATCAACAACGACCTGGGCAACGACCTGGGCAACTTGCTCCACCGCACGCTGACTATGATCGAGAAGTACTTCGACGGCTCCGTGCCCGAGCCGAAGAACTTGGCGTCCGACAATCCGCGCGCGGTAGCTACGTCCGAACTCCGCGACCAAGCCAGTTGGCTCAGTCGTCAGGCTGATGGAATTGACTTCATGATGGCCGAAGTCCAGTTCAGTCGGGCGTTGGAGGCGATCTGGGATGTGGTGCGCCGAGCGAACCGTTATGTCGAAGAAACAAGTCCGTGGGCGCTGGCGAAGTCTGACGCAACGAAGCCGGAGCTCGCGACTGTGATGTACTCGCTCGCCGAGGTACTTCGGATAGTCTCCCTGTGGCTGTGGCCCTTCATGCCCGGCAAGATGGAAGAGATGCGTCGTCAGCTATCGCTTGGCCCGGTCGAGGGTCTGTTGGACGAGAAGACGACGTGGGGCGGCCTGGCGGCGGGCACCCGCGTGGCCAAGGGCGAGCCGTTGTTTCCCAGGATTCAGGAGTGACCCGATGCAAGGCAGCAGCGCCTTGGACGAACTGCTCAAGAGAGACCCGAGATACGCCGCCGAGGCGTATCAGTTCGTGATGGACACCATCGCCTACACCGTGAAGAAGGTCGGAGAGCGCCGCCACGTCACCGGCCGCGAACTGCTGTTCGGCATTCGCGACTTTGCACTCGACTGCTGGGGCCTGATGGCGCGGCACGTCCTCAACTCCTGGGGCATCCGGTCCACCGACGACTTCGGCGAGATCGTCTTCAACATGGTCAACGCCGGCCTCCTCTCCAAGACGGAGACAGACCGAAAGGAGGATTTCAAGAACGTGTACGGGTTCGCCGAAGCGTTTGACAAATCCTACTCGCCCGAGCTCGACGAACATGGCCACGTCCGGCGCAAGCTGCCGCACGTCAGGCCGGGAGGCAAATCCACCTGGATACCGTTCTTCGGCGAGACGGGAGTCAACTGAGCCAACGGAGGAACGCATGGACCGATTCAGCCTGTTCCGAAACATTCAACGCGATACCGGCGGCAAGATGGCACTCGTCGTGCTCGATGGTCTCGGCGGACTGCCAAAGACACCGCGCGGGAAGACGGAACTCGAGACGGCAAAAACACCGAACCTGGACGCCTTGGCGAAGGAATCCATCTGCGGCCTCCACATCCCCTGTGCCCGCGGCATCACCCCCGGCAGCGGGCCCGCCCACCTGGGCCTGTTTGGGTACGACCCGTTCGAGTACGACATCGGCCGGGGCGTGCTGGAGGCGCTGGGCATCGACTTCAAGTTGAGGAAGGGCGACCTCGCCATCCGCGTAAATTTCTGCACGATCGACCAGAAGGGACGCGTCACCGACCGGCGCGCCGGCCGGATCGAGACGGAGCTGAACCGGGAACTGTGCGGGAAGCTGCGTCAGATCAAGCTGAAGGGCGTTCAACTGTTCGTCGAGACGGTGAAGGAACACCGGGCGGCGGTCGTCCTGCGCGGCCCCGGCCTGCATCGCGGCCTGAACGACTCGGACCCGCAGGAGACCGGGACCCCTCCGCTCGAGGTCAAGGCGTCTCACGCCGGGGCGAGGAAGGCCGCTCGGCTGTGCAACGCGTTCGCCGCGAAGGCGAAGGCAATCCTCAAGAACGACCGGCCCGCCAACATGGTGCTCCTCCGCGGGATCGACCGCTATGAGCTGCTGCCGGACTTCACCCACGTGTTCGGCCCGAGCGCCGCGGCGATCGCCTCGTACCCGATGTACCGGGGCCTGGGGCGGCTGGTCGGAATGCAGGTCCTCAAGACCGGGGAGACGATTGAGAGCGAGATCGAGACACTGCGGAAGAACTTCGACCGGTACGACTTCTTCTTCCTGCACATCAAGAAGACCGACAGCTACGGCGAGGACGGCAATTTCCCCAAGAAGGTCCAGGTGATCGAGCACTCGGACAAGCTGCTGCCTCGGATACGGAAGCTGGGCTTCGACGTCATCGCGGTGACGGGCGATCACTCGACGCCGGCAGTGATGAAGGTGCACAGTTGGCATCCGGTGCCCACGCTTCTGTGGAGCAAGGTGTGCCGGCCCGACGACGTGACAAAGTTCGGCGAGCGCGCCTGCAACCACGGCGGGCTCGGCGTGTTCCCCGCGGTCGATCTCATCCCGATGATGCTCGCCAATGCCGGCCGGCTCCAGAAGTACGGCGCCTGATTAGAGGTACGGAGCCTGATCGCTCCCCAGGCGGCCTAGCAGACCGAAAGGCGGTCTACTCTTTCTTCCCGCCCTCCCCTTCCCCGCGGAACACCTCGGCCTTGAGGCCCTCGTCCAGAACCGCGTAGTCGACCTTCCCCTCCCGATTGAACCGCACCCACACGATGATCTGATAGCTTCCCCCCGGCAATTGGAGCACCCCCAGGTCGAACATCAGGAGATCGTCATTCTCCGAGAACTTTCTTTCCTTCTTGAGCTTCTCCAGAATGCCCAGGTAGCGTGCGACCGCTTCGTCGCTCATGGACTGTCCCAGAAAGCCCTGGACCGCCTGCTTGTCCATTCCGTTCATGTGCGCGTCGAGCAGCGCGCGGTCGCTGTGGGCCAGCTCTGCGCGTTCTTGAAGCGACGCGGCGTCCCATTTCCGGGCGAAGGCGGAAACCGGGCTCCGGCCCGCGGTGATGACCACCGCGAGACACACGCCGCCGGCGATGACAACCGTACACAGGATCACGTAGACCATTCGCTTGCGTGGGTTCATCCGAGGATCCTCCTCCCGAGCCTTTCCGAACGCGTCACTGGTAGAACAGAAACGGTAACCACCCGTCGAGAATACTGCGCTCGTTCGGCCCGATCAAGAAAAAAGGTAACACTTCGCGGAAAACGGGGGAAAACGGGGACAGATAACTTTTTTCGCCAAGTGGGGCGCCGGTGGCGATTCCTCTTGCTCCCTCGGCGAAAGAAAGTTATCTGTCCCCGTTTTCGCATCGGCTTGCGCGACCGGCGGCCGATGACTGTCTTCACACCCCGTGGAACAGAGCGGTCCCGATGCGGACGAGGGTGGCGCCCTCTTCTATCGCCACCTCGAAGTCCTGCGTCATCCCCATCGAGAGGTGCTTCATCTCCACGCGCGGCATGCCCAGCGTGGTGACCTCGGCGGCCAGCCGGCGCAGCCGCACAAACAGCGGGCGGACCTGCTCGGCGTCGTCCACGAAGGGCGCCATCGTCATCAGCCCCTGGACCCGAATGGCGGCGAAGTCGGCAATCCGGCGCAGCTCGTCGATCGCGACCGTCGCCGACACGCCGAACTTGCTCTCCTCGCCGCTCACGTTCACTTGCACGAGCACGGGGACCTTGTGCCCTTCCGGCGCCCTGCTATCCAGCGCCGCCGCCAGGCGCTCGCTGTCGACCGAGTGAATCAGATCGAACATGCTGACGGCGTCCCTCGCCTTGTTGGTCTGGAGGTGGCCGATCATGTGCCAGCGGATGTCGAGGTCGGCGAGTGACTCCCGCTTCCGCGCCGCCTCCTGCACGCGGTTCTCCCCGAGATCCTGAACGCCCAGGCCGACCAGGGCGCGGGCGGCGTCCGCGGTCACCGTCTTCGTGACCGCGACCAGGCGGACCTCGGACGGATCCCGCCCGGCTCGGGCGCACGCCGCGGCCATCCGCCGGCGCACGTCTCCGAGATTGCGCTCGAGTTTGCTGACGTTCATCGTGATGCGCGTCCTCTCGCGCGGATCCAGATGAGGCCCTCCGCCGCGATCCCCACCAGCAGGAGCGCCACACAAATCCAGTACGGCGTTCGGTGCGACCTGGTGAGCACCGCCGTAATGATCATACCGCCTGCAAAGCCGAAGCACAATATCCCTTCGTGGAGCCCGCTCTGGCCGGCGCGCGCGGCGTGACCTTCCAGCGAGTAGTAGATACTCGCGATGTACACCACGCCCGCGCCGGTTCCGAACAGGAACGAGCCGGCGAAGAGCGTCGCCATCTCGGAGCAGGTGACGAAAACGAGGCAACCGAGGACGGAGATGATCTGCCCGAAAAGGAGGTACCGAAACTTGAAGTGCCAGAAGTGGTGGCGGCCGAGGAGAACGAACGCGATGAGCATGGCAAGGCCCACTCCCGCGCCGATCACGCCGGCCTGGAAACCGGTGAGGCCGAGGCCGCCCTGGTCGGCGGCCAGCTTCGCGAAGCTGGGGAAGATCTGGCGCAGGATCGCAGCGGCCGCGTAGGTGAGGGCGTTGGCGATCCACGCGCAGAGAAGAAACGCACGGCGGACGCGCGGGGCCGGCGCCAAAGGCTCCTCCTCGATTTGATCGTCGGGGCGCGGCGGCGAGCGATGCCCATCGTGGGCGGTGTCCGTGCGGAAAACGACAGCCATGAGGATCAGCAGCAGGAGGCTCAGCGCGGCGGCGGCGAAGAAGGGCAGGCGCAGACCGAGGTCGCTCAGCCCTCCCCCGGCCGCCGGGCCGAGGAGGAGGCCGGCACAGAAGCTGATGCCGAAGAGGCCCAGCCGCCGGGCCATTTCGGGCCCTTCGGCGCCGTCGGTGATGCGCGCTTCCAGGCTGGGCCAGAAGATCCCCATGAAGGCGGACCTGACGAGCATGATGACGAACAGGTGCCACCACGCAGCGGCGAATGCCAGACTCAGTGTGGTAAGGGCCAGTCCGGCCAGCGAGATGAGGAGCAGCGGCCTTCGGCCGAACCGGTCCGACAGCCGCGACAAATAGATGGACCCGAGCGCCGTCCCCACCCCCGTGGTGGCGAACAGCAGCGCCAGCCAGAAATAGAAGTGGTCGGTCTGAAAGCGGGGATCGCTCCGCACCAGCAGCGACAGGCCCACCCCCGTGCAGGCGAGCGCCATGTCCAGAACGCCCGCCCCGACGTAGTTCATCATCCGTTGCAGGCCGTTCCGCGGACCGCCGGGCACCGATTGAAGGGAAGTGGATGACAAGGTCCTGGCCTGGGCTTACTTGGTCTGTTCTCCCGTGACGGTCCCGGGCAGGCGCGCCAGTGCGACGAGGGTCTGGCCGGGCTTGGGCCGGATGAGCCTCACGCCCTGCGTGTTCCGTCCGACCGTGCTCACGTCCGAGACCCGCGTCCGCACCATCATTCCGCCCGACGTCATCAGCATGATCTCGTCGGTCTGCCGGACGCCCCGGGCCGCTACCACCTTGCCGTTGCGCTGGCTGGTCTTGATGCTGACCACGCCCAGGCCGCCCCGGCCCTGCCGAGGGTAATCACGGAACGCCGTGCGCTTCCCATACCCCTTCTCGCACGCAGAGAGAAGCTGCATGGTATCCGCCTGCTCCGACGGGACGCAGATCAGCCCCACGACGGCA
Source organism: uncultured Planctomycetota bacterium (assembly GCA_964505325.1). Lineage (GTDB taxonomy): Bacteria > Planctomycetota > PUPC01 > PUPC01 > PUPC01 > CAZDHT01. The sequence continues at coordinate 5,558 of CAZDHT010000105.1, read as the reverse complement.
TCGCCCTTGCGGAGCCGTATGCCTTTTACGCCACGGGTGGCGCGGCCCATCGGGCGGGCGTCGGTCTCGTAGAACTTGATCGCCATGCCGTCGCGCGTGCACAGCAGCACTTCGTCCGAGCCGCTGGTCATTCGCACGCCGATCAGCTTGTCGCCCTTGTCCAGATTGATGGCGATGATGCCCCCGCGCTGCGGGCGGCCGTAAGCGCTGAGAGCCGTCTTCTTGACCACCCCGCGTTCGGTGCCCATCATCAGATTCCGGCCGTCGAAGTTCCGCACGGGGATCATCGAGGTGACGGCGGCCCCGGAGGGAACCGCCAGCAGGTTGACGATGGACCGGCCGCGCGAGGTGCGCGACAGCATGGGGATGTCATACACCTTCAGCCAGTGGACCTTGCCTTCGGTGGTAAAGCAGAGAATGTAGTCGTGGGTGGAGGCGGTAAACAGGGACTCGATGAAATCACCTTCCTTGGTGGTGGCGCCGGTGATGCCGACGCCGCCTCGCGCCTGGAGCCGGTAGGTGGCCAGCGGCCCCCGCTTAATGTAGCCCGCGTGGCTCACCGTCACCGCCACGTTCTCTTCCACGATGAGGTCTTCGATCTCGATGTCGGTGACGGCGCCCGCAATCTCGGTCCGCCGCTCGTCGCCGTATCTCTTCCGGAGGTCGAGAAGCTCCTCCCTGATGATGTTCAGAACCAGCTTCTCAGAATCGAGGATGGCGTTGTACTCGTTGATCTTCTCGATCAACTGGCGGTACTCGTCCTCGATCTTCTGCTTCTCCAGGTTGGTGAGACGTTGGAGTCGCATGTCCAGGATCGCCTGGGCCTGCACCTTGCTCAGTTGAAACTTGGACATCAGGCCCTCACGGGCGGCGTTGACGTCCTTGGACTTCCTGATCAACTCGACGACCGCCTCGATGTGGTGCAGGGCGATCTTGAGCCCCTCGAGGACGTGCGCCCGCGCTTCCGCCCGCCGGAGCAGATACTCGGTCCGCCGGCGAATGACGTCTATCCGGTGGTCCCGGTAGGCCCGCAGCATGGCCAGCAGGCTCATCGTCTGCGGCCGGCCCTGGTACAGCGCGATGAGCAAGACGCTGAACGTCGTTTGCAGCGGGGTGTACTTGTAGAGCTGATTGAGCACCACGTTTTCGTCTTCGCCGCGCTTCAGTTGGATGACCAGGCGCTGGCCGGTGCGATCGCTCTCGTCACGGATGTCCGAAATGCCCGATATCCGATTCGCGGTCACTGCTTGCGCGATCTTCTCCTTCACGCTGGCGCGGGTGACCTGGTAAGGGATCTCGGTGACCACGATGTTCTTCCGGTCGGTACTGCGCTCTTCCACAAACGCCCTCGCCCGCAGCGCCACGTTCCCGCGCCCGCTGGCGTACGCCTTAACGATGGCCTCCCGGCCGCAGATGATCCCGCCGGTGGGGAAGTCAGGTCCCTGAATGTGTTTCATGACGCCGCCGAGGTCGATGTCCGGGTCATCGATGAGCGCCAGCAGCGCACCGACCACCTCGCCCAAGTTGTGCGGCGGGACGCTCGTCGCCATACCCACCGCGATGCCCGTCGAGCCGTTGCACAGCAGGTTGGGAAACTTCGCCGGCAGGACCGTGGGCTCCGTCCGCGTCTCCTCGTAGTTGGGCACGAAGTCGACGGTGTCCTTCTCGATGTCCTCGAGCATCTCCATGCTCGGGTAGTCCATCCGCGCCTCGGTGTACCGGGGCGCCGCGGGCGGGTCGCCATCGAGCGAGCCGAAGTTCCCCTGCCCGTTCACCAGCGTGTAACGGCAATTGAAACCCTGCGCCATGCGGACCAGGGTCGCGTACACCGATTGGTCGCCGTGTGGATGGTAATTGCCGCAGGTGTCGCCCACGATCTTGGCGCACTTGCGGTGCTTCGAGCGCGGGCCGAGGTCGAGGTCGTGCATGGCGACGAGGATCCGCCGCTGCGACGGCTTCAAGCCGTCCTCTACGCGCGGCAGCGCCCGCGCGATCAGCGTGCTCATCGCGTAGCGAAGGTACGAACTCTTGAGGTCATCCTCGATGCGGACGTCGCGGATGTTTTCCCCGGACGGAGCGTCTGGCATCTGTTGGATCCGGCTTTCAAATGACGTGCTGAACGAAAGACAATTATATCACACCCCCCGCTTCGCCTCAACCGAAAACGGTCGTTTCACGGGGAAAAACAGCTCCGGAGCCGGCGGCCAAACCCACCGCGCCGCTACACGTTCCTCGCGAGCTGGCGGCCGTCGCGGGCGATCCGCATGGAGCCCAGCACAATGGCGCGAACCCGGGCCCGGCGCCGTGCCGGGGTCAGAACGGTAACGGTGCCCTTAGGCGAATCGTACTTCTGGACGATGGCCAGCGCGACGTCCCGGCCGCTCTCGTCGCGCAGCGAGGCGAGCCGTCCGGCCGGGTCGGGCCGCGGCCGGAGGATGCCGACCTCGTCAAGGCTGAAACGCAACTGCCGCGCGTGCTCGAAGTACGCGCGGAGCTTACCACACCGGTAGCTCCGCCGCGTCGCCCTGGAACGCGTTCTGACCTGCGCCGGAGCGGACGCCCGGATCACGCGAGGACGGCCCGATCGGAGGAACGGCGCCAGCAGCTCGGACAGTTCATCCCGGCGCTCGATGGCGACGACCAGGCCGGGCCGGATGACCTCGACCGTCGCGTGGTGCAGCTCCCGGCCCGCCTCGCCGCACGCCAGGCCGCACGTGTCGATGACCACCTTCGCCGCGCGCTCGGACGCCTCCCCCGCCATCCGGGCCGCCCCGGCCAGCCACTCCCCAAGATGCCCGGTCGGCGATGTCGAGCCGGTGAAGAACAGCCCGTCCGGCTTGTGACCGCCCCGCGGCCGAAGCATCTGCCAACCGAACGTCGTCGGCAGGCCGATCGACGCCTGGCCGGCGTCCAGGTCGACCGCGGCCGTGCTGAACTTGGGCGTCAGATACTTCGCGATGGCGCCGGCGAGCGTGGTCTTGCCCGTGTCGGTATCCCCGATGACATAGATCCTTCGAACGCTGCGGCGGGTGATGAGCGCGATCTCCGCTCGTCCCAGGCCGTAGTCGGCCAGCCCCGTCATCATCTACCCCCAGTAACGGCTAAGCACGAGCGGCACGGGCACGAACATGAGCAGGAACAGGATAATGATCACAATCCCGACGGCCGTCCGCACGCGGCCGAGCCGGACGGACTCGTCCATCACCGGCGGGTGCTTGATGTGCAGCAGCAGCAGGACCAATGCGGCCAGCACCAACCAGCCGACGAACAGGTAGCCCATTCCGACCAGCAGGGCGAACGCCGCGTAGCCCACGTATCGCTGTCTCCTGCCCACCAGCGCGTACCAGATATGGCCCCCGTCCAACTGCCCCAGCGGCATCAGGTTCAAGAACGTTACAAACAGGCCGAACCATCCCGCGATGGCCACCGGATCCAGATTGAGCGCGTGCACCCCGGGCGCCGTCGGCGGCGACCCCATCACCAGTCGGGCCAGCGCCCTGTACATCACGGACGTTCCGAATCGAAACGGCTGCCCGATCATCCTCGACTCCGGCACGTAGCTGGACATGCTCAGGCCGATGGCACACACGACCACGCTGGCGATCAGCCCTGCGATCGGCCCCGCCGCGCCGATGTCAAACAAAGAGCGCCGATGCGAGATGGGCGATCGCATCTTGATGATCGCCCCGAGCGTGCCAAACAGAAACGGGGCCGGGATCACGAACGGCAGGGTCGCATCCACCCCGTGCCACCGCGCCGCCATGAAATGGCCCATCTCGTGCGACAGCAGAACGAACAACAGCGCCACCGCGTACGGGATCCCCCGCGCCATGTAGTTGGCGAAGTCCGGCCACAGGTAGGCCGATATCTCTTCGGTCTTGCCGTCCAGAACTCGCGCCATGAACTCGAGGGCGAACTCGAACGGATGCAACTGTGTCTTGTCGTCGTGCGCCGGCGAATCCCGGCCGTACATGCGCGACAGGTCGGCCCCCGCCCCGACGATGGTGACGATGGCGACGACCAGGAGCGTGATGTGCAGCCACAGGCGCTGGCGCGGGCGCGCGCCGCGGTATGTCTGGAGGGTGAGATAGAGCCGTCCGTCTATGTCTTCGAGGCGGTGGGTCCCGGGCGCGGCGTCGAGAAGTTGCCGCAGGGCCTCTCGGTCCCGCGCGAACTCCGGCCGGACCCGCCCGCGGTAGATCGTGCCGCCGCGAAGTCCGTACGCCTGGAACGCTTCGAAAGGGGCGAGGTAGTCCACGAATGGCCGGTCTTCGGTGTCGGCTTCAGTCATTATGGGATTCTACAACAGCCGCGCCCGTTCCTCAAGCCCCCCGGCAAATCGCAGCGCGTTGGGATGGCGGTGATTCCGGCGGGGCTGTCTGGCCATGCCGGCGGCAGTCAGCGCTTGACAGTGAAGGCAACGTCGTCAGTCTCATCGGGGGCGCCGTCATCCCGGCCGTCGGGTCCCACACTGTACACGACGTAGCCCTTCTCCAACTTCTTGTAGCGCAAGGGCTTGCCGTCGAACGGATCTTTCGGGACGGCCTCGATGAACGCGGAGACGAGGTCGGACAGCGCCGCGGGCAGCTTCCCGCTCTTCAGCCGGGATTGCTCGACGACGATGCCGATGTGCGCCGCGCGAAGGTGCGCAACCCTGATGGCATCCTCCTCGCACACCGCGCGGAACGTCGCTAGGTGCAGGCCGACGAGTTGTCGCGTCTGACGGTTTGGCCAGTTCGGTTGCTGCCTTTTGACGTTCGCCTCCAGTGTCTTGAACGCGATCACCCGCCGGGGCAGCGGAGCCGCCGCAGCATCCACCCACTCGGACGCCGCGTCAAGAAAGAACACGTGGTCCCGTTCCATGAGGCCCGCGACCTCGTACAGCGAGTGTGAAGGGCGCCATTCGTAGCCGCCGCGCATGCCGCCCCACATGAATTCGGGATGGTCGAAGGCGTAACTCCCTTTGCATCGTTCGCCGACCATTGTGCAGAAGAAGCTCCGGTCGTTCTCCGGGCGGTCAAAGGCGCCGGCCAGGTCGGCAAGCTCCTTCTCGCCCAGATGCGTCCGGTTCAGTACGCGCTCGAAGCACCTCGTGGTCAGCAGTTCGCACCATATCCGGATCAACAGGGCGTAGATGACGGGACATTGCCGCAGCGACCGGCCCAGCGCCATCGACGAGCAGACCGAACGCGCGGCCGCGCCGGGCCTGCCGTTCTCGCTGTGGACGATGGCGTCCAGCATCAGCAGCCCGCCCAGGTCCCGAACGTGACTGACGTGCTCGACAAGCTCGCGGCTGTACGCGTCCAGCACGCCGGGGTAGCGGCAGCCCCGTACCTTCGCCGCTTTGTGCAACAGTCCGAGGGCCGCCTGGTTGGCGGCGATGTGCTCGTCGACCAGCTTCCGGGTGTCCGCCGGCAGCGGATCGGCCAGGTCCCCCAGCCGCGTGGTGCCGGTGATGGGCAGTTGCTCCTGCCTGGTTTTGTCGAGCGGCACGAAGCTCAGGAAGGCTTCAACATAAAGGGCCGCCGCGTTCTCCCCCGCCGGCTGCTCGTACCAGG
>CAZDHT010000104.1:0-15743 GCA_964505325.1 uncultured Planctomycetota bacterium | reverse complement strand
GAAGAACGTGAACGCCGGAATGATGACCTCGTCGCCGGGGCCGATGCCGCAGGCAACGTAGGCCGTACTCAGCGCCGACGTGCCGGAGTTCACCCCCAGCGCATACTTGCTGCCAAAGAGCTTGCGGGCGAGCGCTTCGAGCTGATCGACCCGCGACGGACGCGGGTTGTAGTAGCGCGTGAGGTGCGGGTTCCGCCCGCCCTTGTCCTTCGCAAGGATCTTCTTGATCCGCTCGCGCGTCTTGGCGCTGTAGCCCCAAGTCTCGGCCAGCGCCATGAACTCGTCGAGCCCGATCTTCGGCTGGTCCTTGCCTTCGAATTTCATGATGGTCTTCTTCCCGCCGTGGATCGCGAGGTCCTTCGCTCCGGCACGCTTCGCCATGTGGCGCTCCTTCCCGGCTTACCGCGTCCCGGTCCCCTTGCGGAACGGGGTCAGCCCTTCGCTGAGAAGGACGACCTCGCGGACGCCCGGGGGGAGCTTCAGGCGCGACATCGCCCTGCGGAAGACGTCGATGCCCTGACCGTTCCCGCGCGTCCGAAGGAACACGTGGACCAGCACCGCCCGCCGGCCGTCGATGCGATGGCTGGTCGCGCGCGCCCGTTGCCGCTTCACCTGCGCGACGTCCTTCAGGCGGACCACGCCGGTGTCGTCCCGCCTGATCACCAGATCGCCCAGTTCGGCGGCCTCATCCAGGCCCGGGATCACGACCTCAAACTCCCCGCCCCCCGCCGCCTTGCCCCGGCGGGCGGCGTGGTATTTCTGCACGGCCTCCGCGACGTCCGAGAGCATCAGGCGCAGGTTCGCAGCCTTCGCGCGATCGATCACCACCTGGACCTCCGTCCCCAGGTGATCCACCACCTTGCACTGCGCGACGCAGGGCAGCCCCTCGAGCCTGAGGACCAGCTCCTTCGCCGCCTCGATCTGTCGCGCGTCGCTTGCCCCGCCGGCAGCCACCACGGCCAGCGCCAGGTCCGGCGCACGCAGCGGGTTGTGCAAACAGCAGCGCGTCTTCACGTCCTCAGGCAACTGCGCTGTGACCCGATCGACGGCGCTGTGCACGCGCCCGGCCAGCCGGTCCACGTCCTGTCCCCGTTCGAAGGCCAGCAGGACAGTGCACGCGCCTTGCTCGCAGCGCGTAAACGTGGCTGCCACCCCCTCCACCGAGCACAGGGCGTCTTCGAGCGGCCGAGCGACCAACGCCTCAAGCTCATCGACTCCCGCTCCCGCGTACGTCGCCTGCACAGCAATGGCGGGCATGTCAACCAGCGTGCTCACCGGCGGTCCGGCTCTCCGCGCCGTCGGTGATGAGCACGACGCGCAGAGCATCACCAGACCAACCAGGCAGAGGCCCCTCCCGACTTCGCCGGGGCGGAGCCCGGCCGCTATGCGTCCCATTGTCGTCTCCTCCTACTTCACCTCGAGCGACACCACGTTCGACAGTTCGGTCACGTTGTCGGCTCCTTTCCAGGACTTGACCGCGAGACAGCCCTTGCCGGCCGGCGTCGCCATCAAGTCCATCTCATTTCGGCCCGCGATCCGGCGGGATGGGGACCAACTCCTGCTCGATGAAGAACACGCGGTCTGCGCCGGGCGGCGGCTTCAGCTTCCGGATTTCGTCTCGAAGGCGCCCGATGTCGGCGGCGGATGCGCCCGCCCGCAGCCACACGCCGACCAGCCCCACACGCTGCCCGTTCAGCCGGTAGGTATACGACTCGACCGACTGGAGAGTGAACTGCGCCACGTCGCGGAGCGGCACGGTCTTGCCCGCCTTGGTCTTCACCGTCAGGCCGCTAAGGTCCGTGTTCCCTGCCGCCGCTTGCTTCACGACCGCCACGACGTCCGCGACGGTCACGCCCAGCGCCACCGCCACATCGCGTCTCAGCTCGATGCTCAGCTCCGGCTCCCGTCTGCCCGACGCCCAGCAGCGCGCCACGCCCGGCAGACGCTCGATCTGGTCGGCAAGCAGCAACGCGTCGACGGCGGCAGGGTCGGTCTTGGGCTTGGACGTCAGGACCACGGCCAGGTCGGGCGTGCGAACGTCGGAAGACACGAACAGGGTGGCCGACGCCTCCACCGGCAGTTTCGGCTCGGCCCGGTCGACGGCCCGACGCACCGCCTCGGTCGCAGCATCGACCTTCACATCGTCGCCCACGCGCAGCAGAACGAGGCACTTGCCCGGACCCGACCGGGTCATCATAGCCGTGACGCCGCTCGCCGCGCTCAGCGCGGTCTCCAGCGGCCATCCGATCATCTGCTCGGTGAGCAAAGCGCCGGCTCCCGGATAGCTTGCCTCGACCGTCAGCACGCGCGGCACCGGTGTGCGCACGGGTTGGAATGCACAGCCGCTCGCCCCGGCCGCCAGCAGGCACGCGAACAAGCCTCCCTTCGCAGTCATCGCCCCCTCCTTATTTCACAACAACCGAAACTACGTTGGACAGAGCACTCACGTTATCCGCGCCGTCCCACGACTTGACCGCGAAGTGGACCGTGCCGGCGGGCAGGCCTTCGAGAGTCATCATCTCGGTCTTGCCGGCCGCTTGCGGCGTCGGCGCGCCGGCTGCGTTGTTCGCGCCCCAGAAGGCGCGCTGCTTCGCGTTGAACGCCTCGGCCTTCGCGTGCCATTCCTTGCCGTCCGTGGGGAGCGGCGGGGTGCGGTCGGGCCAGCCCACTACCCGCTCGACGATCTTCGCCGTCGACCACTTGACTTGGTACCACGCCGCGTCGCCGGGCGCGGTCCACGTCAGTTTCACCTTGCCGTCGCCGAGCGCCTCCGCCTTCAGGTCAGCGATCGCGGACGGCGGGGCGCCGTCGGCTTTCGGATGCTTGACGGCCATCAATCCGGCGATCACGCCGCCGTTGTAGCCGCCCTGTCGCGGCTGGCTGAACGCGTCGCGGAGCACGCCGAGGTACTCGCTGTGCCCGGTGGCGTGGTAGATGTAGCCCATCGGCTGGATCACGCGGAAGTTGCTGACGAAGAAGGTGACGCCCTTGCCGTTGTCGGCGTCGGCCCAGGAGTACGGCCCCCAGTAGTCGGCGAAGCAGTACGTCCAGCCCTTCCGGTTCCCTTGCGGGTCGCGGATCATCGAGTAGTGTGACGTCTGCTCGGCGAACGCGATCATCGCGTCGAGCGCCTCGACGTCGCGGCTCATCAGGTAGTACTCGACCAGGCCGGTGGTCATGATGCCCTGCTGAAAGTTGGCGTAGCACTGGCTGGCGGACAGGTCGCGATACTCGGCGAACGGCCCCTGCCGCCCGTACACGCTGCCGTCGCCCTTCTTGTTGATGTGCGTGACCATGAAACCGATGGGCGACATCCGCGCCGTGTTGCGGAACGAGCGGGCGACGGTCCGCGCCTCCTTCAGCAACTGCGGGTTGCCGGTCAGGCGGTAGTACTGAGCCAGGTCGTAGAGCGGCCAGCCGACGTAGCGGGTGGCGAGACGGAACTTGGGATTCTTGTCGGGGTTCTGCTTCTTGCACCAGTTGATGCCGCGCGAGAGCGGCCCGGTCCCGTCGCTCTTGTCGTCGTGGTTGTACTGCCAGCAGAACGCGCGGGCGCGGATGCCGAGGTGCTCCCACGCCTCACGGGCGCGGGCGTCGCCGGTCAGCAGGTAGTATTCCGGCCACATGAACATCCCCATGTGGCCGCTGTCGGGCAGGCCCCAGGTGTCGCGGTTGTAGTAGCTAGGCGGCGTTTCGGCGACGAGGCGGTTTTCGCGCCAGTTCCAACTGCGGAGCATCAGCCAGAACGTCGCCATCGGCGGGTCGTCGTAATGGATGGCGCACACGTCACCGGCCCAGAGCGCCTTGCTTTCCGACACGTCGAAGGTCGCCCCGTCGCCCCACAGGACCCACGGTGCGAAGCACGTGCTCTGGTTCCAGTGCCCGCCCCCGCTGTTCCAGCCGCTGATCCAGCCGTGCCAGTCCCAGCCGACCTGGATGCCGTCGAGCTTCGACCGGTCCCACCGGGGCTTGGGAGTCCGCCTTGGGCTGAACAACGCCAGCCCGGACGGCCACGCGCCCGTCGCCGCGCAGCGGACCATCCACGCGGGATCGGCGCGGAACAGGAGCAGCGCGTCGTGGACGGCGTGGAGTTGCTTCAGGTCAGGAGCTTTGTCGGCGTGGAGGGTCAGCCGGACGTCCCAGCTCTCGCGCTGCCCGCTCTTGAGGTGGAACGGCTCGGCGAACTCGCCGGGGAAGAGGCCGATGCGAAGCTGCTTCCCGGACGCGGCAATCGCGCTCGGGTATTCGACGCGGAAGTTGCGGAGCGCGGCGGCGACGCCGAGCTTTCCGTTCGACACGCCGATCACGCCGGGGTGCGCGTTGCCGGCCCCCACCTGCTTGTCGCCCGCGGTCACTTTGTAGCCGCGGAATGTTACGCCGCGGACCGTCTGGCCTTTCGTGTACCGCGACAGCCAGTTCTCGTAGTTCCCGCCGCCCAGCTTCTGCCACTTGTCGCCGCCGGACGAGTCCTGGTAGACGCTCAACTCCGCGCCGGCTACCTCTTCTCCCTCGGCGAGCGTGGTCGCCTTTGCATCGGCGCCCAGCGCCAGGTCAGCGACCAGCGATGCGTCCTCGATCGGCCACACGTACGCCCGCCGCTTGCCGTTGATGAGCTTCGGGTCGAGCACGCCGTTGCGGATGGTGTAGACGATGCGGACAGTCGGGCTGTTGACCTCGAAGTACAGCCGCGCCGTGAAGTCGTAGAACTTGCCATCCTTGTCGCCGGGCTTGTGGCGGCCCTTGAGCACCATGACGACGCGCACGGGGCCCGCCTCCTCCACAACAACCTTGTCGTGCGTTGCCATGTGCTTGCTGCCGGCCCGGAGCCCGCGTTCCGGCCAGTCGCCGCTGGTCAGCACGCACCGCAGCGGATGCGCCACCATCTTGTCACCCACGCTTGCGGCAACGATCAGGTTCGGCCCGATAGGCGGCACTCCGAACGACGCCGGCCCGGTGTGAACGACCTTGGCCTTCATGGCTTCTTCGATGCGCAGCGGCGTCTTCGGGGCCTCCGCCTTCCCGTCGTCGGTCAGGTAGTAGGTGCTCGTGCCGTTGGCGGGCACGTCGCAAACAAAGCTGACCAGCGCCCACTGGACCGAATCGTCGTACGTCGGCTTCCACCATTTGATCATTACCGTCGCCTGCGAGGGCACGGCGTTGCCGTCTTTGTCGACGACGCCGAGCTTCTTCACGTCGGGAAGGAAGCCGGGCGGGAACGGGACGCCGGAGGTGACCACGACGCCCTTGCGTTCCACGCCGCTCCGCTCGTGCACGGTCAGCGGGAGCTTGAGCTTGCCCGGCTCGAACTGGGCGCGATCGACGCCCTGGACGCGGTAATCGGTGCGAACCGGCGCGCCCGCGCGCCCGACGCCGCAAATCAGAAGAAGTACAACCAGCGATCCGATCAGTGCTCTTGTTTTCATTTGACTTCCACCTTGCCGATGTTGGAGATGTCGCTGCGGTTATTGTTCCCATCGAAACTGCGGATGGCGAAGCAGCGCGTGCCGACTGGAACGGCCTCAACGACCATCGACTGGCCGCCCGGCTTCGGCTCGGGCTCGCCGGTCACGTGCGTCGCCGCCCACCAGTTGGCGTGACTCTCGACCTTGTCGGGCCACGCGCGTTCGACCATCGGCTTGTCGGCCCACTTGATGTGAAGCCGTGCGGCATCAGCGGGCGTGGTCCAGGTGAGTTTGACCTTCCCGCCGCCGAGCGCCTCGGCCTTCAGATCAGCCACCGCGGCGGGCGGCTGTTTGTCCGTGCGCTCCGGGTAGTAGACCGTGTAGTTCCGGGGCCGGTACGGATATGCCTTGCGGTTGAGGCCGTCGATGTTCTTCCGGAACCGCTGGTCGCCGAACTGCCGGTGCACCCAGGCCATCGCCCACGCCAGGTTGCCGTAGCTCAGGTGCTTGCCGTCCTTGTCGGCCTTCGCCAAGGATTGGGCCAGGTGGGCCTTGTTCTTCTCCGGGTCGATCATCACCACGTACTTGTAGCCCCACTGGCCGATCGCCGCCTCGGCGAGGATGAAGTCGGCCATGCCGTAGATCTGATCAGCCGTCCGCTCCGAATGGGTGATGTCGTAGTACTCGCGCAGGCCCTCCATCACCTGGGCCACCATGAAGGGCTTCTCGCACCTGTCCCTCCCGCCCTCCCACGAGGCCATCACGCCGTAGTTGCCGCGCTGCTTGTTGACCTGCTTCCAGCAGACCTCGGCCATGTCGTGCATCGATTTCAGCAGGTCCTCGTCACCGAGGACGCGGTAGCACTCGACGAGGTTGGTGAACGGGTGGCCGTCCGCGCGGGTGCCGGCGACGAGGTGCCCGGGGTGCTTCTGACGCCAGGCCACGTAGCCTTGCAGATATTCGGCGAACTCGTCGATGGTCCGCTTGGCGAGCGGGTCGCCGAACAGCCGCCAGCCGTGGAAGACCTCCCAGACCTGGAAGTGGGGGACGTTCCACGGGAAGTAGCCGTGGTGACCGGTTGGCGGCCGGTACTTGCCGGCGCTGCGGAACGTGCCGCAGTACTGGCCGTAATTCAGCATGTCCTTGTCGCGCGGGTACTGATAATCATCGACGTGGAAGCAGTTCATCCCGCAGGAGTGCTCCATGTCCGCGAGCAGGCGATACGCGCCCCACGGATTTGCCGAGTTGACGAAGCCGCTCATCGTCGTCGTGTGATAGCGCCGCTTGATGCTGTCGCTGACGTCACCGCCGAACGAGCGCCAACTGTTCCCGCGCGTGAAGCGGTGAGGGAACACGCCGGTCTTGTAGTCCGGCGCCTTGCGCGGCTTGGTCGGCTTGCCGACCGCGCCGGTCTTCTTGTACCAGTCGTGTCCGCAATGGGTGACCAGCGGCCGGTTCCACGCCAGCGCGATGCCGTCGCCGCTGGCACCGGTGAACTTGCCGTCGACGACCTGAAGCGAGAGGTCGAACCGCTTCCGCTGCATGTCGTCGAGCCAGTGGAGCCCGCCGTATTGGTCCCAGTACTTCGGAAACGGGCGCGCGATGACCTTCCCCTCTTGGACTCCGACGGCGGACGGTTAGTTCTGGAGGAACCAGCGGGTGGCGAGGACGGCGGTCTTGTTGCCGTCGCCGAGCGCGCCCCAGCCGAGCGCGCAGTTGCCTTCGCCGATCTTCTTGTTGCCGCTCATCACCTGGTAGCCGCGGAACGGCGGCAGGTTGTCCAGGATTACCTGCTTCGCCTTGCCCCAGCCGAGGATCATGGCGTCGGTGTAGTTCCAGCCCAGCTTCTTCCACTCCTTGGTCCCGTCGCCGGCCTGGTAGAGACAGGCGGGTGCGGCGCCTGTCGTGCCGCCGTAGGTCGTGCCCGGCTCACCGCCGAGGGAGTAGTTCGTCCCGTCGGCCTTGACCGAGACGGAGAAGTCATCGAAGTAGAGCGGGCCCTGCATCTTCCGTGGCGTGTTCTTGAGGACCACGATCAGATCGGTCCGCAGCAGCCCCGCATAGGTGTAGACCCACCCGATGTAACCGAACGTCTGGTGCGAGGTCGGCGACTCGACACGGACGCAGGCGCGGACGGGGCCGTTCTCGACGACTTCCTTCTCCGCCCCTTTCACGTCGGTGCCCGTCATTGTCTTCCCGTCGGCGTTCGTGAACAAGAGGCGGAAGGGACCCAGGCCGTCCGCCGGCTTAGCGCGCGTCCCTGGCGGCGGATTCTTGCCGGCTCGCAGGTGATACGTCGCCGTTCCCTTCGCCGGGCAATCCGCGAGGAATGTGACCAGCAGCCACCTGACCGAGTTCTCGCTCCCGAACTCGCGCCAGCGCTCGAGCACCTTGAACTGCGCCGGCACTGCTTTCCCGTCCTTGTCGAACACCGCGATGCCCTCGGGCTTCTGAAGCAGCCCTTGCGGCATCGGCACGCCGGTCGAGCACGGCTCCGCCTGCCGCTCCACGCCGGCCACGTCGCGCACGGTCAGCGGGACGTCGAGACCCGACAGATCCTGTGCGCCCGCCGTGGCGCCGAGCACGCACACCACGACAAGAGAATATCTGATGTCTAGCACACCTGCTCTCCTCAATAGGTCGTATAGGCCCCATAGGTCCTATGGAGCCGCCCTAGCGCAACGCCCTCACCCTGAAGTTGCGGATGAGGGTGCGCACGTCCTTGCCTATGGCGCGGAAGCCGACCTTGCCCGAGCCGGGCATCGGGGTGTCGAGCGTCTGCGGGTCGGTGAACTCGTGGGCCAGCTTCCCGTCCACGCCGAGCTGCAGGTGCCCGCCGTCCTTGATCACCCGGATGCGGTACCAGGTCTTGATCTCCTTGCAGAGGTCCGGACCCTGTCCCACCAGGTTCAGTCCGGGGTTGCGGCGGAAGTTCGACACGCCGGTGTGGATGCCCTTGTCGCCGTAGCGGCTGATCGAGACGTGATACGACCGCAGCTTGGGATTGTGGACGTAGTCGTTGAAGATGCCCTCGCGTTTCGGCTGTTTCGGGTCGAACATGTCCTCGCCGTCGATGCCTTTCATCGCAACGAAGCACAGCAGCAGGCCCCGCTTGGTCAGCGCCTTGAAGTCGAACTCGACCGCGATGCCGTCGGGAAAGTCGGTCAGGCAGAAGGCCTGCGTGCCCTTCTTGCCCTGCCCGCTCCCGATGCATTCCAGGCGGAGCGTGCCCGGCTCATCCTTGTCGAGCAGCAGCTTGTGGCCGCCTTCGTGGCGCCAGTTCTTCAGGTCCGCGAATTTCTCCTCGTACAACACGTTGCCCTTGGGCTCGATCAACGTGGGCTGCTCTGGTTTCACGGGGGCACCTCCTCTGTCTGCAGTCTGTGTGTGGTTGCACCCGGCGGCGCACGCAAGCGCCAGAACCAGAATGCCAGTTACTCGGGGCATGTGTTTCTCCTCTCTGTTCGGGGTGATGACTGCGCTGCCCCCGCGTCTGACATGGCCGGCGTTGCTTCACGATACTGCGCCCGTTGCGCCAGGGCAAGTGTTTTCTTCGCGCCAGGGCCGCTGCAGATGCCGTCAAACTTGCAAGGCGCGCCGCATGCTGATAGAATGCTGTTATGAGAAGCGGTCGCCCACCTGTGCGAGGACGCAGCACGGGGGCCCCACCCGGCCGGGCCCGCGTATTCCCCTTGGCCTCAATCAAGGGCAGCATCTCTTGAAGAGCATCGCCGTTCTCGGCTCAACCGGCTCGATAGGCAGCAGTTCGCTCGAGGTCGTTCAGCACCTCAGTGACCGGCTGCGGGTGGCCGCTCTCGCGGCCGGATCCAACTGGCAGCTCCTCGCTGAGCAGGCCCGGAAGTTCCGGCCCACGCTGGTCGCACTGGCCGACGAGCAGTACGTCGGCCAACTCAAGTCGTCCTTGAAGGACACGGGCATCGAGGTGGTCGGGGGCCGGGACGGCATTGTAGCGGCGGCGTCTGCCGAGGAGGCGGACGTGGTGCTGGTTGCCATCGTCGGTGCGGCCGGTCTTCCTGCGTCGTTCGCCGCGCTGAACGCCGGCAAGACGCTGGCGCTGGCGAACAAGGAATCGCTGGTCATGGCGGGCGAGCTGCTGACGGCACTCGCCGCCGAGAACGGGGCGGACATCATCCCCGTCGACAGCGAGCACAGCGCCATCCACCAGTGCCTGCGGGCCGGCGGCCGAGACGAGGTGGCACGGATCGTGCTGACCGCGTCGGGCGGGCCGTTCCGCACGTTCACCCGCCTTGAACTCGATCGGGTCACCCCCGAGATGGCACTCCAGCATCCCACCTGGAACATGGGCGCGAAGGTGACCATTGACTCGGCGACGCTGATCAACAAAGCGCTCGAGATCATCGAGGCGCACTGGCTCTTCGGTACGCCGGCCGACCAACTTGAGGCCGTGGTGCACCCCCAGTCCGTTGTGCATTCGATGGTCGAGTTCAAGGACGGCTCGACGGTCGCTCAACTCGGCATGCCGGACATGCGCCTGCCGATCCAGTACGCCCTCACGTATCCGGACCGGCTGGCGGGGGTCGCCGAGCATCTCGACCTCGCGGTGGTAAAGGAACTCACGTTCGAGCCGCCGGACACCGACCGGTTCCCCGGGCTGCTGCTGGGGTGGCGGGCGGCGTCGGCGGGCGGCACGGCCGGCGCCGTGCTTAACGCCGCCAACGAAGTCGCCGTGGATCTGTTCCTCAACCGGCGCCTGCGCTTCACCGATATTACCCGTATCGCCGTGCGCGTCATGGATTCCCACAGCGTCACCCATCCGGGCTCCATCGACGACGTAGTCGAGGCCGACCGGTGGGCGCGCGAGAAGGCGAAGGCCGTGGCACCGACAGGAGAATGAATGGCACACCAGATCGGATACTGGGCTCTCGTCGTATTGGGCTTCGGGTTTCTCATTTTCGTGCACGAGCTGGGGCACTTCGCCGCGTGCAAGCTGGTGGGGGTGCGGGTGGAACGCTTCGCCCTCGGGTTCGGCCCACGGCTGTTCGGCAAAAAGATAGGCCAGACCGAGTACTGCATCTGTGCGATTCCGTGTGGCGGCTACGTCAAGATGGCGGGCGGCGAGGGCGAGCAGCAAACGACGGGCGCGCCGGACGAGTTTCCCTCCAAGACCCCCGGCCGACGGGCGCTGGTGGTGGCGGCGGGGCCGGCGGTGAGCCTGCTGGCCGCCGTGCCGCTCCTGTTCTTCCTCCTGTTCGCCGGGCTGGAACGGCCCGCCTCCCGCATCGACCGCATCGTGCCTGGGATGGCCGCCTGGGACGCCGGCGTCAAGCGGGGCGACTTGATCACCGGGCTGAAGCGCCGGGACGAGCACTCGTGGAAGGAGATCCGGCTGTGGCGCGAGGTCCGGTTCAATGCGGCCCTGAGGGACAAGGTCGGAGACATCGTGGTGCGGGTCGAGCGCGGCGACCAGGAGAAGCAGTTCCACCTCAAGACCGACGACGAGGGCCGCATCGGCGTCCGGTGGTCGACGGTGGGAACTGGCCAGGGGTATCTGACCACGACGGTCGGGGTGGTCCCGCGCGGCAGCCCCGCCGAGAAGGCGGGCATCGAGCCCGGCTGTGAAATCGTCGAGATTGCCGGCCGAAAGGTCCACACGTGGGATGACGTGCGGTTCGCCGTGCTGGAGAACCCGGGCAAGCAAGTCCCGGTCAAGTTCCGCAGCCCGGCGCCCGAGCGCCGCCTCAAGACCGGGACGCTGACGATTGAGACCAAGAAACACTGGGGGCTGGGTATTATCGCAAACCGGCCAAACAAAGTGCGGCTGGTCCGGCGCGATTTCCCTGCCCAAAAAGTCGGCCTGAAACCCGGGGATGCGATCGTGGCGGTCAACGGCCGGCCGGTGAAGAACTGGCCGGAACTGGAACAAGCGGTGCTCGACGCCGCCCCCGCCGAGATCGAACTGAAAGTCGCGCGGGCGCCTGAGTCCGAAGACGGTGAGGAGGACACGAAGCCCGCCGTCGAGGAGTTGACATTCAAGGTGCAGCCCGAGCCGGGCGATCACATCGGCGACGTCCTGGGCATCGCGGCTCAGGACAATCCCGTGGTCGAGGGCTTCCTGCCGGGCAGCAGCGCCAAAGCCGGAATCCCGATCGGTGCCGAACTGGTAAGCATCGTCAAGCCGGACTCGAAGAGGAAGCCGGTCGAGTTCAAGTACGCGGACCACGTGCATCAGTTGACGTGGCCTGGCAAGGAACCGCCGGAGCTTGAGTTGGCGTTCACCGTTCTTGGCAAAGAACAGACCGCGCAGGTGACACTGGCGCAGATCGAGCTGGGCGACCTCGACCTCAGCCCGCAGCTCGACATGTGCCGGGCGGTCAAGCCGGGCAGGCCGCTTGCCGCGCTGGGCCAGGCGTTCGTCGAGACCGGCCAGTGGATGGAATTCGCCGCTCGCGGCCTGTGGATGCTGGTCCGCGGCAAGCTGTCGCTCAAGATGCTTTCCGGCCCCGTGATGATCCTGACGGCGACGCGGTACCAGGCCGAGGCGGGCCTCGGGAAGTTCATCGAGTTCCTGGTCATCATTACCATCCATCTCGGCATCATCAACCTGGTCCCGTTCCCCATCCTCGACGGCGGCCACCTGGCGTTCCTGGCCATTGAGAAAATCCGCAGGAAGCCGCTCTCCGAACGGGTGATGGCGACACTGATGTACGCCGGCATGGTCGTGCTCATCGCGCTGATGATCTTTGTGACCGGGAACGACATCATGCGGCTGGTGGAGATGATGGGCGGGGGGTAACCGCGCCGAACTCTGTGACCCGGGGGCCGGCGGTCAGCCAGAACCAGGCATGGAACAGTCGCACCACGACGTGATCATTGTGGGCGGAGGCCACGCCGGCTGTGAGGCGGCGCTGGCCGCGGCCCGAATGGGCGCCCGCACGCTCCTGGTTACGATCTCCCGCGACAGCATCGGCCGGATGTCCTGCAATCCCGCGGTCGGCGGGCTCGCCAAGAGTCAACTGGCCCGCGAGGTCGATGCACTCGGCGGGGAGATCGCGAAGGTCACCGACGAGACCGGCATCCAGTTCAAGATGCTGAACCTCAAGAAGGGCCCGGCCGTTCATTCCCCTCGCGCCCAGGTCGACCGACTGCTGTACGAGCGAACCATGCAGGCGCACCTGGCGCGCTGCGCCGGCCTGGACATCGTCGAGGACGCCGCCGGCGGGCTCTTCACCAGCGACCGCGGCGTCGCCGGTATCCTGGGCGAGAGCGGCACCCGGTACGCCGCGCCGCGCGTCGTCCTCACCCCCGGCACGTTCCTGCGCGGCATCATCCATATCGGCACCGAGCAGTATAAGGCGGGGCGAATTGACGAGCCGCCGGCCGACGCGCTGTCCGCGTCGCTCGAAAGCCTGGGGCTCGAACTCGGCCGGCTGAAGACGGGCACGCCGCCGCGCCTCCACCGCGCCTCGATCAACTACGATGTCCTCGAGGTCCAGCCCGGCGACGAGAATCCCCGGCCCTTCTCGTTTTCAACCGAGCGGCTGGACCGGCCCAACATTCCCTGCCACCTGACCAAGACGACCCCGGTCACACACGACATCCTGCGCGACAACCTCGACCGCGCCCCGCTCTACACCGGCCAAATCAAGAGCACCGGGCCGCGGTACTGCCCCTCCATCGAGACCAAGATCGTCCGCTTTCCCGACAAGGAATCCCACCTGGTCTTCCTTGAGCCCGAGGGAGTGGACTCCCGCGTGGTGTACTGCAATGGCATCGCGACCAGCGTTCCGCGCGACGTGCAAGACCTGATGACCCACTCCATCCCCGGGTTGGAGAACGCGCGGATCCTTCGCTACGGATACGCGATCGAGTACGACTTCGTCCCGCCCACGCAAACGCAGCCGACCCTGGAGAGCAAGGCCGTCCCGGGCCTGTTCCTCGCGGGGCAGATCAACGGCACGTCGGGCTATGAGGAGGCAGCGGGCCAGGGCATCGTGGCGGGTATCAATGCGGCCAGGAGCCTCCGCGGCGAGGAGCCCCTCCTTCTTAGCCGCGCCGACGCGTACATCGGCGTGCTCATCGACGACCTGGTCACCGAGGGGACGGACGAGCCGTACCGGATGTTTACGTCCCGCGCCGAGTACCGGCTGATGCTCCGCCAGGACAATGCAGACCGCCGCCTGATGAAGTACGGCCACGCGTGCGGCCTGATCTCCGACCGGCAATACGACCGGCTGCGCCGCAAGGAGGACGCCATCGCCGCGACGCGGAGATACCTGGAGGGCCATCGCCACGAAGGCACTTCGCTCGCCCAGCTCCTGAAGCGAACGGAACACAGCTTCGCCACCCTCGAAGCTCTTGACCCCGAGCTTGCCGCGCGGTACCTGACGGATGACGTGAAAGAACAGGTCGAGATCGAAACGAAGTACGACGGCTACATCCGACGCCAGGCGCGCGAGATCGAACGGTTCAAGCGGCACGAGGGCAAGACGATTCCGGGGGGAATCGACTATTCGGGCATCACGGGGCTGACGTTCGAGGCCGGCGAGAAACTGTCGGCGATCCGGCCGGTTTCCATCGGGCAGGCCTCGCGCATATCGGGTGTGTCGCCGGCCGACATCGGCGTCTTACTCGTCTATCTGGAGCGAGGACGGAACAAATGAAGAAGCTCGCCATCCGGATCGTGCTCGTGCTGGCGGTCGTGATCCCGGTCTACTTCCTCATCCGGGGCTACTTCCGGACGGAGAGAGAGCGCGTCCAGCGGGTCATCGACGCGGTCGCGTCGGGCCTTGAGCGGGAAAACGTGTGGCTCTCGCTGCACAGCATCTTCGAGCACGTGTCCGATAGCTACCGCCACAATGAAGGGCGACGCGAGGTCGGCAAGCAGGAGGCGCTGGTGGCGGTTCGCGGCTACAAGCAGCGGTACGTAGAGTTTCGGGTCGAATTGAAGGACATTGACATCACCGTCATCGCGGACACGGCAAAAGCGGAACTGACCGGCCGCATCACCGCCGCCAAGAAGGACGACCCGGAGAAGCGAATCGAGTTGATCACCAGAGACGGCTGGAACCGCGCCGTCATCTACTTCGAGAAAGAAGACGGCGAGTGGCTGGTCACCGGCTCGGAACGGCTCCGCAGGAAGTGGGGGGACGCTGTCCCGGATTGACCGGGGCCAGGCCGCCTGGCGCCCGTGCGTTGGGCATTGACTTGGCGGTCGCAGCTTGCTACCTTGATATGCGCTCAATCGCGATATGGCGGCGGAGGGAAGAACGTGTTTCAGCGCACGAAGCTATATGAGTCCTCCCTCAGCATGAAGGTCCTGCTGACGGGATTCATCGTCGCGGTGTGCATGGCGGCCCTGATGGGGGTCAGTGCGTTCCTCTACGCGTGTCGAAACGTGGACGGTGATCCGGCCATCTCATTCGACGATGTCGAGATATTCCTCCGCGGCGCCGACCGTTCGATTCTCGAGGCCGCGGCCGACGAGCCCAAGGAGTGGGGGCTGGTCAGCGCGAGCGAACAGGACCTGGCGCGCCTCACGAAGTGGTGCCAGGACGGCGCTCCTCGCTCCGACATGCTCGAGATCTCGAGCATCCTTGCCGGCAGCCGATTCGATCTCCCCGGCGGGCGGGGCCTTAGCAGCACGCCAAAGAGCACTTGGCGCCTGAACCAGCGCTACAAGCGACTCCTCGCGCTGGCCACGCGGCAAGAGAAGGTGTCGCCCGTGCAACTGACGACCGGTACTGCGATCTACCTGGCCATTGTGTCGCTCGTCTTCCTGGGACTGGGCTTGATGTTCGTGCGGACTTCGCTGTTCGAGAAGACCAAAGTCTTCTTCATCAGCGCCACGTTCATGTTCGCCGTGGCCTGCCCCGCCCTGCTCTGGCTGGGCCGGAGGCACACGGCCTACATCTACGCCATGCTGTTGTCGGCACTCCTGCTGGTGGTGTCTTTGGGCGTGCTTGCTCTGGTGGCGCTCTACGACATCTGGTTCCGGCGACCGGTCACCTAGCCGGCTAGTTCCACACTCCCGCGATCACCTGGCCGCAAGACGCGCACTTGCCGTCCTTGATGTTGACGCTCGTCACGCGATAGCCGCGCCGGCCGACGACGATCTTGCCGCAGTTCGGACAATAGGTCTGCTCGGTCTTGTGGCCGGCCCGGCGCAGGTTGCCCAGGTAAACGTAGTTCAGCCCCTCCTCGCGAGCAATGTCGTATGCGGCGAAGATCGTCTTCTCCGGCGTGCGCGGCAGGTTGCGGAGCTTGTACCGAGGATAGAACACCGAGAAGTGCAGCGGCACGTCCGGCCCCAGATCCTTCTTGATCCACTTGCACATCGCCCGGAGGTCGGCGGGCTTGTCG
>CAZDHT010000103.1:0-15870 GCA_964505325.1 uncultured Planctomycetota bacterium | reverse complement strand
GGGTGCCGGAGTAGATTTTCGGGCGCCGCGCGACCTTGGCGCCTCGCTGAGGGCGGCGTTTCAACTCTTCGATCACCGAATTGAGTTCCGCCGTTTGCACCCGCAGCCTGGCCTGCTTCCAGAGCGACCGGGCGAGGTCGATCGTACTCCGCACCCGTTTGTTCGCCAGCGCGGAGACGAAGGCGACCGGAGCGTGCCTGATCAGGGGCAGCGCCGACGTGAAGTAGTCGGCGAATTCGCCCGTCGGAACCCCTTTCACCAGATCCCACTTGTTGACAACGATGATGCATGGCTTGAACCGACCGCAGATGTAGTTGGCCAGCGCCTTGTCCACCCGGGAGACCTTGTTCCGCGCGTCGAACATGAACAGCACCACGTCCGCCCGGCGGATGGACTCCTCCACCCGTACGCGGCTGTAGAATTCGATGGAGCCTTTGAGTTGGCGCTTCTTGCGCAGCCCCGCGGTGTCGATCGCGATGAACACTTTGCCGTCAACCTGGAACCGCACGTCGACGGAGTCGCGGGTGGTGCCGGGGAGTTCGTTGACGATCATGCGGTTTTCCCGGGCCAGCGCATTGATGAACGTCGACTTCCCGACGTTGCGCCGCCCGACGATGGCAATCTTCATTTCGGGCGGCCCGGACTCACCGGGCGCCGCCGCGGCCAACTCAAACAACCGGTCCCTCAGCTCTCCGGTGTTGATCTTGTGCTGTGCCGAGACCAGCATGGGCTCGCCCAGACCCAGACCGTGGAACTCGCCCGCGATGGCGGCGGTCTTCGCCGACTCGACCTTGTTCGCCACCAGAACGAGCGGCTTGCCCAGCGCGCGGAGACGCCGCGCAATCTCGCGGTCCTGCGGCAGGCTGCCTTGGGCGCCATCGACGATGAACACGAGCGCGGAGGCGTTGGCAATCGCGTAGCTGATCTGCGCTTCCACATCATCGGTCAGGGCGTCGCGGTCGGCCATGCCCATCCCGCCCGTGTCGACGAGTTCGAGCTGAGTCCCGTCTTCGCGGGTGATGATGGTGGAGATGCGGTCGCGCGTGACGCCGCTGCTCGGCTCGACGATGGAGATGCGCCGCCGCGCGAGCGCGTTGAACAGGGTGGACTTGCCGACGTTAGGCCGGCCGACTATGGCGACAACGGGCGGGTTCATGGTTGGGATTGGGGTGCGTTTTCCCCGCCGGCGCCCTCCGCCGCCGCCGGGGCCGCCGGGGCCGCGGGGGCCGCGGGAACTCGGCTGATGTCCAGGTATACTTCCGACGTCTCCGAAAGGTCGACGCTCTTCCGGACCAGCGCGTAGCAGATCGCGCGGAAAGACTGAATAAAGGAGGCGCACCATCCGGCGACCAGACCACACAGCAGCGCAAACAGGACGCGAAGCAGGAAGCCGGGGAACGGCTGCAGGAGACTGGTGCCCCGCACAGGGCTGAACACGGCGCTGTACGTGCCCTCGAAGCTCTGGCCAAATCCCGCCCACACCGCGAGCGCGGCGACGACAAAGCCGCCAAACGCCAGGAACGCCACGAGGGCAAAGCACGGGATGCCGTAGGCGCCGCCGACCACGGTGTAGAACGCGAGGTGCCACGGGCGCCTCAGCACGTAGTCCCCGGCGCGTGTGATGCCGTCGAATGCGTCCGTCGCCTCGAAGCTGATGGCGCTCATCATCAGGCCCCGGCCGAACAGGAGGACCAGGAGGACGAGCAGCGCCGTAATGCTCAATGCCAGCAGGAGCGGAAAACACACCACCACGGCCAGCCGCCCCAGCCAATCCATCTCTTCGGGCCACACGTTCCACAACAACGCCGCCAGCAGGATGGTCAGGGCCAATCCCAGCAGCCCCGCCAACGCGCCGGTCACGCCGGACCGGGTCTTCTGCTTGACGAGCAGGAGCAGGTACAGCGACCCCACCACGCCGAGGAGAAACACTGCTGCGGACAGCAAGTGTGCTGCGGCGAGGCCGATGACCGCGCCCGCCAGGAAAAGCGCCGTCAGCACGAGGAGGAGCCCCAGCGGGGGCCATAGGTACGAACTCCACCGGCGCGCGGCAAACTCGCGCGCCTCAGCGGTGGCAATGCGCTGGCCGGTCGCATATTCGACCGCAGCGGCGCGGCCGATCGCGCCGCCGAAATAGGCCCACGGCACCGACAGCAGGAGCAGCAATATCACCGTCCACGGAATGACTTTCTGAAGGGTCGTGGCACCGCGGAGCGTCTCCATGAGCTTGCTGCGGAGCCCTGAGTGGCGGATGGCTCGGAGGTCACCCTTGAGGCCGGTCCACGTGCCGGCCACGCCGGTCCGCAGGGCCTGGTAGGCGCCGGCGGAATTGCCCTCGCGTATCTGCTGAAGGACGAGCCGGCTGGTCTTGCCGTCAGCGAGCTGCCGGACCTCCAGCAAGAGGCCCAGCCACAAGAGCAACATCAGAATGGTAAACGCGGCGCCGAGGAACCCGAGCCACATCTTGGCGGGATCGCACGCGATCCGGAAGCAGCGAAACAGGTCGAGCCAATCCGGCTGCCTGCTCTGCCCCTTGGATGCGTCGGCCATCGGTCTACTCCTGCCGCCGCTTCGGACTGCCCGCGGGTCAGTCGGGGCGCGACCTGGATTCGTCGAGTTCCGCGAGCCGCTGCTGGAGCCGTTCCAGTATTCCAGCGTGCATCTGGCAGATGCGCGATTCGCTCACGTTGAGCGCCTCCCCGATCTGCTTCATGGTGAACTCGTCAAAGTAGTAGAGCATGACGAGCAGTCGCTCGGCGCGGGGGAGGCTGCGGACCTCGCGAGCCAGGATGTCGCGGCGCTCCTTCTCTTGCAGCAGGTCGGCGGGATCACAAATGCCCTGGGCCTCGATGATGTCGATGGCGCGCATCTCCTCTTGGCCGTCGCTGCTCCGCGGGCCGCTGTTCAGCGACACGCGCTTGCCCCCGTTGTTGGAGGCGTTGTTGACGTCGCGGACCTTGAGCCCGGTCCTTCGAGCGATCTCGCGGGGGCTCGGCGCGCGGCCGAGCTCGCCCTTCAGCGCGTCTGCGGCGGCATCCACTCGGGTCGCCCGGGCGGACTGCAGCCGAGGCAGCCAGTTGACGTGGCGGAGCTCGTCCAGTATGGCGCCCCGGATGCGTACGGCGCAGTAGGTCTCGAAGCGCGTCCCCAGGTCCGGGTCGTACCGCTCGATGGCGTCCATGAGGCCGAATGTGCCGGCGCTGACGAGATCGTCAACCTGGACGGAGTTGGGCAGCTCTGTGGCAATGCGGCTGGAAATGGTCCGCACCAGGGGCATGTACCGCTCGACGAGGGCATTTCTGCGGCTGGCGGACCTCGATTGCCGAAACCGTTCCCAGGCGGTTTCCGCCTCGGCAGTCGGCGGGGCTTGTCGGCCGCTCGTGGCGGAGTCGGCCTTGCCGGCTTGGCGGTCAGTTGTCCTTCCCATTGGGGCTCTTTTCCTGCTCTGGCCTCTTCTGCTCGTCCCGCAGAATATCTGCGATCTGTCGCAGGGTTTTGGTTGCCTTGAGCTCACGGAGCCTCTCGATACGATCGAAGACGCTCTCGTCGTAGAGGCGGTATCCGGCCCCCGTCCGGCCGGCCTCTCGGAGAATGCCCAGTGCCGTGTAGTAGTTGACACTCTGTCTCGACAGGCCGCTGTATTCGGCCACTTCGCCGATCTTGAAGAGTTTTCTTACCGGTTCTCTAGGCGACATAGGAGCACACTCAAGCGAAAAAGGAGTTAGCGCACAACACAAAGGACGAAACGCATATTACCTATTGTACAGCGCCCTCCTCACTATGCAATATATACTACACCTTTTGAGAAGTCAAGAAGAAAAACCGCCGAAAATCGGTACGGGTGAACACCGTCGATTGAAGCGGTTGGGCATGGGGGAGCGACGTCGGTGGTCACTCCGGCGCGGCAGGTTCGCCGAACCGGGTCTTTTCGAGGATGCCGCGGATGATCTCGGCGATGTGGTTGCCGCCGGTCTTGTGCTCGGGACATATCACGCTGACCGAGCGCCATTCGGTGCCTTTCTGGTTGAGCGGCAGCACCGCCACGACCAGGACGCGCCGCGCCAGCGGGTCGTTCTGCTTCTCACGGGGGACCATAAAGAACGTCAGCACCTCCCAGTTTCGGCCGTTGGCCGGGATCCTGCCCACGCTGCCGCGGGTCATGACGTTCTCTTTCGCCATCTTCTTGAACCACTTCTGGTAGTGCTGGACGAGGCCCTCTTCCTTGACCGACCTGCCGATGTAGGCGACGATGTGCTGCTTCCCAGGCGGCGTGAGGGTGACGGCCGCGCTCTGGCCGTTCGACGCCTGGTCGCCGAGCTTCCAGCCTTCGGGCAGCGTGATGCTCAGCTTGCCCCCCTGCTCCACCGCGCCGGCGGGCTTCCACGTGAGCTTGTAGGGTTTCCCGATGTTGTCCTTGATGGCGTCGAACAGTCTGCTCTTCCGCGCCAGTTCTTCCCGGTACGCGCGGATCCGGTCGGGAGCGGCCTTGGCCAGTTCCTTGATCTCTTCGGCGGCGGGGCGCTTCCCGGCGGCGACTTCTTTCAGCCACGCCAGCACATTCTTCTTCTCGGAGTCGTGGAACGCGTGACCACCGTCCTTGACCATGTGCAGCAGGGCCGAGAATCCGTCCGCCAGCAGTTCGAGTTGCGCCCGCTTCGCCAAGTCGACCAGGGGGCCCTCACGGTCGCCCACGATCAGAAAGTACGCCAGCGAGTCCTTGTACTTCTTCGGAGGGAGCGCCGTCCGGGTGTCGTGCCGACTCCGTATGGTGAAGCCGGACGTGGTCACAATGCCCGCCAAGCGGTCGCCATGTTTCATGCCCAGGTAAAAAGCCATGTGGCCGCCGACGGAATAGCCCAGCAGGACGACCTTCCGCCGGTCGATGCTGTGCTTTTCGATGGCGTGGTCGATATACGCCAGGACGGTCGCCGTCTCGTCCAGCGCCCATCGCTGAGGCTCCTTGCTGCGGGGGAGCATCAGCGCGTAGCCAAGTTCGTGGAGTTCGGGCCACCACCGGGTGACGAGATCGTTGTCTTCGCCGCCGGCGGGATGGAGCCAGACGAGCAGCGCCGGCTTCTTGTCCTTTTCCACCAGCGGCACATAGAGCTTGTAGCTGCCCACGTTGTCGATCTTCTCGCTGATGGCCTGGCCGGCGTTCGCGGCCGTGCCGCCGGTGATCCAGTACACGGCCAGCAGGGACAGGCTCACACACGCGCACAGCAGGCATCTCTTCATGTTCGGGCTGGTCCCGTGTGAAGGGTCTTGGAAGGACGGATAAGCGGCGGCCCTCATATCATCCAGTCGGGAGCATGCTCTTTCCTGCGAGCGCGCCTGGCCCGCAGTATAAGGAAGATACCCAACACGCCCAAAGCTACTGCGAAAATTATGCGGAGCGCCTGACTGCGCGTGGCAGCCATCAGTTGATAGCCAACGAACGCCCCGGTCAGGCCGCCGGCCACCATCAGCACCACCTGGGTGTTGTCAATCCGTATCTTGACGTGAAACCGGTACAGCAGCGCACTTAACAGGGCGGTGGGAACGACGTACAGCAGGCTCATGCCCTGGGCAACCTTCTGATCGAAGCCTCCGAGCATGACCAGCGCCGGGACGACGATGACCCCGCCCCCGATGCCCAGAAGACTGCCCAAGAAGCCCGCCACCAGACCCGTCCAGGTCAACACGAGATACCGGACGTGCCGGGCCGTGGCGATGTCGGGCTGGGACGCGGTGACGACCATGATCAGCGCAATGCACATGAGGGCCACCGCAAAGACCTGCCTGAGCGGCCGCTGGTGGATTCTCTTGACCAGCGGGGCGCCGATGACGGCGCCCACAAAGGCCGCCGCCACCATTGCCGCCACGTGTTCGAGGCGGACGTCAAGCGACCCCGACTTGTACAGGAAGCCCGCGAACAGCGACGTCGGGACGACGTACCACAGGCTGGCCGCCTGGGCCTCCTTCTGCTGATAGCCCGCCCACAGCGCCAGTGCGGGGACGAGGACCGCTCCACCGCCGATCCCGAGAAGTGCGTTGAGAACGCCCGTGAGCAGGCCGATGATGCAAACCACAAGATAGGATCGCAGTTCCCAACCTCCTTGCTGAGCCCGAGGGAACACATCTCACCGGGACTCGTGGAGCGCTGCGGCGAGGCGAAATGCTCAGGGTAACCTATTATCTAAAGGCAACTCGTGTTTTCAAGCAAATTCGGCGGCGGGCGAGGCGGCGACAACGATCACTTGGCTTCTTGGACCGGAATCTCCCACAGCGGGGTCGGAACCTTCTCGCTCGTAAGGTAAAGCGTCTTCCCGTCCGCACCGTAGCTGATCGACTCGCCCTGCCGGCGCAGGGGCATGGCAAGCGTGCGCGGCCGGCGCGAGAAGGCGTCCTTCCACGTTTCCCCCGGCTTGCGGGTGAACTCGTAGGCCGAGAGGTACGTCAGGACAACGCAGCGGGTCCCGTCGGCGGACATGTCCATTCCCGTGGTGACGGGGACCTTCAGGGTGGCGACGGGCCGGGCGATCACAGACCCCCTGGCCCGTCCTTTGGAAATGGGAAGTTCATAGACCTTGCACGTCAGCCCGGCGACTTTGCTGACCAGGTAGATCATCCGGTTTTTCGCGTCGACGGCGACCGCTTCGCAGTCGTGGGGGCCGTCTTCGTAGCTGAACTGAATCGTCATGGCCACCTTGATCCTGACGGTCACCGGCTTCTTTCGGAACAGGACGGGCTCCTCGACGATGTAGAGGGTGCAGCTTTTGCGCCGGGCCGCATTGTCCCCCACGTCGGCGAGAATCAGGTAGCACTTCCGGCCGACACGGAACGAGGCCATGTCTTCCCAATCCTGCGCCTTCGCACCGGCCACGTCGAACGTGCCCAGATCCTCGCCCTTGGTGTTGAAAGCGTAGATGCGCGGACCGCCGCCGGAATCGTTATGCGTCCAGAACACCCCGTCCTTGCGGCGGCTGCATGCCAGCCCGCTGCTCTCGTCAATCTTCTGGTTGGCGAGTTGACACAGCAGCCGGGCCTTCGCGTAGGCGACGGGCTGGGGCCCGTCGTTCTTCTTGGGAGGATCCTCGGCGGCCGCGCCCGGCCGCCCCACAGCCAGCAGCATCGCCAGAATCAGCGGGCAGTGTTTTCGCATCTTCACCACCGGCAAAGGAGAAGAGGACAGACCGACGTTGCCGACGCTCATATGTGCAAAGAGAACTCGACTCAAGGCAGCAGAGGAGCGTCGCTTCGCTCAGCATAGCATCAACAGGAACGAATCGGCCTGTCGCCGCCGCGCTGGTCAGGGGTTGTTCCTGGGCGCCCGAGCCGGCCTCACGGCGGCGCCCCTGCCAGGTGTTCCCGTCGGCTTCGGGATGATCTTGCCCAAATCCTCCAGGTAGTCGGAGTAGCGCTTCCAGATGGCCTTGTCGCGCTCCCTCACCACCAGCAGGGCCTTGGCGAGCAGATCGCGCTGCTCCTGGGTGAGGACTTTCTCGACCTCCTCGCGCTTTGCCTCCTTGAACAAGTCCCATCCGTCGTCCCTGATGGCGTCGCGCACCGCGCCGGCATGCGCGGCCGAAAGCTTCGCGCCCCTCAGCGACGGGTCGAGCGGGGCGACGATGGACGAGTACGCGTCGGTGGAACGGGTCTTGCCGAGCTCCTGGAGTTCGGTCTCCTGCTTCGCGGTGAGCCCCAGCCGGCCGAGCAACGCGCCACCGTCCATGTAGTTGTCCAGGTTATCGTAGAGCCGCTGCTTCGCTGGCGTGAGGCCCTCCGGCGCCGGGCCCAACAGCGCGTCGAGCTTCTTGTCATACTTGGGCATCTGTTCCGCCAGCCACTTGAGCCACCCGGCCACGGTCTGGTTGGCTTCGAGTACCTTGCCAAGCTGATCGGGGGTGAGTATGTCGCCGACCTTATCGACTGGCGGCTCGGGCCTGGCTTTGCGGTACGCTTCCCGCCGCTGTATCCAGTAGGCCCTGAGCTTATTGCGGTCTTTGCGGTCCTCCTCCGACAGTCTCGGGATCTTCTGCCCGGCCTCCTCGGCCGCCTTCCGCCACTTGCCCGACCAGTCCTTGTAGACCTCGTCCAGTTGTTTCTTCTGGTCGTTCGACAGGGTGAGCCGGTCGAGCATCCCATAGGCGCCCGGCAGTCCGTACGCGAGCGAGCGCCACCCCTCCTGTCGCCGACCTTGGAAACGCCTTTGCGCCGCATGAGCGCTCAGCGGAACGGACAAGACCAATGCCAGAGCCAGCACCTTCTTCATAACGAGCCTCCTTCACAGGGTTTCCTATATTCTACCGGGGTCGATGACGAGCGCCAGTCTTTTCTTGCCCGAACCTTACTGCGTTTTCTCCGATTTCCTCGGCGCCGGGTGTGCAACCGCCGCGGGCGTGCCCGCCTTGTTCCGGGGCGGGAGGACCTTGGAGAGATCCTCGACGTATCCCGCGTATCGCTCGCAGATCGCCCTATCGCGCTCCTCGAGGACCTTCATCCCCTTGGCAAGCGCGTCCCGCTGTTCCTTGGCGAGCAGCTTCTCGACAGCCTGACGGTGTGCTTCGTTGACTTTCGCCCAGGCTTCCTTGTTGACGGCGCTCTGCACTGCGGCGGCGTGGCCCGTCTTCAGTTTCCCGCTCCGCAAGGACGGCGATAGCGGCCCGATCATCGCCGTGATCTGGGCGTAACGCCCCTTCCCCAGTTCAGCGAGCGCTGCTTTCTGCTGCTCCGTCAGGCCCAGCCGGCCGCCCAGCGCGGCCGCTCCCTGAATGTAAGCGTCCAGGACCCGATAGGTATAGTGGGCCATGTACGGATAGCCCCCCTCTTCCGCCTCCGGGACCGGGCCAAGAAGCTCGTCGAGCTTCTTGTCGCAGGCGGCCAAGTGCGCGAGCAGCCACTTCTCCCATCCGGCGATGACCTGGTTCGCTTCCAGGATCTTTCCGAGTTGATCGGGGGTGAGGATGTCGCTGACCTCTTCGGTCGGGAGCGCCGCCTTGTGCTTCTCGAGCAGTTCGTCGCGCCTGGCGTAGTACGCCTTCATCTTCTTGCCGTCTTTGTAGTCTCTTGCGGCGATGCGCGGCAGTTCTTTCGTGACGGCGGCATACGCCTTGCGGTGCTCGACCATGTACCGCTTGTAGACCTCGCTCAGCGCCTTCTGCTGCGCTTCGGAGAGGTCCAGCCGGTCGAGAAGCGCATAGGCGCCGGGAAGGTTGTACGTGAGGTAACGCCAGTCGCCCTTGCCCCGCGCGCCGCCATACCCGCGGCCTTCGTACTGCGCCCGGGCGCCGGCGGGAAGGACGACAATCATCAGCAAGGGCAGCAGCACGAGTTTGTTCACTTCTTCATCTCCTCTTCTGCGCTCAAGAATACAAGCGGGCCGGCTGTGCCGTTCCCGCCCGGCCAACCCGACGCGGCGTGTGCCGACTACTTCCCCTTCTCTGTATCCTTCTTGCCCGGGACGCCGGGTGACTTGGCGCCCGCAGGGGCTCGCTCGGGTGACTTCGGCGCGGGCAGTATGGCCGAGAACTCCTCGACGTACTGCAAGTAGCGATCCCAGATGACCTTGTCCCGCTCTTCGACGATCTTGCTCGCATCGGCAAGCAGGCTCTGCTGTGCTTCCGTCAGAACCTTCCTGAGCAGCTTCCGATGCTTCTCCTTGACTTCCGCCTGGGCCTTGGCGCCGACGCTCCGGCCGGCGGCTCTCATGTGCGCGTGCGAAATCTGTCCGCCCCGGAGCGACAGACTGAGCGGAGCCAGCTTCTCCCGGTACTCCGTGTAATACCTCTTGCGCAGGCCCTCCAGCGCTGCGGTCTGCTCGTCTGATAGCTTCAGCCTGACCAGGAGCGAGCCGCCGGGGATCAATGCGTCGAACATCTGGTACATGTAGGTCCTCGAAGCGGGCTGATCCTCGGGCGCCGGGCCGAGGAGACCGTCCAGCTTCGCGTCGTAGGTTTCCATACATTCGGCGAGCGATTTCCTCCACGCCTCGACGACCTTGTTCGCCTCGAGGATCCTTCCGACCTGCTCGTCCGACAGGATGAGGTTGACCAGTGCGACGGGTGGCGGGATCTGCGCCGCCTTGTAGAGCTCGGTTCGCTTGGCGTAGTACGCCTTCAGCCGCTCGGGGTCCTTGCGCTCCTCGGCGGTCAGCGGCGGCAGGGTCTCGAGCGCTTTCCGCATCAGTTCGCGGCGCTCGGTCGACCAATCCTGGTACACCTTGTCGAGGGCTTTCTGCTGCTCTTCTGTCAGGTCGAGCCGGTCGATGAAGCGGTAGGCGCCCGGAAGCTGATAGGCCAGCGAACGCCAGCTCCCATAGGCGCGGTACGGCGATCCATTCTCCTGCGCTGCACGGGCACTCCACGGGATCGCCAACACAGCCGCCACCATCCAGAGCCTTCTCATTCGTGCGTCTCCGCGAAATGCGCTGTTATCTCAGGCCTGCCAGCAGGGCGAGGCCCGCCTTGCACTTCTCTCTCTGCTGCATCGCCATGGCCCGCTTGCGCCGCAGCTCGTTCAATCGCTTCGGAAGCTCGCCACGAAGTGTGCTCATCTTGGCGATGTGCTCGCCCATGACGAAATCGAGGTTCTCGACCGCCGCCATTTCCTTGCTGATCCGCTTTTCCAGCTCGCGGGCCGTTTCCTGGTCGGGGGCGACGGTCAGGGCCTCCTGCGCCATCACCAGTTCGTCGTTCCGCTCGCGCCGCCGCACGCCGTACGTCTGCACCATCGCCTCGTACCGAGCGATTTGCGTCTGAAGGTCGCGACAGTGCGCGTCGAGCGCCGCCAAGTCGGCCTTAATCCGCGCCTCGCCGGAGCGAACCCGGCTCAGAAGCTGGTCGGCCACCAACTCGACGTGCTCGCCGCGCTCCACCACCGAAACACCCCCGCCGAAACTGACCACCACCCGCCCGCGGTCCACATACAGCCCGGGCAGAGCGCCGTTCGTCCGCGTCTCCACCAGGAAGTCCGCGTCACTGGTGAGGATCGAAAAGCCTTCGAGCCCCACCTCCAGCTTGTCTGCCTTCGCATCGGTCTTGACGCTGATCGCGGCTCCCCCGCGCTTCAGGTCGAGACGGGTGTATCCGGTGGTCGACGCGGGCAAGATGCGGAACACGCTGTGCGGGCGAAGCGCGAGTCCGACGCCGTGCACGACCTCCAGCGCCACCTGTGACTCGGGCACCACCACGTCGGCATCAATCGGGATGCTCCGCGCGACCTCGCCGCCCTTAGCCAAGGTGAGTTCGCCAGAGATGCGCGCCAGCCGGAGTGTGTCGCCGGACGGCCTACCGGTAATGATCGCGGCCAGCACGGCGAGCACGATCGCGGCTGCGGCGGCCAGCGGCGCAAACCGCCAGAACAAGCTCGACCTAGGCGGCGCCGCGATGGCTCTCATGACCCGCGCGTTGAACCCTTCGCCGGGATCCGCCCAACGAAACGCCGCGCGGACCGAGCCCTCCAGGTCGCGTATTTTCTTCAACAGCTTGGCGCATTCGGGGCACGCGGCCACGTGCTCGGCCATCTCATCAAAGCCCTCGGCGCTCGGGTCGATGTATGCCCCGCGCCGAATCAACTCCTGGCACTTCTCACAGTCGCTCTTCATCGGTTTCCCCTTCGGGCGACCTCGCGCAGGCTGCTCAACGCCCGGCTGATCTTGCTGGTCACGGTGCCGGTAGGCACCCCCAGCGTCGAGCCAATCTCAGCACAGGTCATCCCGTGCAGATACTTGAGTGTCAACACCTGCTGCGAACTCTCGTCGATCCGTCCCAGCAACTCGGCGAATTCCATCGCCGCCGTCGGGTTCTCGGTATGCGGCCCGCGATCCACCGACGCGAGCTTGTACACCTGTTCGCGTCGGGCCACGTTTTGCGCGGCACGGAGCGCCGCGTTCTTCACAATGTTCATCAGCCACGCACAGAACGACTCGTGGCGCGTGAGCTGATTCAGGCACTTGTACGCCCGGATGAACGCCTCCTGAGCGATGTCCTCGGCCAGCGCACGGTCGCGACATGTGGAGAACGAGACCCCCACGGCAAGCGCCCTGTAGCGCCGCACCAACGTGTCGAACGCGTCCCGATCGCCGCCGAGGCAACGAGCAACGGCTTCCGCGTCCTCTATGGCGGTCTCTTTCGCCATTGGCCGTTCCAGAGTAAAGGATACCTTCGCCGGGCTTTTTGCTGCGATTTTGCCGAAAATTGTAAAATCTCAGCAAGAACTAGCAAATTCTCGGCAAGAGCTCGCCGCGAGGGGCATCGACCAGCCTCTCGCCCAGCGCGGTCGAGAGCGTCACTGGAAAGCTGCCCGCTTCCGTCACTTCTCCGATCTTGCACGCTTCGCTTCCGTGTGGGTGCCCACGCAGAATCTCAATCGCCCTAAGTGCTTGAGTGTCAGGGAGTAAGATCAGGGCTTTACCCTCGTTGGGCATTTCGAGCGGCTCGGTCCCTAACAAGGCACAGGCCCCCTCGACCACCTCGGGTATGGGCAGCGCCTCTTCGTCGAGGACAATCGTAACTCCTGACGCCGCCGCGATTTCGTGCAAAGCCGAGGCACATCCGCCCCGAGTCGGGTCCCGCATCGCGTGAACGTCCAGTTCTTGAACGAGTGGCTCGAGCATCCGGTTCAGCGGCGCTACGTCCGAGGCCGCCGAACTCGCGAAGCCAAGGCTCTCACGGGCGGCCATCACCGCCACGCCGTGCAGGCCGATCGCGCCGCTCACGATGACGGCGTCGCCCGGCGCCGCGTTGTGAGCCGAGATGTCGACGCCTTCCGGAATCTCGCCCAGGCCCGACGTCGTGATGTAGACCCCGTCTGCTTTGCCGCGCTCGACCACTTTCGTGTCGCCGCACGCGACGAGCACGCCGGCCTCGTCCGCCGCCGCCTTGAGAGAGCCGAGCAGGCGCCGCAGCAGGTCGAAGGGCATCCCCTCTTCGATGACCAGCGACAGCGAGATGTATTTCGGGACCGCCCCCGTCACGGCGAGGTCGTTGACCGTGCCCGCTACGGCGAGCCGGCCGATGTCCCCGCCCGGGAACTCGAGCGGGCTCACCACGAAAGAATCCGTCGTGAAGGCCACTCGCCCGCTCAACTCCACGCAGGCCGAATCTTCCAGCCGGTCCAGCAGCGGGTTACCCACGTATTCCTGAATCAACCCGATCAGCTCGGCGGTCATGGTTCCGCCGCCGCCGTGCGCCAGCTCGACCAGTTGGTCGCCCATTCATTTCTCTCCGTACTTGTAGCTGACCGCACAGGCTCCCTCGACGGAAACCATGCACGGCCCAACGGGCGACTCCGGCGTGCATGCGTTGCCGAACAACGGACACTCCGCCGGCCGGATCAGGCCGCGAAGCACCCCCCCGCAGGCGCATCCCTCGGGCAGCCGGTAGTCGCTCAGCTCGACTCGGTACCGTCGGGCCGCGTCGAAGGCGGCATACTTCTCTCGCAGCGCGAGCCCGCTCTGCGGGATCGCGCCGATGCCGCGCCACGCGGTGTCCACAACCTCGAACACCCGCCGCACGGCGTCCCAAGCTCTTGGGTTGCCTTCGGTCCGCACCACGCGGGTGTACGCGTTGGCTATTGCCGGCTGGTTGCCCCGAACCATGCTCACCAGCGATTCGATCGCCACGAGCACGTCGATCAACTCGAATCCGGCCACGGTACCCGGAACGCGGAACTCGTCCGCGAGGAATCGATACGGCTCTGTCCCGATGATCGTGCTGACGTGGCCGGGCAAGATGAAGCCGGAAACGGCACACTCCGGATCGGCCAGGATCAACCGCAGCGCCGGCGGCACCAGCTTGTGCGACACGAGCACCGAGAAATTGTGCAGCCGTTCCCGTTCCGCCGCCAGCACGGCGGCTGCGATGGTCGGCGCCGTCGTTTCAAAACCCACAGCCAGAAAGACGATTTCGCCGTCTTCCTGCCGGGCAATGTCCAGTGCGGCGGTGACGGACGCGGCCACCACCAGCCGGCCGCCCTTCGCCCGCGCTTCCTCCAGCGAAGTAGTGTTCCCGGGCACGCGGACCATGTCGCCGAACGTCACGACGGTCACGCCGCCGAGCGCGAGCCGCGCCGCGGCATCGACGTACCCACCGGGCGTGACGCACACCGGGCAGCCCGGCCCCGACAGCAGCGCGAGATTCGCGGGTACGGCGCGGCGCAGGCCGGACCTGCCGATGGACATCGTGTGCGTTCCGCACACCTCCATGAGCCGAACAGGCGGCGCACCGTCCATCTTGCTCCGGATGCGGCCCAGGATCTGCCGCGCCAACTCCTTGTCCCGGTAGCCTTTCTCAGCCAGCGTCATTTCACGCGCCCGGTCACCGTGAAGACGGCGCGAATCCAATGTCCCACGTGGGCCATTCAGGGCCTCTAGCAGAACCTTGGTGGGGCAGGCATTCCTGCCTGCCGTCCGGCCGACAAGAATGTCGGCCCCACCGTTATGTTGGAGCCCTTCAGTTCGCGCCCGGTTCGTGATGCGTTTTTTCGTAGGCCTCCTGGAGCAGGCGCAAGGTTTCGAGCGCATCCACCTCGTCGTACTTCTGAATCGCGAACCCTGCGTGCACGAGCACGTACTCGCCGGCCTTCACGTCGGGCATGAAGGCGAAGTCAGTGTCGACGGTGTTGCCCGCGACGTCCACCGTCCCCCGAGCGCCGTCGGTCTCAAGCACACGCCCTGGAACAGAGAGGCACATCTGGTTTTGTCATCCTTTCGAATTCGCCGCGACGACCATCTGGCCCAGTGCGACACAGCCGTCGTTGGGCGGAACGAGCCGGTGCCGATGCACCACGAACTCTTCCTCGGCGAGGCGCAGAACTGATCGTTCGAGCAACAGGGCGTTCTGGAAGCATCCGCCGCTCAGGCACACGTGCCTGAGTCCCGTCCGATCCCGCACGGCCCGCGCGTATTCTAGCAGAAGTCCCACGATGGTGTTGTGGAATCTGCCCGCAATCGTCGGGACGGCGACGCGCGAATCCCGGTCCTCGCATGCCGCGGCGAGGATCGTCGCCCCGTCCACCTCAAGCTGCCCGTTCTTCTCGATGAGTTCGACGGGATAACTTCCTTCGGCGTTCGGGTCGGCGATGCCTTCCAGCTCGATGGCCGGCTGGCCTTCGAACGTGGCGCGGGTGCACACTCCGAGCAGCGCCGATGCGGCGTCGAACAGCCGCCCCATCCCCGCCGTGAGCGGCGTGTTCACGCCGCGCTCGAGCAGCTCGAGGACCGCCTCCGTCTCCGCTTCGTCCATCCACGGCACAGCCCGCGCAGCGTCCCGCCCCAGGAGCGGGAAGAGCGCGCCGAGCGCCATCCGGCCGGGGTGTTTGACGGCGGCGTCGCCGCCTGGCATCTTCATGTACGCCAGATGGCCGACGCGCTCGTAGCCCGACCGGTCCGCCACCAGCACCTCGCCGCCCCACGTGTGCCCGTCCTCGCCGTAGCCGGTCCCGTCGAACGCGACCCCAATGACGCGCTCGTGCAGGCCGTCCTCGGCCATGCACGCCGCAATGTGCGCGTGATGATGCTGCACGCGGACAACGGGCAGGCCCAGCGACTCGGCGAAGCGGGTGCTCGGGTAGCCGGGATGCATGTCGCAGGCGGCAAGCGTCGGCTCGACCTTCAGCATGTCGCACAGCTTCGCCGTGGTCTGTTCGAGCGAGCGATAAGTTTCGAGGTTCGTCAACTCCCCGATGTGCTGCGAGACATAGCACAACTCACCGCGTCCAACGGCCACGCAGTTCTTCAGCATGGGACCACAGGCGATCACGCCCTGCACGTTCTGCCCGACGGCGACGGGCTCGGGAGCATAACCACGTGAGCGGCGCATAATGACCACGTCACCAGCGATCCGGCGGACCACAGAGTCGTCATTGCGGGTCAGGATGTCGCGGTCGTGGAACAGA
>CAZDHT010000102.1:0-15990 GCA_964505325.1 uncultured Planctomycetota bacterium | reverse complement strand
GTAAGTCGGTCTGTATTAGCCGCTTACCGAGGGCGATGCTTCACTGGCGGAGAGGGCGGGATTCGAACCCGCGGATGAGTTACCCCATCACACGCTTTCCAAGCGTGTTCCTTCGGCCTCTCGGACACCTCTCCGCGTGCTGCGAGGATTCTACCGGGCTCAGCGCCCGAAATCAACTGATATCGGTTCTCCCGAGAACTGCTATCGATTCCTATGCAAAAGGTGTTTCGTCAGACGCCCGGGGCCGCAAGGCGGCCCGGGCGCCGATGCCGCAAGCTTCGCGGAGGGCAATGAAGAAGTGAGCCAACTTAATCTGCCGTTCACGTCGATTTCGATTGACCGGGCGCGCGCTGGGAGCTATAATTCTAGGGTTATCCGGGCGCTCTTTTGTCAGGGGGTGCAGAGATGGTTCGTCTACCGTGGATGTGTGTGTGGCTGATGGCGCTAGCGACGCTGCTGGTGGCGTCGGACGTTCTGGCGTATGACTGTCCGCTGGGGCTGTGTGCGACCAAGGACTACCAGACGCAACTGCGGCGCGAGATCGCGGAACGCGCCAGACTGCTTCGCGAGAGCAAGAAGGACGGTGACGACGGGCGATACAGATACATAGGCAGCAGCTCGAGCTCCACCACCAGAAGCTCCCGCAATGACAAGAAAGACGGCGACAAATACAATCCGTTCGGTATCGACCCGAACAATCCGTTTGGCCAGGGCCTCGACTTCGCGACGCAGGCGTGGGACAACGCCGCCCAGGGAGATTACGGTCTGTTCTCAACCCGGCAGGGGCGCAACGGGAAGAAGCGCCAGCCGGCCAGCCAGCCTCTGGACCTGAACGGCCGGCCGCTCACCCCCATCCAGGTCAGCCGGTTGCGGCCGCCTCCGACGAAGCGACCCGAACTAACCGACGCGGAAAAAGAGGCTAAGAAGGAAGCAGAGGCTGCGACCTCCAAGGAGGAGACGGATCGGGCCATCCAGGCCGCCCAGCTCGTGTTTGACAACGGCGAGTACGGCGCGGCGCGGCGGATGCTCCTGCCGATAGCCGCTTCACGGCGGCGCTCGCAGGAGGAGGTCGATCAGGCGCAGAAGTTCATCGAGCGCATCGACACCGAGGGGATGAAGCGGCTGGTGGAGGCCGACGAGACCGCGACGAACGGGGACTTGGACGCGGCCGCCACCGCGTACAATGAGATCGCCCGGAAGTTCGGCTCCGCCCCCGCCGCCAAGCTGGCCCGAAATAAGCTCGCCGTGCTGCGGGCCAACCCGGAGGTGGCCTCGAAGTACCTGCTGGATACCGCCAAGGCCTACGCGCGAAAAAGGCGCCTCGACATCGCCATGCCGATGCTGCGGGAGATAGTCAACCGATACGCCAAGACGCAGCACGCCAAAGAGGCCGCGGACCTGCTGAAAGAGCTGGAGAAGATGGCGGCCGCCGACGGGGCGCTATCGCCGGAGCAGTCCCTGGCCGCCAGGAAGTGGTTGATCATCGGGAACATCCACGCGCTAAACGGGCGGAGCGATAAGGCGATCGAAAGCTACCAGACGGTGATCCAGGACTTCGAGGATTCGCGCTACGCGCAGATGGCTCGCGAGAAGATCGCCGGACTCAAGAAGCAGGAGTGAGAGCGAATTCGTGACGACCGCCCTGAGACGCGTCCTTTCCGTCGCAGCCTGCGCCGCATATGCGGGTTGTTCGGCGCTGTACGCCGCCGCGCCCCCTCCCGCGAAGCCAGCGCCCAAGCCGTCCCTTAGGCTGAAGGCAAGCTCCATCATATTCGACCGCTCCAAGGGCGACATCTACCTGGAGGGAAAAGTCCACGTCACCCGGACCCTTGGCGACCAGGTGACGATCATCGAGTGCGAGAAGATGACCGCCAAGATGAAGGACGGCAAGATGGAGTCGGTGCTTGCGACGGGCACGGTCAACCTGACGACCAAGGAGCTGACCGCCGTCGCAGCCAGGGCCTCGTTCGACTTCACCAAGAACATCATCGTTCTGCACGGGTGGAAGGACAAGCCGGCAACCGCGAAGTCGCCCCGGACAGTGTCAACCGGGCCCAAGATCATCTACCACGTGGACCATCAGCGCGTCGAGATGCCGGAAGGTGGAGTGACGGAGGT
The DNA here is from genome assembly GCA_964505325.1 of uncultured Planctomycetota bacterium. Taxonomy (GTDB): domain Bacteria; phylum Planctomycetota; class PUPC01; order PUPC01; family PUPC01; genus CAZDHT01. The sequence continues at coordinate 13,872 of CAZDHT010000102.1, read as the reverse complement.
CGAGTTAGAAGAACCCGCCGAAGAGAAGGACAAGAAGGGCAAGAAAGAAGGATAGCCCTCGCGCCCGATCTGTCTCCCTGTAAACGGAACGTTGCGCCGCGCGGCTGGTGCTGCTTGGAGTTTAACCTTGTGGTACAGCATGACCATGTACGTCGCACACGCCGTGTGCGACTGGACCTGGACCGAGTGCGGGGCGTACCCGGCACCGGCGACGCGACCCACAGATTCAAACCTGAGACAACACAGGTGTCGTTTCAAGTTCGTGTTTGCACGCGATCCCTCTCTGAGCCAGCATCGCCAACATCTTTGGTGACACTTCAGCCATTTGAAGCGTTGCGGTGCAAAAGGTGTCAGGACCTTTTTGGGGAACATAACTCAGGATTGGATCGTACCGTGTCGCCCGAAAAAGGGCGCTGACACCTTTTGCCATATCTCTTCACCGGGCCGAGGTGTTAGCACTCTTGAGATGTCGCCCGGAGCCGGCATCGAGCGCCCGCGCCGCTCCAACCAGCAGCCGAAACTACCCCAGCGCAACTTTCAGAGACCATATGGTAAATAATTGTCGCGCGAAAGTTCGGTCCGCACATGGAAGCCGCACCCAGACTCGTAATGCATAAGTGCCCACTAAACAAGGTGATAAGCACTTGACAGCGCGCCGACATCACCGGCGCGGTCCGCAACTGACACCTTGACAAGCGCAGCCTATGCGGTAATATTTCGGACCATATGGTAAGCAGAATTAGCGCGCGTGGGCGGTCGTGGAGGAGATAAGTGCCCGTGCAATGCTTCGCTAGTGTAATGTGTCATTCTGTTCTTGTCTTATAGGAAGGCGTGACAACGGCCCAAAACGGTGAAATCGCCACCATTGTGGAGATGCTCATCCATGGTTCTGTGCTTCGTACGGCCGCAAGTGTCGCCAAACACCGCGAACATAAGCATAGGTATCTACGCAACACTACACTAGCCTTCCGAGGCGAGCGTCTCGCGGACGACTTCCTCGATGGTGGTGATGCCGTCGTAGATCTTGAGCAGGCCTGACTCGCGCAGTGTCCGCATCCCTTCCTGCCGGGCGAGTTCTCGCATGGCCTGCGTCGAAGACTTGGCCATGATCAGCTCCCGCATCCGGTCGGTGATCATCATAATCTCGAAGATGGCGGTGCGGCCGCGGTAGCCGGTGTTGTTGCACTCGGGGCACCCCGCGCCGTAGTAGAACTTCCGGCCTTCGACCTCCTCGGGCGTGAGGCGCAGTTGTTCGAGCATGTCCGGGGTGGGTTCGTACTCTCGCTTGCACTTGACGCAGATCATGCGCACCAGCCGCTGCGCCACCACGGCTTGGACGGTGGCGCACAGGAGGAACGGCTCGACCGGCATGTCGATCATGCGGGTGATGGCGCTAGGCGCGTCGTTGGTGTGGAGGGTGCTGAGCACGAGGTGGCCGGTAAGGGAGGCCTGGATGGCAATCTCGGCGGTCTCCAGGTCTCGCGTCTCGCCGATCAGGATCTTGTCGGGGTCCTGCCGCAGGATCGACCTGAGGCAGGAGGCGAACGTGACGCCGATCCCCTCGTTGATCTGGACCTGCATGATGCCGGCCAGGTCGTACTCGACGGGGTCTTCGGTGGTGATGATCTTGACGCCTATGTCGTTGACGAAGTTGAGAGCGGAGTAGAGGGTGGTGGTCTTGCCGCAGCCGGTGGGGCCGGTGACCAGCACGATCCCGTAGGGCCGGTTCGTCAGCGTCTTCAGGACGTCGAGCTCGTCGCCGCGGAGGCCGATGCGCTCGAGGTCAAGGGCGACCACGCTCCGGTCGAGCACACGCATTACGACGCTCTCGCCGAACAGGGTGGGGAGGGTGGATACGCGGAGGTCGATCGGGTTGCCGCTGATCATCAGCTCGATGCGGCCGTCCTGCGGCATGCGGGTTTCGGAGATGTTCAGTTCGGACATGACCTTGATGCGCGAGATCACGGCCAGCGCCAGGTGCCGGGGGGGAGGGATCATTTCGTACAGCGCGCCGTCGACGCGGTACCGGACTTTGAAGTCTTCTTCGAAGGGTTCGAAATGGATGTCACTCGATTGGTCCTTGATGGCCTGGAGGAGGATGAGGTTGAGGAGCTTGATGACCGGCGCCGACATGGCCATTTCCTGGAGCGTGTCCAGGTCGAAGCTCCGCGACGAGTCGCCGTACTCCAGGGCGAAGCTGGTGGTAGTCTTCTCCATTTCCTGCAGGATTTCTTCGACCGATTCGCGGCGGTCGGCATAGAACTTGTCGATGGCGTTGTCGACCGCCGACTCGGTGCTGACCGCGCCCGCCACCTCGGTGCTGAGCATCAGCCGCAGGTCGTCGAGCGCATTCACGTTCAGCGGGTCCGCCATGGCGACGGTGAGCACGTCGTTGTCGAACTTGATTGGCACGATGCGATAGATCTTGGCGAGCGAGGGGCTCACCCTGTCGAGCACGTCGGAGGGGATGGTGTCGAGTTGGTCGAGGTCGACGACCTCCATTCCCGCCTGCTCGGCCAGCGCCTGGATGACGTCGTCCTCGGCCGCGTAGCCCAATTGCACCAGCATCTGCCCGAGCGCGCCGCCCTGCACCTTCGCCTGCTCGAGGGCTTCCTTGACCTGCGACTCGGTCACTATGCCGTGGTCGAGCAGGATCTGTCCGATCCGCCTTCTCATATACGTGGTGGCTCCGGTTGTCTTGGCCATGAGCTCCTTCCTGACGGTGGCGGCTACTTCCTGGCGGCGGCCAGGGTCTTAACCTTTCTCTCCAGTTCCTGCGGGCTGACGGCGTGCCTCATCATATCGCTGAAGGTGATCTGTCCCGCCATGTAGAGTTCGCACAGATGGTCGTCGAGCAGGACCATTCCTTCCCGCCGTCCGGTCTGGATGTCGGAATCGATCTTGAAGGTTTCCCTCTTGCGGATCATGTTGGCGATGGACGGCTTCATCAGCATGATCTCGAACGCGGCGATGCGTCCCTTTCCGCTGGCCAGCGGGAGAAGCTGCTGTGAAATGACGGCGAGGATGGAGGTGGACAACTGCGTTCGGATCTGCTCCTGCTGGTCGGTGGGAAACACGTCGATGATGCGGTCAATCGTCTTGGCGGCCCCGGTGGTGTGCAGGGTGGCGAAGACCAGGTGCCCGGTCTCGGCGGCGCGGATGGCCGCCTCGATGGTGTCGAGGTCGCGCATCTCGCCCACCAGGATGACGTCGGGGTCCTGGCGCAGGGCTCGCCGCAGCCCCTCGCCGAAGCTGGGCACGTCCAGGCCGACCTCGCGCTGGGTGATGATCGACTTCGCGTGCTCGTGATAGTACTCGATCGGGTCTTCGAGCGTGATGATGTGTCGCTCGCTTTCCAGGTTGATGAAGTTGATCATGGTGGCAAGGGTGGTGGTCTTGCCGCAGCCGGTCGGCCCAGTCACCAGAAACAGGCCGCGCGGCTTGAAGAGCAGGTTCTTGACCGAGGGAGGGAGCCCGATCTCCTCGAAGGTGAGAATCTCGCTGGGGATGAGCCGCAACGCCACCCCCAGCACCTGCTTTTGCTTAAACACGCTTACGCGGAACCGGGCCGCCTTGCCGAAGGCGAAACCGAAGTCGGTGGTTCCTTCCTCGTTGAGTTCGACTTGGCAGCGGTCCGGGGTGATGGCCTTCATGACCGCGTACGTATCGTCCGGGGTCATCACCGCCAGGTCCAACGGGCGGAGCCGGCCGTGGTGCCGGATCGTCGGCGGAATGCCCACCGCCAGGTGCAGGTCAGACCCCTTGAGATCGACGACCGCCTGAAGGAGCTTGTTCACGGGTACCATTCGAGCGGGTTCTCCTGTTGCCAAGAATGCGGTTGAAGGATCGGACTCCTGGACTTCGCGTGCCTGGCCGCGTGCCGCAGACATGCCCCGGCCGGCGCGAGGCGCCGGCCGCCGGTCACAGGACCGATTCCATCTCGGCGGTCACGCGCAACACTTCTTCGATGGTCGTGATGCCGCGCAGGATTTTTTTCACGCCGTCGCGGCGGAGGTCAACCATGCCGGAGCGGACGGCGGCGTCGCGAATCTTGTTGGTGGGCGCCTGGTCGAACGCCAGCTCCTGAAGCTTGGTGTTCATCTCCATCATCTCAAAGATGCCGATCCGGCCCTTGTATCCGGTGTCACCGCATTCGTCACACCCGGGGCCCCTGTAGAGGGTCAGGTTGGCGACGTCGTCGGGCACCAGCCCCACAGAGGCAAGCTCTCGCTCCGTGTAGGTCACCGGTTCTTTGCACGCGGTACAGTTGGTCCGCAGAAGCCGCTGGGCCATGACCGCTTGGATGGACGACGCGACGAGGAACGCCGGCACGCCCATGTCGATCAGACGGGTGATGGCGCTGGCGGCGTCGTTGGTGTGCAGCGTGCTGAACACCAAGTGGCCGGTCAGGGCGGCCCGAATGGCGATCTCGGCGGTCTCCTTGTCACGGATCTCGCCCACCAGGATGATGTTGGGCGCCTGACGCAGCATCGCCCTCAGAATCCGCGCAAACGTTCGGCCGATCTCGCGCCTCACCTCGCACTGGTTGATGCCGGGGATGTTGTACTCGACGGGATCCTCGGCGGTAATGATCTTACGGTCGGGGGTGTTCAGGTCGCTCAGCGCGGCGTACAGGGTGGTGGTCTTCCCGGAACCGGTCGGCCCCGTCACCAGGAAGATCCCGTTGGGCCTTCGGATAATCCCTTGGAACCGTGCATAGTCTTCATCGCCGAGCCCCAGTTCCTGGACACCCAGCAAGAGCGACTGCTTGTCGAGAATACGCATCACCACGCTTTCGCCGTGGTTTGTGGGCAGGCACGAGACGCGCAGGTCAATCTCTCGGCCCAGCGCCCGGAACTTGATGCGGCCGTCAGTGGGCCTCCGCTTCTCGGCGATGTCGATCCCGGCCATGATCTTGACCCGCGAGATGATGGAGCTCTGAAGCGATTTGGGGGGGCCGGGGACCTCGAAGCAGACGCCGTCCACCCGGTACCGGATGCGCAGCCGGTCGGCCATGGGTTCGATGTGAATGTCGCTGGCGCGCCGCCGCATCGCCTCCGTGATCAGCAGATACACCAAGCGGATGATCGGCGCGTCCTCGTCTTCCTCGTCGACCTCGAGATCGACGTCCTGGTCGGTTCGGAACGTAATGTCGCTTTCGGTGAACTCCTGGAGCATGCCGTCGACGGTGGCTTCCTCGACGCCGTGGTTCTTTGCGATGGCCAGGTTGATCGACTCACGGGTGGCGAGCACCTGGTCGATGTCGAAGTTGGTGGCGAACCGGATGTTGTCCAGCGCGTCAAAGTCCAACGGGTCAGCCATGGCCACGCGGAGCTTGCCGTCGCCGCGCCCGACCGGTATCAGGCAGTGCTTGCGGGCGACGTCGTGGCTGATAAGGTCGATGGTCTCCCTGGGAATGTCCATCTCGGACGGGTCGACCATTTCGAGTCCGAATTGTTCGGCCAGGGCGGCAGTGACCGCCGCCTCGTCGGTGGCGTTCATCTCCAGCAACGCCTCGCCGATCCGGAGGCCGGGTTTGGTGCGCTGCATTTGCAGAGCCCGCTTCACGTCTTCGTCAGTGACCGCGCCCTTCGCCCTGAGAAGACGTCCTAAGAGTTGCCGTGCCATTGCCAAATACCTCGGCGGCAGGAAGGAAATCGTCTCACCATATTGTACTCCCACAGGGTTCCGATGACAATAGCCTCGCCCAAAAGATGCCGGGCAAGGGAAACCGGGCGGCGCACGCCCATGAAAGGGGAAGGCAATCGGGAAAGCACGTGCTTCCAGCAGGATCAGTATGCGAGCCTGCCTGCTCCAGCGCAACATGGCACGTACTCGTCCTCAGCCTCGGTCATCCCGGAGACCTCTTCAGAAGAGCCATAAACGTGCCGAGAAAGATGGCAATGGGCGCAGTGTGGGGGGCGGAGGAAAAGCGCGGCGCGCGGCGGGGTAAAACCGCAGCGCCTGTCCCGCAGTTCGATCCCTTTTATAGCCCGCCTTCCGGCGGGTGTCAATCCTCCTTATTAGACGATGGTTTTGTGGTGTTCGACGTCCGGCTTCGGAGCCGGCGTCTGGGCTGTTTGAGCCGGTAGCTCTCGCCGTTAGCTTCTAGGATGTGGATGTGGTGCGTGAGGCGGTCGAGGAGGGCTCCGGTGAGCCGCTCGCTGCCGAGCACGTCGGTCCACTGCTTGGAACGGCAGGTTGGTGGTGACGATGAGGCTGGTGCGTTCGTAGGCCCGGCTGATGACCTCGAAGAAGAGTTCGGCGGCGGCCTTGGAGCACGGAACGTAGCCGAGCTCGTCAAGGACGAGGAGATGCAGCCGTTCGAGTTGCTTGTGGAAGCGCTCGAGTTGCCGGTCCTCCCGGCGTTCGAGGAGCTGGGTGACCAGTCCGGTAACGGTGAAGAAGCGGACGCGCCGTCCCTGCTGGCAGGCGGTGAAGGCCAGGGCGGTGGCCAGGTGCGTCTTGCCGGTGCCGCTGTTCCCGATGAGGAGCACGTTCTCGCGGCGGTCGATGTACTCACCGCGGACCAGTTCGCGAACCAACTCTCGGTTGATGGACGGCTGGGCGTTGAAGTCGAACGCGTCGAGCGTCTTCACCACGGGGAACCGGGCGGCTTTGACGCGCCGTTCGGCGGCGCGGAGTTCACGGTCGAGCAGTTCCCGTTCCGCCAGCCGCAGGAGATAGGTCGGATAGTCGGCCCGGTCCTTCATGCACACGGCGGCCATCGACGCATACTCCCGCAGCACGCTGGGGAGCTTGAGCTGCTTGAGGTGGTGTTCGAGCAGCACGGTGGACGTGGCGGCGTTCATTGGCCCGCTCCTGCGGCGAGGAGCGAGCCGTATTGCGAGACGTAGGTCTGCTCGACGCGGACGCGGCGGAGGTGCTCTCGGCCCTCCAGCCGGAAGGTCGTCTGCCGCCAGTCCTCCTGGGGGATGAGGAACTGGGCGATGGCGTCGCGGGTCAGGGCGTTCACGAACACCACATTGATCCAGTTCGCGTCATGCTACGAAGGCCGGCGGCCTCCCCACAGGATCACGGCGGAGGGCCGCCGGATACTGCCCAAGTGCACGCCGGCCAAACTGGACGTCGGGTTATCGGTGACCCGCCAGTCGTAGCTGCCTTCGGGCAACAACTCTGGCTCAGGACCGCCCGGACAGCTGAACACACGATCTGCATCAGCAAAGGGCTGGAGAACCGACCGAACCACGACTGCGGAAGCTTCAACATCTCCCGGGAACGGCAGACAACCACCGTGCGACACGGCATACATGTGCATCGCCTGGGCCAGATTCCGCAGATTGCTGCGGCACTTGATCGACAGGGCCTCTCTTTGGGCGCGACCCAGCGTACGCAGGAGCACGCCTGCCAGGATACCCACTACCGCGATCGCGATGATCAGTTCGATAAGTGTGAATCCCGACCTCGTCCGGCTGTTAGGTGCGAGCTTCATTCCCGACGCTCCCTTACCTTCCTGGTTTCGCTTCCACCTTCACTACGCTTTTCCACCTTTTCTTTTGCGCTCGTGGCGGGAATTTTTCTGACTCGGGTGACCGCCTCTGCAGATCCGCGCACCGAGCCGTGCAGAACCGCGCGGCACATGGTGAGCAGAGGACGATGGCGGGTAGAGGCGACCGAAGATGAACCAGACAACTATTTCAGATGTTGTGGGACGCTGCTGGGAGCTTCGACCGGGCGCCGCGGAGCAACACGTGCAGTTCTGCGCCGCGCACGCTGGAAGGCTTGGAGACTACGTTGCCGGGCGAGATCTCGATTCGGTCAATTGTGTGCCCCGGGCAACGGCGCGCAACGCCGGACAGGCGGGCGTGGGCGAGCGCGGCAGGCGCGCGTTTCTGCTCCAGTACGAAGGCGGCCAGATCGCCCCGGCCCGTGCCGAGCGGATACATTCGGCGTTGGGGTACGCAACACCCCGCCAGTACGCGGCCCTCTGGGGTGCAGGCGTTCTTCACAGAAAGCTGCCCGAGTGGTCTTGACTTCGGAGGCTAACTGCAGCCGAGTGCCATTCCGCACCAGCGCCGATCGGTCTCGGATCATCCGTGCACAAGCGGGGCTTCTACGCTCTGTGCGTCTGGTGGTGTTGCGTCGTGCCGTGTACAGCCTCAGTCGAGCCTGGCGGCCGACCAGTGGCGGAAGTGACGCCAACTGGCGGGCGTTGCCCAGTTGCGACCGGCCCGAATGCCGTTAGGCGTTGATATCTTGCGGACCACTTTGCCTTTCAAGTCCATGACTACCATCTGCCACTCACCGCCCTGTTCGATGCCTACCAGCAAGTTGTCGCCCGATGTCCAGTCAAAGAGGTATGCGTTCTGGAACTCCAGGCCGATCGTCTGGAGTTTGGATCCGGGTTTTTTCAGGTGTCTCAGAGCAACGCATTTGGGACGACTGGAGCCACCAGAACGGGCTCTTGTCCATGCTGCTATCTCTCCCGAGCGGTTGATCCGCGGCATCATATCTTCGATGTTGTTCCCGGGGTCCTTCCAGACGGTTCCTCTGAGTTCCCACTTCTGGTCCCTTACTACCACATCCAAGTTCGAAGCACCTATGCTTTCTGCTTCGCACACCACGAATCCATCGACAATCAAGGGGTCGAAATCTGTCATGATCTGTCCATATGGCTCGCCGATCTTCTTCGGCTTCTTCCATGTTCGGGTCTTCCCGGTCTTGATGTCCAGGAGCCAGAGGTCGTTGTAAGACCCAAGGTAGTGCGCCCCAACCAGGGTGTCGTTGCTCACCCAGGTGGGATCCTCAATGTACGGGAACTTCGTGCTCTCTCTCGTCGACGGGTCCAAAACGACCAGGCCTTTGTCTATGCCGTAGACAATCAGATCCCCCCGCGGCGACCACCGCACAGAAAGGCTCCTCGTAAGGTGCCGACCCGCATTTGGCCGCCACCGGTAGCATTGCATATCCAGATGTTGCCGTCCTTGTCCTCATATGCGATGCGGGCGACAGCAAGCAGCGCCACCCGCCGAGCGCTGAGCGCAACAGGAACGAGCAAGCTTGCCAAGATGCCAATGACGGCGACCACGACCAGTAGCTCGATGATCGTGAAGCCTGTGTGACTGAGGAGAGGAGTCCGGCATTGCGGGAAGCGGATGGCGACGGTGGAACAGGCCGTTGGATAGGCAATAGGCGTGAGTTGGTCTTTATTCGGCGGACTCATTGAGATCCCAAGTTCTCGTCAACCGAAGGAACTTCGGCATATGCCTCGAGTTCTATCACTGTGGCCTGGAAGGCGTGCCCGCCGGGCGCGCTCGTCTTTTTCACGTCGATTCGGATGAACTTCGCCTCGGTGGGGTTGATGGTATAGACAGCGCAGGCCTCCGGACCGCCTTCCGGACTGTGTGATAGCCGGTCGGGAACGACAACTTGCCACGTAGAGCCGTCACGGGAGAGGGTAACGGAGTAGACATGTTGGTGACTGCCGAAGCAGATACCGATCTTGCGTATGGTGTAGACGCGGTTGAATTCCACCTGAAGCCAACCTGGGATTTTCGTTCCGCGCCAGCCTGTCAGCCCTATGTATTGGCCATCGATGGCTCTGTCGGGGGAACCGGTGAAGGACATGTACTTGCCCACGGAGTCCGCGGTGGCGACTGCGTTGTGCTTTTTCAGAGCTACATTGACCAGGCGATTTGTTTTTGCGTGTGGGGCGTCATTGCCGACGGTGATTCTGCAGATCCGTCCGGCCTCAGTATCCAACCCCCACAAGTCCCCCGCTGCGAAGGAAAGATGCTGGTATGTACCGGGGAATCTTCTTAGAATGCCCGTTTCCATTCTTCCCGTTTTCCGCGCACGGGCGGGATCGATCTCGTATACTTGCCCCGAAAGGCTTGAGACCCATAGGCGTTCGTTACCCCAGGCGACACCCCGAATCCTGGTGTCTCCTGACTCAAGATGGCAGATTGTCTCTCGCGTCTCGGCATCGACGGCATACAGGCCGAAACGGTTCTCAATTCGTCCTTTCTCGGTATACCAGAAGTGCTTGCCGTCAAAGGCCAGCCCGTGGGGCCAGTTGACGCCTAGCCGGTGCACATCTTCTACCTGTCCTGCCTTCGCGTCTATGCGATAGAGCCGTCCTGGCCAGTATTCGACGCCATACAGAGCACCATTTCGGTGCACGAGCCCCGTGTTCCCTATCGGCAACTGGCAGACCAGCGTAACTCCCTTGCCATCAAGCCCCATCCGATAGAGGCCCGTCTTCTCCCCTGCCTTCGCAGTGTACTCAATATGAGAAGGAGTCACGGCCATCGCGTAGATTGGCTCCTTGGGACAAGGCGCACTGTGCACGACGTCTCCAAACCCCAGCTTGGTCTTCCGCATGAGAATTCGCTGTACGACTTGCTCGCCAGAGGCCAACTTCACGGCGAGCGGCTTCGTGACCTGTTCGTACTCCCCTAGCGTTGCCTCGATCTGAGTCGTCCCAGAATCGAGCTGAAGGATGTACATTCCTTCTGCGTTACTGAGAGATCTGAACTGCCCGGTCTTCGTGCGGATCGCAGCGTTCGGAAGGGGGCGGTTGGTGAGCGCGTCCACTACCCACCCAACGACAGAGGTCGAGCCTTCCACTGAAGAAGCTTGCATACGGTGGAGCCTGAGCTGAACTACGTCAGCAGGAAACCCCGAAGAGGTGTAGGCCGTTGTGAAGAAGCGAAGCTTCCAGCGCGAAAGCGGGGAAATGTCGACCAATCTGAACTGCCTTGTGGACGCTTCCTGGGTGTGAACAGTAGCCAAGCCTGAACTATTGGAGAGCTCGATGCGGATCTTCTGCCGCCCCAACGCCAGAGGGTAGTTCTTGTCACCCTGGGCTCTGAAGAGCTGGACACAAGCGGGGTCGTGCAATGACCAGTTCTTTGGCGGACTTCCATCGGTCAATACGATGGCCAAGAAACCATTCGTCCCTTTGCCGGATAGTTCAACGTCTATCGCCACATCTCCCCCCCGCTTCAGGTCTACACGCGAATCCACCCATGTCGTCTGGCAAGATGATACGCCCGACGGTTTGACCGCGCTCTCGATGAGCAAGATGCCGTCCTCTTGCACGATGCGGTAGCTCTCCCCTCCGGTCAGCCCCGGCGAGAACGCGTCTGTCTGGCCCCACTTCCACAAGGTGCCGTCGATCTTGGGGTCATCGAACTTGTCCACCAATATGGGCCTACTGGCACTACCTTTCACGGCTTCCCCACGCGGAAAGACAACGGGAAAGAGGGCCCACCCGATGTATACGAGAACAGCAACTGCGTAGGCCAAGAGGATCACCAAAGCAACACGGAGGATCCAGCGGACCCGTCGGTGCTCATGCATTGCCCGCTTCAGTCTCCCACCGCCGTGCGGGCCTCGCGGTGCTTTGCCTTTGGCGACTCGCTCCAAGTCGCTGACCACATCCTTCATGTGGGCATATCGCTCGCGTAACTCACGAGCCATGGCTCCTTCGGCGATTCTGACCAAACCCTTAGGAGCGTCCGGGGCTAACTTCGCAATCGGCGGTGGAGGCCCAGCAGTTATGTGGGAGAGGACTTCTTGAGTCGACTGCCCGGTGTACGCCGGCTGGCCCGTGAGCATCTCGTAGAGCACGGTGCCGAGAGCGTACACGTCGCACCGCGTGTCCTCAGCTTCGCCTGCGGCAACGGCTGGGGACATGTACGGAGCGGTCCCCTCGCATTGGCTTGTCCGCACATCTGTGATGGAATCGTTGAACATCGTTCGGGCGAGTCCGAAGTCCGACACGTACGCTCGACCTTCGGCGTCGAGCAGGATGTTCCCCGGCTTCAGATCGCGATGGATGATGCCCTTGCTGTGAGCGTAGCTCAGGGCCTCGGCAACCTGCTTGGCAATGGTCAGGATCATTTCAGGGTTCAGTGGCTGCCCAGGACGGATCAACTGCGCCAGACTGCCCCGGTCAAGGAAGGGCATCACGAAGTACGGCCCTTCTGAACGGTCGGAGACCTCCAGCACGGGGAGTAGACCCGGGTGCGACATGCGCCGCATGTGCCCAGCTTCCTTCAGAAAGCGGCGGACAGCTTGGGGGGCCTGGCTCAGTTCGGGTTTGAGCAGCTTGACGGCCACCTTCTGGCCGGTCCTCGTGTCCCGAGCCAGAAGGACAACGCCCATGCCGCCTACGCCAATCAGGCGAAGGATCTCAAACCTGTCGAGGCTGGCCAGAACGCCCGGGTTGGATGGAGGCCCGAGAGCCCGCATCCGCAACAGGCTGTGGATCGGGTCCAGGGAATCTGACATTAGCGGGCGGGCGCCTTTCCCGCCCTCGGCTGGAGCTTGGTCAGTCATTCGTAACGGCCTCCCCATGCTCGAGAAGGCGCAGGCCTTCGTTGAGCAACGAGAGGGTGTCGTCATCTAACCAGCCAAGCTCGGCCGCCCACCTGATGCCGTCCCGAAGGGATGCATCGTCCAGTCTGGTGATCCGCTTCCCGCAGCGCGTCATTGCGGCGGCGATGCTGGCGAAATACAGCACCCGGGCGACATCGGCTGGCACGGGGCTGTCGGGATGGGTGCTCACCGCCTTGGCGAACTCCTTGGTCAGGTTCAGGAGCTCCACTGGTGGGTGCGGGTGCTGCAGAAGGTCACCAAAGCTCTTGACCAATAGGCCCTGGGCAACGCTCACCGTTTCGAGTCTCTTCGCCATCCCGACGTCTAAGTTGCTCATATCGAACTTGACCGGGGCCGCCAGTTGGTGACGGAAAATCGCCGCCAGTTCTTCAGGGCGCCAGATACGCTCTGCGTCGCCGTCCATGCCCATCATTTCGGCGAGTGACTTCGGATCACTGTCGAACACGTTGGGGTGTGGCTTGGGCATCTCTCCCACCCTTGCGCAGAAGTTGCGTCGGTCGCTTCACCAATCACTACGCACTTGGCTGTTCGATTTTGCGCCGCTTCCTGAAAGGATTCTTCTCAGATCCGCAATCTCTGATTCCACTTCTTCGTCATCTCTTGAGTACTCACCAATGACAGACCGCAGGATACGCGCAAACATCCGCTTCCCGGTCAGCACGGTGTTCGCGGCCTGCATGGGCGACTGGAACCCGAACCGCTCGACCATTTCCTCATATGGCGGCGGCTCCACCTGCTCCAAGATGGGCCCCGACACTCGGCACTCAAAGGCCTCCCACAAGCTGAGGCGATTGGACTCCTTGCAGTGCGACTCCATTCGGCGGAGGGTCTCAGCGATCACCTCTCGGGCCCACGCCACGTCGAAGACTTCGCCAGGCTGCTGGCCCGTGGCCACTTGATCCACATTCTCATCCATGCTTTTCATGGAAGAACCATCAGGAATGCGCTTCTCGGCACCTGCTCGGCGGATCGTGCTGACCACGTAGTTGTGGAGTGACTTGAGCAGGAGGTTCCGGAATCTGCCCCTTTCTTTGTCCGCCCGGGCGATCAGGTCTTGTTGGAGGATCTTGTCCGACACGAAGTCCTGCAGCATGTCTTCGGCGCGATCAAGGGACAGACGCCACTTGGCCACCAAGTGCGCCTTCATTGCCGGGATGTACCGAGCGAGCAGGCTGTTTAGAGCGTCTCGCCAAGTATCCTCGGACTTCTCCCCTGCCCGCTGGACTACGGACCATCTTGTTGAGGGGAACCGCGCGAAGCGGCCAAATGTGTCCTCTGTCACTGGATACCCCCTCGGGGCCTGCAGATTCCGCCCTTTCCGGTTCAAGTATAGCGTCCGGGCCCTGGCTCTGCAAGTCGCTGCCTGGTTGCTTCAACTGTCAACGACCCCCATCGCTGACTTTCGGGCGCAAAACACCTACACCGAATGCGTATTGAGGGCGGAACACGAAGTGTCGTGCCAAAGGGATTATGTCATCCCCCCTCCCGTCCCCCCAAAGGGGGGAG
>CAZDHT010000101.1:0-16111 GCA_964505325.1 uncultured Planctomycetota bacterium | reverse complement strand
CTGGGTCCTCTGGAGCGTGAGCCGCCTGCCCAGCGGCGTCTTGCGCAGGAGCGCGAAGGCGGAGATCAGGCTCGCCGGCACGAGAACGATCGAAATCCCCACGAACACCACCCCGGTGTTTGTTCCGCCCAGGGAGAAAGCGAAAGCGATGGCCCCGCCCACACAGCACAGTCCAATCACGGTGATCAGGCCGCCCGAAGGGACGAACGCCTCCATGAAGAAGGTGACCACCGCCAGCGCCAGCAGCGCCACGGGCAGCACGATTCCATCCATCGAAAGACTCCGCTCCCAGTTCGCTACGGCGACGCTTCCGGTCTCGCTCCGCACCCGGCCGAAGGGCCCTCTCAGGCGACGTCTACGCCTGGAAGCTGGGCTCTTTGGGCGCCTCGGGTTCGACTGGCTCAACGACAATCTTCGGGCCGTCCACCCGGATGACCTGCGCCTTGCGCCCCGCCTCCACGAACTCGGCGTCCGAGACCACGCTGTACGTCTTGTCGCCGATCTCCAGCTTGCCCGCCGGCCGTAGTGCGGTGACCACCGTTCCCACCTGGCCCGTCAGCGTCTCTCCCTCCTGGACGCCGCTGCTGAATCCCTCCTCAGCCGTAAGCTCCTTCCGGAGGGTCAGCCTGCGAAACACCGATGTGTTGGGGAGGAACCAGGCGAAGAAGAGGAGCAGGACAAACGAGCCTCCCACCCCGCTGGCGGTGGCGATCAGGTTGAGCTTGAGCGCTTGGAACTCCCAGGGAGCGCTGGGCACGGTAAACGGCTGCATCGCCAGGACCAGCGACAGAAACACACACCCGATGCCCGCGCCGCCGATCACGCCGAACCCGGGCGTGACGAAGAGCTCGATCGCTAGCAGAGCCAGCCCGACGATGAACAGTAGTATCTCCGCCGCGTTAGCGTTGCCGACCAGGAATTGCGACCCGAACACCAGCAGAAACGCGATTACGGCGATGGTCCCCGGAACCCCGAACCCGGGCATCTTCAGTTCGAGCCACACGCCGCCGAAGCCGATCAGCACCAGCAGCCCGACAATCTGCGGGGAGGTAAGGATGCCAATCAACGTGTCGGACCAGCTTTGCTCCTTCTTGATTTGTTTGGCGGACGACAGGCCTTCCTCTTTGAGGACCGCGTCGAGGTCATGAATGACCTTGCGCGCCAAGTCGAACCTCCGGGCCTCCTCGGCGGTGAACGTGATGAGCTTGCCCTTGGGCGACACCACCTCGATGACCTTGAGCTTGTCTTTCTCGAGCGGGTCGGAGGTGATCTTGGCCAACTCCTCGCCGGTCAGATACTGCGTCTTGCCCTCGTAGATGACCTTGGTCACCTCGATGTCCTTGTCGGTCATGGCCTCCGCGATGGCGGGCGGATAGCCCTTGGACTGGGCGAGGGCGCGGAACTGTGCTCGATTGACGGAGGCGAACTTCTCCGCCACGTCTTTGGGGAGCTGAACCGGGAGGCCGTCGGGCCCCGGCAGATATCCGTGCGCCGCGCCGATGATCGCCGTCGGCGCCATGTAGATGCGGTCCGCCGACATGGCAATGAACGATCCCGCCGACACCGCCCACTTGGAGACGAAGGCGATGGTCGGGGTCGGTGACACCTTGACAATGTCGTCCGACATCTTCGACATGATGTCGATGCGCCCGCCGGGGGTATCGATGTCAAAGACGACCGCGTCGTACCGGCCTTTCACATTGCCCAGCGTGCGGTGCAGGAAGGCGCCCTGCACGCGGTCGATCGGCCCATGGATCGGAACAATCAGCACGCGGCCATGTGTCCCTGGCCCCGCGCGGTCGGGGGCTTCGGCGGGCGGGGACGTCGCGTTGGCGCCCAACAGCATCGCGCACACGACCGCGGCCGCGAACGCTCCTACGCACCTGGCCGGTTTTCGGGGCATCAATTCCTCTCCACCGGAACAGGCCCACGAGCGGGAGTCACCTCGCGCCCGAAGAACCACACTAGATTTATACCCAGGCGCTCCCGCCGTGTCAAGGAAACTGCGCGGCGAAGTGCAGCGAAAAAACGCGGCTGAGACAACTGGAATGAAGGTCGAGGTTCAGATCACGGCTGAGTCAGGTATCAGGGGGAGTCGGGGAGTAGCGCGTAAGGGGCGGCCGATTGCCAACTCCCTGCCCGCCCCGGAATAAGCGTCGCGCTGTATACAACAGGCGTGGACGTGCGCTCCGGACAAGACTCCGGAGGAGGATCGGGGACAATTGCTTAACAAGTGTCCACGCGTTTTCCTGCGCTAATCTCGCGGTCTCTCTCTCAGCGGTGCGCTTCGTCTATACATCCGCAACGGGCGGCTGTCAAGGAAAAAATCGCAGGAATTTGGGCGGCTGCCGAATTGTGGGAGAGGCGGCAATCCGCGAGCGTCTAAGGCCTGGATGGGCCGGCACTTCAAGCGGCCGGCGCCCCGCGGGCATGGCGGAGGTAGGCGACGGCCAGGCCGACGAGGGTGAGGTGCGGGCGCACCTGCATGTCCGTGGTGCACAGCGCGGCGAACCGGGATGCGTCACCGCCCGTTGCGAGGACCGGCGTGTCGGCCCCGAGCTCCTTCCGGATGTCCGCCACCAGCCGGTCGATCGCACCCGCCAGGCCGCGAAGCACTCCGGACGACATGGCCGTGCGCGTGGATGTGCCGATCGCGGGCCCCGCGTCGGCGAGCTCGAACGCCGGCAGCAGCGCGGTGCCCTGCGAGAGCGCCGCGGCGGAGAGCGCGATGCCGGGCAGAATCGCGCCGCCGAGGATCTCCGGCCCGTCAGCCGACACGGCGTCCACCGTGATCGCGGTGCCGGCGTCGACGACCACACACGTTTCCTTCAACTCCTCGCTCGCGGCGATGGCGTTGGCAAGCCGGTCGGCTCCGAGGGCGTCGGGCGGATCATATCTGTTCTCGACGGGGGCGGGCACATCCCTCGGGAAACAAACCGGCTTGGCGCCGAACTCCCGTTCGATCCATTCGAGGACTGGGCCGTCACACGGCGGGTTCACCGAGGCGACCACGGCAGCTGCCACGGGCCGACCGGGCTGGAACGGCGGGGAGAACGGTTCCGATTGGGGCAGGGGAAACGAGCCGGTAAGTCCGGGGCTGGGAAGCGCCTCGCCGGCTGAGAGGTGGAACACCCCCAGCCCCACGCGCGTGTTCCCAATGCTAACGGCGAGGAATGAGCCCACTATTCGGCGATCGTAATCTTGCTCTTCTGCTCGACCAGGTAGTTGTACACGTCCTGAGCGTCCGCGTCTCGCATTCTGACGCAGCCGTTCGAGACGTCCCGGCCGATGGTTCCCTCGTCCTGCTTCCGGCATCCGTGGATTCCGATCCGGCCGTCGAAACCGATCCATCGCGAGCCGAGGACGTTGCGAGGGTCGCCGGGCGGGAATCGGCCCTGCTCGCTGTACCAGACCGGGTCGGCCAGCTTGTTCTTGACGACGAACGTGCCGACCGGCGTGGGGTGTCGGGCGTCGCCGAGGGCCACCCTGTACGCCTTCACCACCTTGCCTTCCTGGAGCAGGTAGAGGGTGTGGGTGCTCTTGGCTATGCGCACGTCAAACGGCCCCTTGGGCACTTGCAGAGTCGAGTTCACTCGGATTAGGTCGCCCTTCAGGCCGTTGGCCGCCTTGAGCGCCCCGATGGTGGTGGCGTAGCTCTTGGCGATCTTCCAGAGCGAGTCGTTCGGCTGAATCTTGTAGGTGAGCATCTTGAGGCGCGACAGTGTGGTGGGGCCGGCGGCGTCCTTGCGCATTGCCGCGAGCGCCTCGGTGATCTTCTGTCGCGTCTCGGGTGAGATGTCTGCCGTTGCGGCGACTTCGTACCACTGCCGCGCGGTGGGGAGATTGTTGGCCCGCCTCCACATGTCGCCGAGCTCCGCGGCGGCCGCGCCGCCCCAGCGGCCTTTCGGGTCCAGTTCATGAGCTTTCCGCAACGTCTCGGCGCGCTCTTTGACGCTGACCGTCGGCAGCGCCTTCTCAAAGAGCGCTCTCGCCCGCGCGGATGGCGTGTCGGAAATGCTCACTATCGGCACCGTCCCCTTGGTCTCTCCCGGGGGCACCGGCAGTCCCCCGGTGTCTTTCTCGTCGTTGCTGCTGGGCAGGCAGAAGTACCCTACCAGGATCCCCAGCGCGATGATCACTCCGAACACAATAACTCTTCTGCGCTCCATGGCCGCTGACCCTCCTTGCTTGGATAAAGGGATAGGGGAACAGAGCGGTGATTGGCCCTCACGAAGACCGTCACCCTCCACCCTCAGGGTTTATATCGTCATGAATGGGTGGGTAACTTTAGTCAAAAATCGGCGGCGCTGAGAGTTGAACGCAGTCTGCGGCCGACATTGGGTTCGTTCCTCGGCGCCAACCGCGTTCCGGCCAGGGCGGCGCTCGTGAAGTTCAGCACAATTGTGCTTGACAACCCGGTGGCGAAGGTTAGAATGAGCGTGATTGCTACGGGTTTCCCGACTCGGTCGGGATGAAAAGGGAAGCCGAAAAGGCGCGATCCCCGTCGCTGTCGATGGCAGAGTTGAGGCGAAGTCACTGTCCGCCGGGCATCTTGACAAGGGCGGACGGGAAGGCCCGCCTCGGTGGCCATCAGTCAGAAGACCTGCCCGTGGCGCGTACCAGTTCTTCGGGGTAAAGAGGCTGGCGCAGATAGCAATCGGACTCGCATTGCTTTCTGAGGCCGGTCTCGGGGTTGCCCCGAGGGCGGTCTTTTTTGTTGTCCGCGTGTGCGGACGGTGTATCGGTCAGGGAGGGTGAGAGGAGGCAAGATGCTCGGCAGGGCTTGGAAGAGGCAAACCGCTAGATCTTTGATCGGCATCGTGGCGATGGCGCTGGCCGTTCCGTCTTTGGTTGCGACGGCCGACGTGCTGGAGACGTTCGACACCGATCCGATCGCCGGTGGCCGGGCGGCGGTCGTCGGCTCGAATCAGTCGACCGACACCGCCGGCGCTCCCGCCGTCCCGTTTCTCGTTTCCACCCCCGGGATCCTGACGCACAACCTGAACTCAAACTGGCGGACCGCCGGCGCCGGCATCCCGGATACCTCCCAGCACATCGCCGACGCATCGCGCCTGCACATCCCGCTCGGCAAGACGTACACCCAGGACGACAGCTTCTCGTTCGGCGCGACGATGCGCGTCCTCAGCGGCGGATTCTGGGCGCCCGGCGCCTTCATGCAAATCGACTTCGGTCTTGTCAACTCGGTCACCACCGGTTTCGATCGAACCGGCGATGCCTGGCCGTGGACCAAGTTCGGAGATGCCTATGACGGCCTCGAATGGAACTTCTTCCCGGACGACGGGTGGACCGGCCCCACCGTACAGTCGGTCTTCCTCGGCACCCAGAACGCTGCGACCCAGCTCTGGGACCGGATGGCCGCCAGCTTCGGCGCGAATCTCGCCGCACCGCCGCCCTACGGGCTCCCGCTCGATACTTGGATGGACATCACCGTGACCTACGACGCGCCGTCGCGCACCGCCAGCGTCACCGTCGCTGATTCCATCAGCGGAATGCCTTATGTCGACCACGTGACGGTGCCAGACGTCGTCTTGCCCGCGCTCTGGGCCGACAGCACCCCCGCGGGCTTCGACGTGGACACCCTCGCGATTATGAACTATCAGGACGGCGCAGCGGCCCTGTCTCCCAGCCTCGCCGCGGAGGTGGAGTACGACACCGTGTGGTTTGCAGAGACCGCGGCGCCCATCGGGGAGCCTGCCGCGTGTGCCACGCTGGCGTTGGGCCTGTTCGGGCTGGCCGGGTCGCGAAGACGAAGAGCATAAAGGGATGAGCTCTGCAAGACTCAGCGGATGCCCGGTGAGCGCCTTCGGCCGAAGGTCGGGCGCCGGTTCCGCGCTCGCGTTTACCCTGATCGAACTCCTCATCGTCATCGCCATCATCGGCATCCTCTCCAGCCTGCTGCTGCCGGCGATGGGCCAAGCCAGGCAGGCGGCGAACTCGACGCTCTGCCAGTCGAACCTCCGGCAGCTCGGCGTCGCCATGATGATGTACATCAACACCCACAACGACCGCTGCATGCCCATTCACAACAGTTCGCTCAGCTACTGGTTTGGCGAGCGCAAAGCGGCGAGCAGCCGAATCTTCGATCGCACCAAGGGATACCTCTATCCCTTTCTCACCGTCACCCGCGGCGTCGAGCAGTGCCCGGGCTTTGAGATGGCGACCCGGTTCGACGGCAAGCTCGTGGGATACGCATACAACCATTACCAGACCTTCACCATCGGGTGGCCCAAGAGCAAGACGACCGTCAAGGGGCTCGGCCCGAAGGTGATGTTCGGCCGCCTGCGCCGCCCGGCGCAACTGGTCGTTCTGATCGACGGCGCCCGCATCTCCGATGGCAATCCGGCCATCTACTACACCCCCGCCGGCTGTGTGGAGGAGAATTACTACCTCCACGCTCCCCCTGGCATCGACGGATACCCGTGCGTGCACTTCCGCCACGGCGGCCGCGCCAACGCGCTGTTCGCCGACTGGCACGTGGGCCAGTTCGAGCCGCAGTCCATCGCACCCGGCGGCGACCACAAGGTCGGGCACTTCTGCGGCCAGGCCGAGTGGGAAGGATACTACTGCCCCTGAACAAGCGCCCGCCACAACAGCCTTGCAGGAATGTGCGGTTCTTGTGTATCATAAGCGAGTGGAAGCGTAACGCTCGTTGGGGGTTGCCCATGCGCAAACGGATTCTCCTCGTTCTGGCCTGCCTGTTGCTGCCGGGCCTGGTCTCCGCCGGCGAGATCGCGCCCCGCGACCTGCCCGAGCGGTGCACGGTCGCCATCACTGCGAAGGTCGGGAGTAAATCGTACTTCGGCACGGGCTCGATTGTCTCGCCGCTCGGATACGTCCTGACTTCCACTACCGTAGTGCCGCCCAAGGCCACGGAGATCAACGTGGTCTCGCCCGGTCATTTCAAGCTCAAGGGGACCCTTGTCAAGGCCGATGAGAAGATCGAGCTGGCGCTGGTCCGAGTGGAGCCTCCCAAGGACAAGCTGTTCCCGTTCTTCGCGATTCGCGACTCGCGCACCGCCAAGCTCGGCGAGGTTGTTATGACCGTCAGCAACTCGTTCCAGCTCGCGCGCAGCGCGGGCGAGTTGAGCGTGAGCGTCGGCCTGCTGAGCGGGCGGTACAAGCTCACCCGGAAGCTCGCCGAGCAGCCCGTGTACATCGGTGAGGTCATCGAGACCACCGCCGCCACCAATCCAGGCTCCGACGGCGGCCCGCTCCTCGACGGCAGCGGACAGCTCACCGGCGTGCTCAGCCTGAACGTCTCCAACGCCCGGTGGCTCGGCGTCGCCGTGCCCATCGAAGTGATGCTGCCCCACATCGAGAAGGCGATGCAGGACGACCTGGATAAGCGCAAGGTGGCCGCGCCGGCCGAGCTGCTGAAGATCGCCGCCGCGTCGGGCCGGCCGATGTTCCCCCAGTGGGAGGCGCGGTCAGCCAAATCCCAGGCCGCCGCGGCGAGGGTCGCGCGATCGGTCGTGGCCGTCAAAGTGAACCGCACCAAGGACGACCCCCGCTTCGTGCGAAGGGTTCGCATCGGCCGGACCGGTCGCGCCCGACTGCTCGGCGAGATATTCAAGCGTCCCAAGGGGGCGACGGTCACCGGTGTCATTGTCGGCGCGGATGGCTGGGTCGCGACGAGTTACTTCAACATTGCCGGCACGCTCAAGTCGCTCAAGGTGGTCCTGTCGGACGGTAAAGAGCTGCCGGCCAAGGTGGTCGGGTGGGACCAGGAGCGGGACCTGGCGCTGCTCAAGGTCGAGGCGACCGGCCTGCCCCCCGTCAAGCTCCAATCGGATGTCTCCGTCGGGCAGGATGTCTGTGTCCTGGGCCGCAGCCCGACGTACGACAGCCTGACGCTGACCTCGGGCATCATCAGCGCCGTGGGCCGCGCCGATAACTCGATGCTCCAGTTCGACGCCAAGTCGAACGTCGGCAACACGGGCGGCCCGCTCGTCAGCCTCGACGGCGGGTGCGTGGGGATCGTGGGCGGCGTGACGGTCAACTCGCGGCACGGGCAGAACTCCGGCATCGCGTTTGCCAACTGGGCCGCGGCGCTCCCGAAGGCCATCGAGAGTCTGAAGAAAGGGACGAAGATCAAGCGCCGGCCGCGGCCGATGCTCGGCATCGTGGGCGCCCCCGGGGCGGTCGATCTGAGAGGCGTGCTGGTCGCCCGAGTCGCGCCGAACTCCCCCGCCGCCAAGGCGGGCGTGAAGCGCAACGACTCCATCCTGACGATCAACGGGATCGAGCTCGAGGGGGTGGCACAACTGGTGAACATCATCCGGAAGATGAAGCCGGGCGACAAGGTCAAGCTCACCATACGGCGGCGCGCACGGGAGATGGAGCTTGAAGCCACGCTGGGCGAGAGGAAGTGATCGCGTGAAACGGAACTCCGCATACGTCATCCCGGTGGCTGTTCTCGCCGCATTGTCGCTGGCCGCCACGGCCTGCGGCGCTACGGCCGCGGGGCTCGACGCCGTCCAAGTCGATGAGTTGGCCCAGCGCGTCCTGCCCGCGTACGTGTTCGTCGGCGGCGGATCCGGGGCGGTCATCTCGCCCGACGGCTACGTAATCACCAACGCCCACGTCACCCGCAGCAGCAAGCGATGGAAGATCCGGACCCCCGACGGCACCTATCACGCGGCGCGGGTGATCGGCAGCTCGCCAGGCACCGACCTGTGCCTGCTGAAGATCGATCACGCCGAGAACCTTCCGCATCTGCCACTCGGCGACTCGGACCAGCTTGAGGTCGGAGACGTGGTGATTGCAGTCGGCAACCCATTCGCACTGGGCAACATCGACGGCAAGCCCACCGTCACCCTGGGCGTCGTCAGCGCCCTCCACGTGGATCGCCCGCACGCCTACGACGCCATTCAGACCGACACGCCCATCAACCCCGGCAACTCGGGCGGGCCGCTCATCAACCTCAAAGGCGAGCTGGTCGGCGTGAACGCGCAGATCCAGACCCGCTTCGGCCTCCGCCAGAACACCGGCGTCGGTTACGCCATCTCGTCCAATCAGGTCAAACGGTTCCTCCCCGCGCTCAAAGATGCCGACGGCAAGGCGGTCCCGTCCGGACGGATCGCCGGGATTGTGCTCGACACCGAGCCGGACAAGCCGGCCATCGTCAAGGACGTGCGGGCGGACTCCGACGCGGCCAAAGCCGGCATCCAGAAGGGCGATGTTCTGGTCGCGCTGGACAAGGCGGCGATCGGCACGGCCCGCGACTTCCTCGGCGCGCTCGGCCGTTATCCCATTGGCGTGGAGGTGACTCTCCGGGTCGAGCGCGGCGACCCGGCGGAAGAGCACGAGTTCAGAATGCAGATCGTCAGGCACGGGCGGGCGTACCTCGGGTTCAAGTTTGATCTGAAGAAGCCCAACTCATTGACGATTCATACGGTGGTCCCCGGTGGCCCTGCCGCCAAGGCGGGGGTCAAGACGGGCGACCGGCTGGTCGGGATCGGCCGGATGCGCATCCGGTCGAGGAGAGACTACTATCGGGTCCTCTACCGGCTGAGGCCGGGCATGACCATCCCATTCATCATCCGCCGCGGCAATGCGCGCCCGCAGGCACTGCGCCTGGCGGTCGCCGCAGAAGATCAGTAGATCCCGTATTGACACAGAGGATGCGGGGAGGACCTCCGTCCGAAAACAGGCCGAGCCCCGTGATCGGCGTCGGTAAATATTTTGTCGCACGTGCGACAAAAAGTTTACCAGACAGAGGCGGGGCTCGACAGGCCGAGGGGCGGCCTTCGCCTCCCCTCTGCCACTGGGATTTTGACATTTGGCGTTCCCCTGATATACTCCGCCTGTCATATGACGGAGTCGGTCGTGGACAGAGCGGGGCTTGACCTGAGGCAACTGATCGGGGATGTGGCGGCGGCCCTCATCTGCGTGTGGACCGGCTACTTCTTGTGCCATACCTGGCAGACCCTGGATACCACCGAGCTCGCACTGCTCGCCGTGGGCGTGTCGGGGTGCTACGCAGCGACGTTCTGCGCGGCGGCCGACGAGCGGCGCCGGGTGATCGCGGCCCTGCTGGCGGTCGCTGCACTGGCGGCTGCCGGGCTGGGCGACGTGCGGGCGACGGCCGGCGCGGGGCTGCTGGCGTGTCTGGCTCTGCTGCGCGCGACCGGCGCGGAACGGATGCCGGAGGCGCGCTTCCTGTTCGGGTCCCTCTTCGCCGGGGCGGCCGTGTGCACCGGGCAGTTGGAGGGCTTTCCGGTGTCCGGCCTGGCAGGCCTGTGCACCGTCGGGCTCATGTGCTACGTGGGCCTTGTCTGGTTCATCCGGGGCTCGCGGCCAATCGAGAAGGGCGCGTTCGCGATAGCTCTTGCGCTGATGATCGCGCTGGTTCTGCTTGTTGCCGGGCTTGGGATGGGCCGGCCGTTCGGCCTGCTGGCGGCGGCCTTTTCGGTATACCTGGCGGTGTACCTTGGCTGGTACGGCCGCCAGGTGCTGAGGAGATTTGACTTGGGCCGGGTCAGACTGTTCGCGGAGACGGTGCTGCCGGGCGCAGGATTGTTCGCCGGGGCTTTGCTGGCGCTGCACGTCCCGAAGGGCGACAAGGCCACGGCGGAACTCGCGTGGCCGGTGATCTCCGCCACGTTCGCGGTGGTGATGATGAGGGTCTGGCCGCTTCTGCGGCGCCAGATGTCCGGCGACGGCCAGAGGAAGCCAACGAATTGATGGAGCCCGGGGCCGGATTCGAACCGGCGACCTGAGCTTTACGAAAGCCCTGCTCTACCACTGAGCCACCCGGGCGACGCGATACAGTGTATTCGGTTCGGGGCGGGTTTTCAAGGAGGTAGGTGGTGGATAGAAGTGAAATCAGGTTTGACTTCGGCAACGTGATGGCCGACGCGGTGGGGTCCGAGCACGGCTGCACGTCGGAGGAACTGGGCGCGGTTGCCGCGCGGCTCCCGGAAGGGCACGCGGCGCTCGCCGCGCTCCGTCAGTCGGGCGAGGTGGCGTTCTACGACCTGCCCCAGCAGGCGGACAACATCGAGCAGGTGAAGCAGGTCGCGCGGGACGTCGCCGGCAAGTTCGAGGCGGTGGTCGTGTTCGGGATTGGCGGCTCGGCCCTGGGCACGATCGCGCTCCGCTCGGCTTTATGTCATCCTCTATATAATGAGTTGCCGGCCAACCGGCGCGGGACGCCGCGGTTGTACGTCGAGGACAACGTCGATCCGGACCGCTTGAAGGGGCTGCTCGACGTGATCGATCCCGCGAAGACCCTGTTCATCGTGATTTCGAAGTCCGGCTCGACGGTCGAGACCATGTCGCAGTTGCTGCTCGCTCGGTCGATGCTCGGGGGCGATATGAAAAAGAACGTGGTGGCAATCACGGACAAGGCGAAGGGGGCGCTGCGTCCCATCGCCGACGCGGAATGCCTGGCTTCGCTGGAGGTGCCGGACGGCATGGGCGGGCGGTTCAGCGTGCTCTCGCCGGTCGGCCTGCTGCCCGCGGCGCTGTGCGGGATCGACATCGACGCGCTGCTCGCCGGCGCCGAGGACGCGGACAAGACGCGCTGCGCCTCCGCTTCTCTCGAAGGGAACGACGCGTACATGGCCGCGGCCGTCGAATACATTCTCTATAACAAAGGACATAACCTATCGGTGATGATGCCGTACGCCAGCGCCCTCCGCGACGTGGCCGACTGGTACCGCCAGCTCTGGGCGGAGAGTCTGGGCAAGAGCCCCGACGTCGGCCCCACGCCGATCAAAGCGCTTGGCGTCACCGACCAGCACTCCCAGGTCCAACTCTACCGCGACGGGCCCAAAGACAAGGTCTTCTGCTTCCTCGGAGTGGGGCGGTTCGTCGGCGAGCTCGAGATCCCCGCGGCATGGCCCGACGTCGACGCACTCGGCTACATCGGCGGCCATACCTTCAACGAACTCATCGAGTATGAACGCATCGCCACGGCCCTTGCGCTGACCGACGCCGGCCGGCCCAACTACACCATCACGCTGCCCGAGGTCACGCCTTACGCCCTCGGCCAGCTCTTCCACATGCTCGAGGTCAAAACCGCCATCTCCGGCGAGTTGTACGGCGTGAACGCGTTCAACCAACCCGGCGTCGAGGCCGGCAAGGTCCTCGCCTACGGCCTGATGGGGCGGCCCGGCTACGAAGCCGCGAAGCAGTGGATCGAGGACCTGCGGGCGGGCAAGGACGTCCCGCCGCTCGAGCAGATCGCTGACGATCTGAAGAAGTGAGAAAGGAGGCCGCATGTTTCCATCGATCTTTTCGGATGAGCTGGGCATCGACATCACCAAGGGGCTGCCCATCATCAAGTCGTGGGGCCTGGAATACGTCGACCTGCGCGGGCAGGTGTTCGGCTGCGCCGCCGAGGCGCTGCCGGCCGAGCGGCTGCCCGAGCTGCGCCGGCTGCTCGACGGCCACGGGACGAAGGTCGGCTGCCTCCAGTCGTCGCTGGCCAAGGTGCACCTGCCCGACGCCGAACGCCAACGGGCCGAGGCGGAGAAGCTGGAGGGCGTCATCCGCGCCGCCGACGCGCTCGACTGCCGCCTCGTCCGCGCCTTCCACTACTGGCAGCCCGAGGGCGAGATGAAAGGCGAACTGGCCGTTCGTCCCGACGAACTGCAGAAGGTGCTCGACATGTTCCGCCCGCTCGCCGATCGCGCCCGCGAGGCCGGGCTCGTGCTCGCCTTCGAGAATTGCGGCGTCACGCCCGAGGAGGTCTTCGCCGTGCTCGACGCGCTCGACGTGCCGCAGTGGGCGCTCGCCTGGGACGTGCACAACTCGTGGGCCTGTGAAGAGCGGCGAAGGGACGAGGACGCCTTCATCCGCCGGATGGCAGCGCGGTCGAAGCTGATCCACGTGAAGGCCCGCGGCGCCGTCGAGGGCTACGGCGAGGAGCGGATCCCGTACGATAAGGTGCTCGAGCACTGCCACGACGCCGGCATCCCCGGCCCCATCAGCGCCGAGACGCACAACCCCGACCCGCAGAACGTCAGCAACATCGAGATGTCCGAGCGCGTGGTCCGCGTGATCCAGCGGGCATGGCCGACCGCCGCGCCGGGCAGCTCGATCTTCGCCGCCTCCAGGGCGGTCGAGTTAGTGACGCGCCCATGGGCGGACGAGCCCGTCGGCTTCGTCGTGGTCGGCCTGGGCATGGGCCACGAGCGGTCGAAGGACATCGCCAAGACTTCCGGCTGCAAGCTCGTCGGCGTGTCGGACATTCGCGAAGACCGCGCCCGGCGCACCAGCGAGGAGTGTGGGGCGCCGTACAGGACCGACTTCCGCGAATGGCTCGATGACGACGCAGTTGAGGTCGTCTTCGTGCTGACCGAGACGGGCCGCCATGCGGAGATCGGGCTGGCCGCGCTGGAGGCCGGGAAGCACGTGATGACCACCAAGCCGATGGAAGCGACGCTGGCCGCGTGCGACGACATGATCCGCCTGGCCGAGGCGAAGGACCGTCTGCTGGCGGTCGACTTCGGCCGCCGCTTCAGCACCGAGTTGAGCACGCTCCGGGCGGCGGTCGCCGAGGGCGTGTTCGGCCGCTTGCTCAACGCAACCTGCGCGTTGAGGATTCAACGGACGATGGAGTACTTCCGCAGCGACGATGGCTGGCGCGGCACGCGGCGATGGGACGGCGGCGGCGTGCTCTCCAACCAGGCCATCCACCACATCGACGACCTCGCCTTCACGGCGGGCGTACCCGCGAGGGTCCGCTGCAACGTCTGGACGCAGGCCCACGACATCGAGGCGGAGGATCTGGGCTCGGCCGTGTGGCTCTACGACGACGGCTTCGTGGTCACGTTCACGGCAACGACCAGCTACCCGCAGTCGACATGGTATTGCCAGCTCGACCTGGTGGGCACGGAGGGCGCGTACGCGCATGCGTCCGCCGGGCCGTACGCCGAGCCGCAGACCCGATGGTACATCGATGGCGCGTGGAGCGACAAGCCGCCGCTGGTCGCCGAGTCAGAGTGGGTCAACGCCGTGGACAACTTCGCCGCCGCGGTGCGGACCGGCGCCGAGTTGAGCTGTTCCGGCCGCGACGGCCGACGTACCCAGTCGATCCTCGATGCCATGTACCGCTCCGCCTACGACGCCGACGGCGACTGGGTGGACGTCAAACGGGAGCTTGAGTGATCGCCCGCGACAGAGGCCGTATCCAACCATGGCCGGAGAACCGGTTCTACTGGCAGTACAAGGGCGAGCCGGTGCTGCTGCTGGGCGGCTCGGTCGAGGACAACCTGTTCCAGATCCCCGACGTCGAGGAGCACCTCGACCTGCTGGTGTCGGCCGGTGGCAATTACGTCCGCTGCACGATGTCGAGCCGCGACGAGGGCAACGTGTGGCCGTTTCAGCGCGATCCTGCCACCGGCCGGTACGATCTGAACCGGCCGGGCGAGGACTATTGGCGCCGCTTCGAGCGGTTCCTGCGCCTCACCGCCGCGCGCGACATCATCCTTCAGATTGAGGTGTGGGACCGGTTCGACTTCGCCCGCGACCCGTGGCAGGACAATCCGTTCAACCCGAAGAACAACGTGAACTACACGGCTGAAGAGAGCGGCCTGGCCGAGCGGATCGACACCCACCCCGGCGAGCGCGCGAACGCCTTCTTCCGCTCTGTCCCGGCGCGGGAAAACAACAACCTCGTGCTCCGCTATCAGCACGCCCACGTGGACAAGCTGCTCTCGCTATCGCTCCCGTGCGGCAACGTGCTCTATTGTGTGGACAACGAGACGAACGAATCGCCCGAGTGGCCAAAGTACTGGGCGGAGTACATCCGCGCGCAGGCGGCCGCGGCAGGCGTCGGGGTCGAGGTCACCGAAATGTGGGACGCCCACGACCTCCGCCACCCGCAGCACGAGAACACCTACGGCCATCCCGAGTTGTACTCGTTCGTAGACATCTCGCAAAACAACCACAGCCCGGCCGACCGGCACTGGACCGGGCCGCAGTTCATCCGCGAGAAGATCATCGCCTCGGGCCGTATCCGCCCGATGAACAGCGTGAAGATCTACGGCGCGAACACGGGGCACTTTGGCACGAACCGCGACGCGCAGGAACGGTTCTGGCGGAACATCTTCAACGGGCTCGCCTCGTCGCGGTTCCACCGGCCGCTCTCCGGCCTCGGCTTGAGCGAGCGGGCGCAGGCGCACCTCAGGAGCATGCGGATGTTCACCGACGCGATGACCATCTTCGCCTGCGAGCCGCACACCGACATGCTCGGCGAGCGGAGCTGGAACGAGGCGTATTGCAGCGCCAACCCGGGCGTCGAGTACGCCGTGTTCTTCACCGACGGCGGCGACGTGCGGCTGGACGTATCCGCGGCGAGCGGCAAGTCGCTCGAGGTCCGATGGCTCGACATCGTGGCGAGCGCCTGGGTCAACCCCGAGCCGGGCGCCCCGGAGGACGGCGTCCTGCGCCTGGTCACCCCGCGCGACGAGGGCTACTGGGCCGTGCTCGTGCGCGCGGCGCGCTAGGATTGATCTCACCGCGAAAGTCGCGACGAGCCTGCGTTCAGAACTCCCAGTCCAGCTTGGGCGGGGGCAGGCGGAAAGCGGTGTCCAACTCGGCCAGGAGCGCCGGAGGACCGGCAAGGTCGTCGGTGATGGCTAAGCCACTCGCGTGACGCACCCCCAGCCACAGCCGCGAGAGCGCGTTGACGGATGCGGTCAGCGTCGGCAGTGACCCGTGCGTCCCCGGTTCGGCGCGCGGTTCTTCGCCGACCGTCACCGCGCACTCGGCGCTGCCGTTCAGTTCGGCAACGAAGGCGCGGTTGCCCTCGAGCCACGTGTCCAGCGACGGTTCCTTGCCCTTGGTCAGCCAGCCGATCTCGCGCCAGATGCGGAGCACGGCTTCCTTGTCTCTCTCAGGGTCATACGGTCTGGACATCATCGCTCGTCTTTCCGATGGGGGTGTTCGTGATGCCCGGCGCGACGACAGTCTAGCAGTTCGGGTGCGGGAATTCCATTGCCTGGGCGCAGGGCGGTTCCGTCCGCGCGGGAGCGGATTCAGGGTGCAGCCCCGAACGATGCTTCGCGGAGCCCCACGACGAACGAGACGGCTTGGGAATCCAGAGTCTTCTTGATTTGCCCGGGACGGAGCTCGATTC
>CAZDHT010000100.1:3283-16134 GCA_964505325.1 uncultured Planctomycetota bacterium | reverse complement strand
CCCGCCCATTCGGCGCGCCGTCCCGATCACCACGCGGCCGTCCCGGGCCTCCCACGCCAGGCGCAGGGGGCTGAGCATCCAACTGAGCGCCTCCTTGACGGTGGCGCCGCGCAGGTCGAGGTACGTCACCCGCAGGCGGTCGGTCCGGAGCAGTGACTTGGCGTCGTCGGCGCTGCCGGGCAGCAGGCCGACCTCGACACCAGCCGCCTTCGAGACGGCCGCCAGCGCCGCCTCCAGCGATTGGTTGCGAATAAGCAAATCCAGCCGCTGGCCGAGGCCCTTCACCTTCTCGGTCAGCTTGGCGATCTCGGCGAGCGCCTCGCCGCCCGTCTGGCCGCGGCTGTAGTAGTACCGGGTGGCAATCGTGTCCAGCATATAGGCAAGCTGGAACTGCGCCCTGGCGGCGGTCGCCTCGCCCTTCCCGGCGAGCTCTTTGCCGGCGGCGAGCGCCTTCTTCGCCTCCTGGACGTACTTCTGGAGGTCCACGGCGAAGACTTGCCGGAAATCATATCGGGCGCCCCCGATGTCCGCGTACAAGCCCCTGGCCTCGTCTCTCAACACACCTCCGCCCTCGTTGAAGGGCTTCCCCAACCCGGCCGGTCCGCCGTTGCCTTTGCCGCCCCAGCCGCTGTTCCCCGCTCGCCCGCTGGGGTAGGCGAGGTTGCTCCGACCCAGCGCGCCCAACGTCCTCTTTGTTTCTGCCAGTTTCATCGGCGGGCCGAGTGAACGGAGCGCGAAGGCAGGCGGCGACGCATATGCCATCGGACGCGAAGCCGCGGGCGCCGGGGCAAACCGCCTCAGGCTCTTCGCCAGCTCGGACTTCACGTCCTTGGCCTTGAACGCGTAGTCCATCTCAAATTCGCCGCCCTCAGCCGGGCCGAAGACACCTTCGAACGAGACCCCTTCCGGCAGCGGCACCGGCACCAGCATCCGCCGCGGCGGCCGCGCCGGCTCGGTCAGCTCGTCCGCATCCTTCTCGTCCACCGCCACGAAGCTCGTGTACTGGCTCATCAGGCGATAGTCCAAGGCCAGTTGGGTGACCATCTCGACCACCGCCGCGGACTCCTCGATGATGTTCTGCGCCATCAGCTCCTCGATCTTCTTGCGAGCCCACACTTTGGCCAGCACGTCGTGCTCCGATTCCTCCCCCGGCAGTTCGACCTTCACCGGGAACGAGGCCGCCTCGCCTTCCACCTGGCCGTTCACCTTGATGGTGGCCGAACCGCCGTTCCGGTACCGGCCGAACAGGATGACCGGACGGCCGGACCACAGCTCGGGGACCTTCGCCGGATACGTCTCGTACACGGCCAGCCCGCCCCAGTCGACCTTTATGCCGGTGAGCTGGGCGCGATGAATGCGCAGAACCACCTCCGCCACGAGCTTCTGCGGGTCCTCCTTCAGGCCGAGGATCTTCGACATCCCGTGGCCCTGCTTGGCGACGCCGTCGATGAGATATCGGTTGACGGACGTGCCGACGCCGATGGCCCAGAACCGGATGCGGTCGCCGCAGCGGCGCCCGACCTCGCGGATGATCTCGGCCTCGTTCCCGATGTACCCGTCGGTCATCATGACGACGATCCGCACGCGCTTCGGGTCGGCGGGCGCGTCGAGGCACTTGACGATGCCCTTCAGCATATGGGTCCCGCCGCCGCCCCGCATCCGGCTTACCGCTTCGACAGCTTTCGTGAGCGACTTGTCATCGATGGGCTGCGGCTTGTCGAACAGTTGCTGGGCGCGGCCGGCGAACGTGACCAGTTGGAACGTGTCGCCCTCCTTCGAGGTGGCGAGGAATTTCTTCATCGCGTCTCTGACCTGGGCGATGGGCCGGCCGCTCATCGAGCCGGACACGTCGACGAGGAAGAAGATCTCGCGGGGCGGGGTCTTCTTCAGGCGCTCATCCTCCCTGGGCTGGACCATCAGCATGAAGTAGCCGCCTTGCCGCCGGATCGCGTGGGCCAGCACCGCCAGCTCCGGCTTCTTGCCGACCACCGCGTAGCGGAGAATGAAGTCCTTGTTCGGGATCGAGTCGGCCTTGTCGAGCTGGATGCTTGCCTTGCGCTTGCCGTCGCGCTTGACCGTCGCCTGGTGCTGCTTGACCTGCATGTCCTGGACGGGCACGCCGGCATCGAGCTCGACGGCGAGGCTGATGTCGTGGCCGTTGCGGAACCCCGGCTTGAGGACGGGCGGGGTGATGCGCGAGGCGTCGGGCACGCGGTCGGTGTCGGGCGACCAGCCGTCGCCTTTGGGCTTGGGGCCGTCGGCCGGGCCGGGAACGGTGCCGACCTTGCCGCGGAGCTCGGGCGGCATGGTCGGGACCTTCGAGGTCGGGCCGCCGGGGATGAACCTCGGGCCGACGACCATCGGGAAGTGGAAGTCGTAGACGCCGAGGTCGTACTTCAGCACGTCGACGTATGAGATTTCGATCACCACCACCTGCTTCGGCTTGATGTTGCCGACGGACT
The DNA here is from genome assembly GCA_964505325.1 of uncultured Planctomycetota bacterium. Taxonomy (GTDB): domain Bacteria; phylum Planctomycetota; class PUPC01; order PUPC01; family PUPC01; genus CAZDHT01. The sequence goes on along the minus strand of CAZDHT010000100.1, from coordinate 13,672 downwards.
GGGTGAAGATGTTGGGGCGTTCCTGCTCGAGGAGGGCGGCGGTCTGGCCGCGCGCCAGGGCGCGCTCGTAGATCACGCGGGCGGCGTCGCGGCGCTTGATCATGCCGACGATCCGCCGGTCGCCGATGATCATCGTCATGTCATCCACCGCGGCCTCGTGCGGCAGCGGAAACACGTACACCGCCTCGATCTTCTCGTTCAGCGGATTGTAGAACGTCTGGCGCACCTTGACCCGGGCGATGAAGCCCGCGATCTTCGCCTTCACGTCCGTGTGCTTGAGCGGGCAGGACACGATGGAGCCGTCCTTCATCTGGACGCGCAGCTCGCCCTGCTTCACGCCCTGGTCGATGGCCGGCTTCTTCGCGTCGGCCGCCACGGCCCCGGCCGCCAGCGCCACCACAACCGCCAGACTCAACATCATTCGCCACGTCTTCATCTTCGCCCCTCCGTGCCGGTAAGCTTGTGAGAGTTCCCCATGCCCATTTGTGGTTTAGACGCGCTGGCGGCGGAAAAGTTCACGGATTTCCTCCGACGGACAAAGAAATCACCTCGTTGCACCGCACCGCCTAAAAAGGCTGAAGTGTTACCAACGGATTACGACTGGGATTGCGGGCAAGGTTGCGACTGAACAGACACTACGGACCGGTGGCTTTGACGGACGCGGCGAGCAGCGCGATGGCGGAACCGACCATGCCGATCAGGCCCATCCCGCAGGCATAGCCCGCCGCCAGCACCGGCACGGCGCGGAGCCACTGCCTCCGGCCGAACTTCTTGGAGAGATAGTATCTCCCCAGGAGCGCCCCGATCATCTCCGGAATCAGCATGTGCGGCAGGAACCCCAGGCCGCTGATGAACCCATAGAGCGCCAGAGTGGGCAGCCCACACAGTTTCAGAATCATGAACCCGGCGACCCCGAAGCCGAGGCCGTACCCGATCACCGGGAACTTGATCGCCTTGTAGAGCAGCTTGTTCTGAGACTTGCCCGGCAGGGTGGCAGAGTACCAAAGGCACATGTTCAGCGCGCTCCGGTGCCACATCTTCTGCGCGTAGGGGTATGCCTGGGACGGAATCTTAGGGCCGGACCCCCAGATGTACGCCCAGAAGATGAAACTCGCACACCAGAGGACGGGGAACATCATCAGTTCGAGCTTGATGATGCTGCGGAAGCTGGTGCCGGTCAGCTCGACCTGGCGGAAGAACATGGCGCCGCGGCCGAAGTCCTGGATGGGGAACGGGGCGAACCAGATGTCGACGCCCTTGTACCCGCTGAGGATGTATGTCGCCTGCCGGATCATGGGGAAGCCGACCGGCTGCCCGACGAGTCCGATGAGCCGGGCGTTGACGTAGGACATGAGCGGGGTGTAGATGAAGCCGAACAGGAAGAAGAAGAAGAGCAGGATCGCCTCCTTCCCGATGAGGAGCATGCACAGCGAGATGTTGCCGGCGGTGCACAGGAAGAACAAGGCGATGGCGATGGCCAGCGAGAAGTCGCCCCGCCCCTCGGGCACGTCGCTCCACGTGCCGTGTGCCCGCTCTTCGCCCCGGCGCTTCTTCGCCAGGGCGGACCGGATGACGGAGAACAGGCCGATGAAGGCGACGGCGAAACTGGTCCCGATGCCGAAGCTGAGCCAGAAGTCGATCTTGTTCATGAACTCGGTCATGATCGTCTCGGTGCCGCGCCGCCACGACACGAGGATCCCGCAGCGGTACAGGATGACGCTGCCGAACATGTGGACCAGCGCCGCGCAGAACCGCCCGAATACCGTCCAGAACGGCAGCACCATCCCGGTGATCACCAGGCCGAGGTCGGTGGCGATGCCGGTGGTGGCGGTGGGCAGGAACGACTCCGTCTGCCGGGTGAAATCGATCCACGGGATGGGGATCAGTTGAATGGGCTTTCCCAGTACGGCGCCGGTGATCGCCGGGATGAACACGTAGACGGAGCCGTACAGAATCCCGATCATGGCGCCGATGCTGAACGTGCGCCAGCGCCACGTCTCCTGGCCGGCCTCGGCCAGCGCCGTGGCGCCCTGCGCGGCGATGGGAGCCAGCGGGAACGGCAGCCGCTCGATGTCAGACGTCGTTCGGAACAGCACATAGCCGGCGGTAAAGTAGGCCACCCGGCCCAGGATGCCGCTAAGAAGCAACAGCCCCAGCGGCAGCAGCCAGTCCTGATGCAAAAACGTCCGCTCGATGATGGCGTTGGAGGATGCGGCAGGCACGACCCACTTTGGGATCTTGGTGGCCACGCCGAAGCTTTCGGCCGCGGGGGACGTGCGAAGGTACTGCCGCCAGATCATCGAGGCGAACGGGCCGCCGGACAAGGCCACGCCGCCCATCATCGCGATCAGGCTGCCGGCGGCGTAGTACAGCAGATACAGCTCCTGGCGCTTCAGCGGCTTGAACGAGCGCCGGGCCACGTCGGCAAACAGGATGATCGTCACCCACACTGCCGCGGGGCCCATCGACCGGCCGACGGTCAGCCCGAGGTAGATTGCGCTGGGCATCATCACGAACGCGATGAAGAACACACCGATGACGCTCCGAATGGTGAAGCCGTCCTCGAACCGCTCGGGCGGCGTCATCAGATTGCGATATTCTTCGATATCGGCGTCGCGTTTCCGAGCCCAAAATGCCATCCGCGCTACGCCTCCTCACCCGAGGTGGTCTGCTCTTTGGTTTCTTCCGGTGCCGCTGGCGGCTCTAACATGGTCTCGACGATCTTGCGGTCCTCGTCCGTCGCCACCCCCAACTGCACCTTGGCCTGCGCGGCGAAGAACTCGCGCTCTTCGCCGGACAGAATCCGCCACAGCAGGAACTGCTGGCGGATCAGCCGGAGGAAGCGATGGTTCATCCGGGCCCATGCCGCCGGCTCGCCGCTCTTCCGGTACAGGTGCATCTCGGGGGCGAAGATGCCCTCCTCGTCGGTGGGTACGGTGTACAGCGAGAGCGACTGGCTGATCCCGAAGTCGAACGGCGCGATCCACACCTGCGAGTCGAACCGGATCACGTCGGCGCCCTCGACTTTCTCCATGCCCAGGGCGCTGTCCTGGGCGAAGAAATCGCCGACCGACTGATTGGCGTGGTCGCGGAAGTACTCGAGCAGGAACATGTTGATGCCGTAGGCCTGCTCGCCGCCGACGGTGAACGGGAACATGATGTGGAAGTGATCGCCGTCCGGCTCGGGCAGCCGCCAGACGCGCTCGACGTCGGGCACGGACAACTGCGACGCCTTCCGCGCGGGATAGATGGTGGACAGCAGCACCAGCGCCATCACCGCCGCCGCCGAGACCACCGCCGAGATGGACGAATAGTTCAGCGAGAACCCTTCCAGCAGGTTGTTCGCCGTCAGCAGGAACGACGTGGTCTGCCCCAGCACGTATCCCAGGATAACCGCGATGGTGGCGAACACGGCCGACTCGGCCATGAACAGCGAGCCGATGTGCAGCGGCGCCAGACCGAGCGAGCCGAAGATCGATATCTCGCGCTGCCGCTCATACACCGACCCCAGCATGGTGTTCAGCACGATCAGCGCGCAGATCAGCATCGGCACGATCAGCGAGCCGAGCCCGCGGACCCGGTTGGCGTCGGACGACAGAGAATAGGTGACCGACTCCTCGGACGCGATGTAGATCGGGACGGTCAGGCGGTTCAGCAGGTTCTTGCCGATGGCCTCGGAGTGCGCCGAGTCCCGCGCCACGATGGCCACCGAGATGAGGTTGGCGCCGTACTCCATCAGGAAGTCGTACGGCACGAACACACAGTTCTCCGGCGCCACGTGGATGTAGCTCTCGACCGCGTAGGGGTCGAACGACTTGCCGGCCCGCTTCATCCAGCTTTCCTGCCGGCGGTCGACCGGCGAGATCTCCTCCCCGTCGATGTCCTGCAGCTTGCTGAACGGCTTGTCGTCGGTGATCCCGATGACGGGCAGCTCCGCCCCCAGCATCCTGATCCGGGGGGCGCGCGCCAGGTCGCCCTCGGCGTCCTTCACCTGCTGGGGCGTGATTCCGATGTGCTTGGCCAACCCGTATCCGATGATGCATCCGGGCGCCGCCTCGTCTGCCTGGAACCACCGGCCCGCCAGCAGGCACGTCTGCGGCCGGGTCGCCTTGGTCTCGTCCGGGGTCATTCCGACCACGCCGGTGGCCAGGAATTCCTTGTGGAAGTCGGCGGCGCTCTGAACCAGGCAATCCGACCCGAGCCAGGCCCGCGGCACGACGGCCGCCTCTCCGCTGAACTCGTTCAGCGCCAGGCGATACAGGTACGCCGGCAGCGGCTGGTAGCTGGTGGTGCGCAGCAGCACGCCGGGATAGGCCGGCACGATCTGCTCACCGGTGGGGTCTGGGTTCTCGTAGGTCACCTGCCGCGGATCGACTGAGGTGAAGGACAACACCGAGAAGGTGAGCAGGACCAGGGTGACCAGGGTGAGGGTGGTGCGGACCTTTCGCCGGCGCATGTTGCCGATGCCCAGCGCGCAGGCCGCGGTGGTGGCGCTGGCCCGTTTGAAATCGCCCTGGCGCCGCGCTCCCGGCCGCTCGTGCAGCCGCCGAATCTCCATCTCGAACCGGCTGCGGATCATCATGATGACGAGCACTGAGAGGGCCAACGTGATGAACGCGATCAGGATCACCGGGGCGCTTTGCGTGATGGCGAACGCCGGATGCACCAGGGCCAGGACCAGGAAGACCGCCACGAAGATCCCGAAGAAGGCGATGATGCGCTTGTTGATGCTGGGGAACCCGAACAGCAGCCGCTCGGTAAAGTAAGAGAACGGCAGGAGCAGGAACAGGTAGAACAGGACGCCGGTGAGGATGTCGGTGGTGGTTCCCTTGACGATGGGGTAGGCCCGGGCCTCCATGGCGATGGCGGTTTCGAGGCGGGTCGAGAACCGGGCGTAGTCCCTGGCGGCGAGGGCGTCTTCGGCCTGTTTGAGGTGGTGCACGGCGCCCTGGGCGGCCGGCTTCTGATTCTTGTCTTTCTTGCCCGCGTGCAGCTCGTTCACCCGCCGGTTTTCCACCGCGTGGTCGCGCAGCGCCTCGATGCGCTGGTGGTCGAGGTTCACCACGTCGCGCGTCATCAAATACCGGCAGTTCACCAGCATGCCGGCCACCTCGCCGGGTTCCTGATGCTCAGACTCCGCGCCGCCCGCGGGTGTGCCGCCCGCGGGTGTGCCGCCCGCGGGTGTGCCGCCCGCGGCCGGCTCGGGTGCGTATCCACGGCCCACCACGGCGGCGTCCCCCTCGAGGAAGTCGCCCCCGCGCACGTTGACCAGCGGGAACGTGGCCCCGAGCGCGCCGGCGGTGAACTGGAGCTTGAACCTCACGTCCGGCTGCAGATAGATCACCGCGTTCGGGACGCCGTGGGTGTAGTTGATCGGCGTGGGGAAGAGGGACTGACCGTAGAAGTCCGGGGTGGTGCTCGTCTTCGCGTCGTACAGGACGATCTGCTTGTAGTCGCGCGCGATCAGCGGGTCCTTGAAGCCGACCAGCCCCACCGGGCGGCACCGGAACACGGCCACCGTGATCTCAAGGTCGTCCCGGTCGATCTTCTGGAGGATCTTGAACTGCTCCTGGGCGCCCTGCGGGCCCAGGTCGGGGGCGAAGTTGATCTCGCCCAGCGCCAGCGAGCGCCCGTCCTTCTTCGCTTCCGCCACGTCGGCCTCGGTGTTGAAGCCATAGGCCTCGAACCGGAAGATCTTCATGTTCCACGGGCGCGACCGGTCGTGCGGAAGGCCCAGCACCTCGTAGGTTCCGGCGCCGCTCGAGAACGTCAGGTAGCCGTCGCGGACACCGGCAAAGGTGTTGGCCGACATGCCCGCCCACCGGCCGTCGGCCGAGTAGCGCGTGGCACACAGCGCGCCGCCCAGCGGCTGGTCGGCCGCGCCCATGCTCCGCTTGATGTCGTAATACACCACCCGGCCGCTGATGCGGCAGTAGTACTCCCTCAGCGCGGACTTGTCGGAGGCGCGTTTGCTGTCGAACGTCCGGTACAAGGCCCGCACGTGACGGTCCTTGGCCAGCTTCTCGCCCAGCTCGCACAGCAGGTCGACCTGGAACTTCAGCCGCTCGAACCCGCCGTACTTCTTGATCCGGTCGACGGTGTCGGTGGGGGTGTCGACTCTCCGGCGGCCGCAGTCGACGGTCACCAGTGCGAGGGCCTCGCGGCCGGCGAGTTGGAACACCTCGCTGTCAAACGTGACCAGGCCGCTGAAGTACCCGCTGGTGCCGCCTTTCTGGCGGTCTTCCGCGCGGGCCGGATAGACGATCCGCTCGTAGAGATCGGCCTTCTCTCCGGGGGCGACCGGCGCCCCGGCCAGCTTCTTCCGGCCGATCTGCCAGATGTTCTGAAGCAGGGCACCGTAGATGGACTGCTCCTGCACGGTTTGGGCCACCAGGGCGCCGGCGCCGGCGGCGAACACGCCGAACCGCCAGCCGTCGCTGCACAGGTCGAGCGAGTACAGGATGCGCAGCCGCTTCTTCAGGTCGATGCCGAGCTCCTGCAGGAAGCGCTGGTGTTTCCGGAGCCGCACCAGTTCGAACCGGTAGGCGGCGATGTGGCGGTCGGCGTCCTGCTCGTGTTCAATCCTGAACCGCAGCCGGCGCTGCGTACCCCCGCCCAAGTCCTCCACCGATTCGAGCAGGCGGAACAGCTCGTCGTACACGGCCTGAGAGTTGGTCGTCTGTGCGATTCGCTCTTTGAGCAGCTCCACCTGGGCGGCCATCGCCTTCACGGTCTTGAGCCGATGCTGCACCCCGGCCTTCAACTGGCCGAGGATGCCGGCGTACGTCGCGGGCCGCCCCGATTTCAGCTCCTCGGTCGTGACCGCGGGCTTCGGGTTCCGCAGCTCCCGGATGACCCGCCTCAGTTCCCGGTGGTGTTCGTCATCGGTGAAGTCGGCGTCGGCGATCTTATTGAGCAGGCCGAGCAGCCGGTCGTACGCCAGGCGGGGATTCGCCGCGTCGGGCGGGCCGCTCGCCTCGACCCTCTTCGCCGCCGCCAGCAGTTCCTCCGCCACCTTCGCCTGGAACCCGTCCGTGTCTTCGATGTCTTCGGCCAGCCGGCCGTAGGCCCTTACGCGGCTGGCCTGGTCGATCTTGTCTTCTTCCAGTTCCTTGATCCGCTCGGCGAGCTCGTTGTCCTCCGCCGGTGTGTGGCTGAGGGCGAGCACATCGGCCAGCACGGTGGCGCCGCGCAGGCCCTGGTAGTGCCCGGCGGTGGCGATGAACATCACGCTTTCCTTGCCGCGTTTCGCGGCCAGGTGCTCGGCCAGCCGCAGCAGGCCGGCGACGGAGCTGGCCCCGTCGGCGCCCGGCGCCAGGTCGGGGGCGATGGACATCGAGTCGTAGTGCGCCGTGTACGCGACGAAGTTGCCCTCGGCCGCCGTGGCTTCGGTGCCTTCCAGCAGGCCGATGATGTTGGCCGCGGTCCGCTGCTCCCAGTCGACCTTGCAGTCGAGGGTGGCGGTGAGGAACAGCGCGTCGTCCTTCTTCTTCCGGGCGTCTTCCTGGGCTTGCCGGACCCGTCTGACCAGTTCGCCGGCGCCCAGCTTGTTCCCGGCGCGAGGTATCCAGAACCGGGGCGTGTTCACCGGATTGCGCAGGAGTTTCAGTTCTGCCTGGCGGCGGGTGGCGTCGCGTCCTGCGGGTTCGACGAACAAGACGGCGCGCGGCCCCAGCGTCCACAGGTTCTGCCACGCCGCCCCGGTGTTGTGCTCGAGGATGACAATCGATCCTCGGATGGGCAGGCCGGTGAGCTTGCGGAAGTCGCCGTCGTAGGCGTATAGGATGCGACCGGTGATGGGGCCGGGGGTGGTGCACGTCCGCACCCAGTTCGGCCAGAGGGGGTGGATCTCCACCGGGGTCTTCCGGGGCCCCAGCACGAGCGAGCACCGCTTGGTGATCGGCACCACCACGTCGAACGTGTGCCGGGTGATGTTCTTGAGCCCGATCTCCTTGAAGCGGCGGATGATGTACCGGGCGGCCTGTTCGCAGCCGGGCGTGCCGGAGAGCCGGGACGGGATGGCGGAGAGGGTGCGGATCTCGCGCTCAAGGAACCGCTCGGTTGGCTCGGGCGTCTTTGCAGCCGCGTCGGCGCCCTGAACACGCAGGCCCGCCGCCAGGCAGACGGAGATCGCCATCGCCCGCCCCGCCAGGCGCAGCGCCCGCATCCCCGTTCTCTTCGTCCGTCTCATCGTGTCCTACCTGCCGTAGGGCTGACACCAGATGGCCGAGTACAGGCCCTCGACCTTCGCCGCCTCGAGAGAGGCCCCCACGATCATCCAGATTCCCGCTATCACGAAGTGGCCGATCAGCAGGCCGACAAACAACGGGATCACGGTCCGGAACAGCCGGCCCCCGCCGTACTTGAGTATTGCCCGCTTGATGATCCACCCAATGAATATGCTGAACCACACGCCTCCTGCCAGCCCGGCACAGATATAGCCGACGGGATGCAGCGGCCACCAGTAGAACATATGCCGCAGCGCCAGGAGCACGGTCATCACCACCACGCCCACGATGGCGCTCCAGTAGATCGGCGGGTAGGGCTTGTGCGCCTTCTCCTTCCGGATGAAGTCGCGGGTCAGCGTGTTGTTGAACGTATGGCCGGCCGCGTTGCTGCTGTGGCGCCCCTGCTTCAGATTGATCGCCCCTTCTTTGTACGTGACGCTGATCGTCCGCGTCGCAAACACCACCAGCGCCCCGAGGGTGAGGATCATCAGGAAGAACGTGAACCGCCGCCGTGACTGCCCGTGCCGGAACATCCGCTCGGACGTCATCGCCATCGGCATCACGTGCATGCCGGAGAACAGCCCCATCCAGATGAACGACCACGTCGAGAAGGTGGGGGTGAAGAGCATCAGCCGGTGCCACAGGGTCATCGTGCCCACCTTGGGGCGATAGCCGAACATCCCCGCCACGAAGTAATGCGGAGTCGACCACTCCTGGTACGTGCCGGTGACGATCCCCAGCTCGCAGACGATTCGCGCCAGGAACATGATGGAGAACACCGTGCCCACGAAAATCAGCAGGGACAGGAACGGAGACATTCCCATGATGTAACACCACACGATGATGCCGAAGCCGGAGAGGACCAGCCCCCAGAAGGCGGCGAAATACGGCAGCGGCTCCTCCGAGTCGTCGATGTCCTTCCCGCCGCCGAACGCCTTCCGCAAGACCCCGATGAAATGGCGCCGCCCGCTGTAAATCAGCGCCCCCATAAAAATCACGATGCCGGCCATCTGGTCGGCACCCCCGTTGATCAGGTAGCCCCGGATCGGCTCCTCGGTGTAGAACGTGTGGCCCGTCGCCCGCAGGTAGACCGCCAGCGCCATGTCCACCAGCACGAACAGCCAAAGGCTCAGCGAGATCTCCGACGGCAGCAGAAACGCGATCGCCACCACGAACAGGTGCAGGTCCAGCGCCGACGGGATCGCCTTCCACGGGTCATCCGTCAGCACCGGGGCCAGGCTCAGGTCCTTCCATTTGATCCCCGGGAATCCCGAGAAATACGTGGCCAGCCCGTCCATCGCAAACAGAAGGATCGCGGCGGCGAACCCGATCCACATCAGGCGGTTGCGGACGATGCTGCCGCCGGGCGTGCCTCCCGGGCCCGGCGCCGTCACCGCTTCGAGGATCTCGACGTGCGGGAACAGCAGCTTCTCGTGGTCCACCCATTGCCGCCGCAGCAGCGCCGCCACGCAGAACTGCAAAATCACGAACAGGAACAGCAAGATGAGCCACCAGACCAGGGGGCCGGTCCACGCCAACCACGGCTTGTCGGACAGCCGGCGGTGCGTCGGGACCTTGTGGGCGGCCAGGTAGCGGTCGAGGTCACGCTCGTAGTACGCCGCGAGCGTCAGGTCGCGCCGCGTCTCCGGCCGGAGGCCCTCGGTCTCGTCCAGCAGCTTGAGCAGCGTCCTGTATGCCGCCTGCGAGCTCGCGTAGCGCAATTCCCCGAACAGAGCGTCGTACTCCTTCGGCAAATCCTCGGTCGTGGTCAAGTTGCGCTTGAGCACTTCGAGTTGGCCGACCACCGCCTCGGCCACCGGCGGCTCGAGATCTTCCGTCTTCTCGACCCGCTCGGCAAAGTCTTCGTAGTCTTTCAGCCGCTTCGTGTCCGAGTCTCGCAGGCCCTGGATGGCGGACAGCCACGCGCTTTTCGCCGCAGGGCTGGGATCCTCGGCGCTCTTCACCGCTTCGAGCATCTGATCGTATGCCGCCGCCGAACTGGCGTCGCGCAGCCGCTCGAACAGCGCGTGGTACGCCGCCGGCTGGTCCTTGGAGGCCGCGGCGTTTTCCCTCAGCACGCCGACCTCCGCCAGCAGCGCCTGGGCCGACTTCTCGAGCTCCTGGTCCTCGAACGTGTACGGCAGCGGGCGAGGGTCCACCG
>CAZDHT010000100.1:0-3273 GCA_964505325.1 uncultured Planctomycetota bacterium | reverse complement strand
TTCTTATCAAGCTCCTCGGCGTCGCGGACCTGCTGGGCCAGCCGGTCATATGCCCGGACCCGCCGTTCGCCGCTGATCGTATGCCTTCGCGCCCAGCGGAACCACGGCATCTTCAGCTTGGCGGGCTCTTCCTCCAATGCTGCCTCGTCGGCTTTCTTGGCCGCCGCCGCAGCCGCCGCAGCCCGCGCGGGAGGGGTCGTGGCGGCCGCCGGCCCCCCGGCCTTCGGCTTCGCCTTCTCCTTCCGCTCCGGCGGCAAGAGTTCCGGCAGGCCCGAGTAGAACCACGTCAGGCTCTCATCGTACTGCCCGGCCGACTTCTCGCGCTCCTTGTCCTCGATCGTGTACGGCAGCAGGCGAGTGTCCACCGACCACAGGAACATCGTCTTGAACTTGTTGCCCGGAGTGGCCGCGTAGACCGGCGAGGGCAGCGATGAGAACAGCCACACCACCGTCATCAGCGTGGAGAGCGAGACCATCAGCGCGCACAACACCACGGTCAGCTCGCCGCGCGACAGACCGATCCCCGTCCGGCGGAGCATCCCATTGAGCCACAACAGCGCCAGGAAGGGAAACACCGCCAGCACCGGAAGGTACCCGCCGGCGACCGCCCTCAGGTTCAGCTTCATGTACAGGTACGGCAGGAAGTACGCAAACAGGGCGACCAGCACCAGGCTGATCCCGATCGAGGCGGGGGTCAGCCAGCGATTGTCTCGGACGCGGCCGGCCATGCGCTCGATGCTCTCTTGCGCGCTGAACCCTTCCGATGGCAGGTCGGACATGTCGAGCCCCGTCCTTCTGGAGCCGGCTGAAGCGGTCGGGAAGCACACCCGGAATACCAGAACGCGAGATTATAGCCTCGCCCAAAGAGATTGCAAGCCAAATTGAAACGCGTTCTTCTAGTCTCTGTCTGACAAATCGGCAGACAGGAAGGGACTCCGCCGAAGCGGCTATGTCCCTCTAGCGAAGGCGGATGTCCGCCGCACCGTGTTGCTGGAACTCCTAGTCGCCCGGCGCCGCGCGGCGCGCTCGGGGATTACCCAGGCGCTCGCCCGCGATCCGAACGTCCGCCCGAACCACCCCGTCCTTGTCGATCTTGCCGTCCAGCCCGACCGCGCCCAGCAGTTGCAGCCACTGCTCCGGGCCGCGCGCGCCCCTCACCCCCGGCCCGCGCATCCGCCCAAACGCGCCCGCCACCAGGTCGCCTCGCACGAAGGAGAACACCGATTTCGTGGGAGAGACCGGCCGCGAGACCGCGCGGAACCAGTCCTGCGCGGCCAGCGCGCCGCCCGTTCCCCCGCGCGCGTCGATGGAGCGCCGAAGCCAGTCCACCGACGTGCTCGCCACGACCAGCGAATGCCCCGGCATCAGCTCGTCCTGCACAACGAAGTAGCCGGCGCTTGGCCCGGCGCTTGGCCCGGCGCTCGGCCCGGCGCTTGGCCCGGCGCTCGGCCCGGAGCGCGTCCCGCGGCGCCGCACCCGCAGCGCGTGGATGCGGCGGCCCCGGTACTGCTCCTCCCGCACCTCGGCGACGAAGCGCCGGTCGGCGCCCTCCAGCGCCCCGGCCGCCTCCAACAGCGCGTACAGGAACCTTTTCTCCAGTCCCGGGTCGCTTTGGATCCGCAGCACCACCGCGACCGTCGGGGCGAGCTGCCCGCTGGCCAGGCCCAGCCAGGGGTCCGGCAGGCGCGACATGGCCAGCGCGAAATCCCCCGTCATCCGCCGCAACACGTCCTGCTCGAAGCTGTCCGCGTCCAGCACCGCACACAGGTGGTCCTCGACATATCGAACGACGCTGTCCCGCGGCGACTCCGTCAGCGTGTTCAGCGCCAGCCGCCACACCTTCACCGGGTCCAGCCGCCACACCAGCCCGGTGCAGGTGTCCTCCGGCATGTATCCGCAGGCGAACTGCCGGAACGCCCCCGCGCTGGCATCGGCCGCCGGGGCCGGAGCCGGCCGGTTCCACCGCGGCCCCAGCCGCAGCGACAACACGCAGACGCTGGGCAGCTTGCCGTCGGGGAGCGCCGTGCCTTTGGAGCGGCGGACCGACGGAATCTTGACCGCCAGCCGCGGCGCCACCCCGCCCACCAGCGACGCCAGCCGCTCGGTATCCTCGCGCCGGCCCTGGCGCGCCGCCGCCACAAACCGCCCCAGCAGACCCCGGTCATTGCTCACCGCCAGCACGTCGCCCACCTTCGTCCATCCCATCCCCACGCTCGGCTGCACCATCATCCACCAATCGCCGGCCGTCGTGTGAAGGGCCTCGCGCTGCCACAGCGCCGAGTAAACCCCCAGCAGCAGGTTCGCTACGGGACGAACGCGGCTCGCACAGAAGAACACCCGTCCGCCGCCCTGCCCCGGCACCCCGGCAACGATCACCTCGTCCCCAAACAGATCGAAGATGTCCAGAATCGACAGCCCCAACACCCGCCCGCGCGAGTTGACCCGCTCCGCCGCGCGGGCGAACGAGCTGGAAGAAAGGAACGCCCGGCCGCGGGGGGTGTTCCAGAACTCCTGGTATCGCGGCAGCTCGCGGAATTCGTTCCATGCTTCTTCCACGTTCTCGCAGCGCCCCAGGAACACCGCCCGGAAATTGACCAGAGCCGCCAAGGACTCCGACCGGCCCAGCGGACTGCGCGACAGATACCCACACGCCGCCGCGCACGCCATCCCCAACAGGACCAGCGCCACGGCGATGGCGAACCTCAGCTTTCCGCGGGAACGCGTCGGATGCTTCAACGGGCCGTTATCCGGTATACAAACCCAAGGCGTCTTTGACCTCGGCCATGACCGCCGAGGCGATGCTCTGCGCGCGCGCCGCGCCCTCCGCCACCACCCGCCGGGCGATGTCCATGTCCGCCTTCAACTCCGCGTAGCGCGCCTGGATGGGTGTCAGGACGGCGATGATGTTGTCCGCGAGAACGCCCTTGCAGTCCAGGCACCCGATTCCGGCGCTCCGGCAGCCCTCCTCGACCCACTGCATCTGCTCGGGCGTCGAGAAGAACTGGTGCAGCGAGTAGATGTTGCACTTGGCCGGCTCGCCCGGGTCGGTGCGGCGTTTTCTGGCGGGATCGGTCTTCGCGGTCGCCAGCTTCTTCCGGATAACGTCCGCCGGGTCGGCGATCGCGATGTGGTTCCCGAGGCTCTTGCTCATCTTGCTCACGCCGTCCAGGCCCATCACGCGCGGGGCGTTCGACAGCAGCGCCTGGCACTCGGGAAACACCGGGCCGTAGGCGGCGTTGAACTTGCTGGCGACCTCGCGCGAGAACTCGATGT
>CAZDHT010000099.1:0-16154 GCA_964505325.1 uncultured Planctomycetota bacterium | reverse complement strand
TATGAGATCGAGCAGATCGAGGAGGATTGCTTCACCACCGAGGAAGGCCAGACGGTCAAGGCCAGGCACCTGTTGATCATGAGGAAGAACAACGACCAGGTCGTCCTGTACTGGTACCGGGCCGGTCAACTCAACACGCCCAGCCTGGTCCGGATGTCGTTGCACGTGATCCTGTCCAATCTGCTGATGCGGCCGCAGACGCGGGTGGGGCTCATCCGGCTCGCCACGACGATCGAGAACGCCGACGACGCAACCATCGCCGCAGCGCGGGAACGACTGAAGAGATTCGCGCGGGAGGTCCTCCCGGAGATCGAAGACAAGCTGAAGTAACGGGGAGTGGGGTCAGGGCCTCAGCGGTGCTTTCCGCCGCGCTTCTGGGGCTTCTTGCGGGACGACTTCTTCTTCGCAGCCGCCTGAGTCTTTTCCTCCAGCGCGGCCAGTATCCTCAGCGCCAATCGCGAGGGCTTGGACTTGGCGTTCTCCCACCGGTTGACGGTCGCAAACGTCACGCCTATCTCATGGGCAAATTCTTCCTGGGTGAGACTCAATTGCTTCCGCAGCGCTCTGATCTCTGAACCGTCCATCAAGTTCTTCCCCCATCCACTTCGCCGTCGTCCCCTTTGCCCACCACGTGATTGATGCCGAGGGCCGCCACCTCGTTCCGCATTCTCAATCTCACCGGGAGCGCGAAGGCGGAATTATAACATCGTGTATAGGACTCTTCCACTAAAAATCCCAAAAAAACTTTCAGGCCCCGAAGCCGAGGCCAGCCGCTCCGCACGGGCGACCGCGCCGCTCCTCTTGACGGGCAAGCGGGTACCGCATACTATTGTCGTGCCGCACTGACGCAGGAGATCCCGGTGCCAATGACCGCGAAGGAGCGATGGTTGGCGGCGCTCCGGATGGAGCCGGCAGACCGGCTCCCCTTCTGGCCCAAGCTGGACCGTGCCTACCCTCGCGCCCAAGTCACGCCCTTCTGCGACATGGAGATCGATGCCATCCACGACTGGATCGGCAGCGACAAGCACGTCGGCGTCGGCGCCTGCGTGCGCGAGGTGCGAACCAAGACCTCGCTCGAAGTCGCCACCAACAACGGCTATCGTGTCGAGCAGTTCAACACCCCCAGCGGGTCGCTCGAGCGCCTGGACCAGTTCGACGTCGACTCGCAGTCGTGGCACCCCATCGAGTTCCCCGTCAAGAGACGCGAAGATATCGCCGTGATGACCGAGTGGCTCGCCGACTGCCGGGTCGAGGTGGACGGAGACCGTCTCGCAACGGCGCAGGCGCGGGTGAAGGAGATCGGCCAGGGCGCATCCACGCGCACCAGCATTGGCGTGTCGGCGCTGATGGACTGGGTCCAGCACATCGCGGGCATCGAGAACGCGCACCTCCTTCTCCGCGACTGCCCGGACGACGTAGACGCGCTGTTCGAAGCCAAGCACCGCATCCTGCGCCGCAGGGCCGAGATCCTCGCCGACGTATGGCCCGGCGACACAATCTACTCGACCGAGAATACCTCCACCACCCTCATCTCGCCCGGACAGTACGAGAAGTACTCCTATCCGCACATCCGCGAGTACGGCGAAATCGTCACCGGCGCGGGCCGCCCATTCGTGCTGCACATGTGCGGCCATCTCAAGGCGCTGCTCCCCACGCTCGCCACGCTGCCCGTCACCGCGTTCGAAGCGTTCACGTCGCCCACCTTGGGCAACACCACGTTGCTGGACGGCCGGACCGCCTGCCCGAACGTCTGCCTGATCGGCGGGACCCAGGCGACCCACTGGACACAACCGGCCGACGAGATCATCGCCTTCATCGAGAGGTCGCTCGACGAGTTGCCGCATCACCGCGGCATCGTTGTCACCTCGGCCGGCGTGATGCCCCCGCTCTGCACGCCCGAGACGATCAAGCAGGTCTGCGACTGGGTGAAGACCTACCCCGCGAGGATGTGAGATGCAAGACTACGACGTGATTGTGGTCGGGGGCGGCCCGGCCGGTGTCGGCGCGGCGTTCGGCGCTGCGCGCCAGGGAGCCAAGGTCCTGGTCATCGAGCAGTTCAACTGCCTCGGGGGCGTCGCGACGGCCGGTGGTCACGGCCACATGTCGATCGGCAGCGCGTGGCGGAGCCAGACGCGCGTGGTCGGCGGCCTCTTCCAGGAAGTCTGCCAACGCATCGCCGACGAGGATTTCGGCCGCTCCGATGTCTACGGCTCCTGGTTCGAGGTCGAAGGGCTGAAGTTTCTGCTCGAACGAATGGCCGCCGAGTGCGGCGTGGACGTGCTCTACTACACGTTCTTCTGCGAGAGCGTCATCGAGGACGGCGTAGTCGTCGGCATCGTCGTCCAGAACAAGTCCGGCCGCTCGAAAATACGAGCGAAGCGCGTCATCGATTGCACCGGTGATGGCGATGTCGCGGCCTCGGCCGGCGCGCCGTTCGAGGTCGGCCGGCCCGGCGACGGCAAGTGTCAGCCGGTCACGCTGATGTTTACCATCGGCGGCGTCGGCTGGCCCCGCGTCGAGGCGTGGTGGAAAGACCACGATTACCGCGAGATGCTCAAGGAGGCCCAGAAGAACGGCGACATGGACCCCTTCCAGAGCGAAATCCTCTGCCGGTGGTGGACGCCCACCCGGCCAGACCACGTCGGCGTCAACTTTACCCACGTCATCGAGGTCGACTCGACGAAGGCCGAGGACCTGACCCGCGCGACGCTTGAGGGGCGCCGCCAGGTCTTCCAGTCCGTCAACGTCTTCCGCAAGTACATCGATGGCATGCAAGACTGCTACCTCGTCTCGACGCCGAACACCATTGGGCTGCGCGAGTCACGCCGTATTCTGGGCGACGTTCTCCTGACCGAAGAGGACATCAAGGCCGAGAAGGCCTGGCCGGACACCATCGGTTACGGCTCGTTCTTCATCGATGTCCACAACCTCGACGGCCCGGGGATGTCGCCGACGAGTTGGCACCCGCCAAAGGGCTTCAAGTATCAGATCCCGTACCGCGTTCTCCTGCCGCAGAAGGCCGAGAACCTGCTGGTTGCGGGTCGGTGCATCTCGGTCACCCACCTCGCGCTCGGGTCGACCCGCGTGATGGCCCAGTGCATGCTGACCGGCGAGGCTGCGGGGACCGCCGCCGCGCTGTCCGTGCAAGCGAACGTATCGCCGAGAGAACTGGACGTGGCCCGGATACAGGACGCGCTTCGCAAGGGCGGAGCGATCCTCGACGAGAACGACATAGCGAGGGCCAACGCAGATGGCTGACGCGCAACTCATCCTCGGCTGGGACGTCGGCGGGACAAAGTCCGGCGCCGTCGTGGGAACGTCCGAGGGAGAGGTCCTGGACGACCACACGTGGCCTTCGGAGACCCAGGCGGGGCCTGCCGCAATGCGCCGCCAGTTCCTGGAGCACGCCCGGTCGCTGCTCGAACGGTTCCCCGACGTCGAAGCAGTCGGCGTCAGCGTCGGCGGCCCGTTGAACCCCCTGACCGGCATCATCTATTCCCCTCCACATCTGCCGGGATGGGACAACATCCCGCTCGCCGACGACCTGAGGCGTGAGCTCGGCCTGCCGGTCGTGGTGGAGCACGACGCCGCCGCCTGCCTGGAGGCCGAATGCCTGTGGGGCGCCGCCCAAGGAGCCACCCACGCCGTCTACCTGACCTGCGGCACCGGCTTCGGCGCGGGCATCCTGATCGGCGGCCGCATCCTCCGCGGGCCCCACGGCGAGACCCCCGAGATCGGACACGTCCGCCTCGCACCGGACGGCCCGGTCTGCTTCGGGGTCGCCGGCTCCGCCGAGTCCTTCTGCAGCGGCGAGGGCATCGCGAAGCTCGCCCCGTTCATGTTCCCCCAGGTTTTCAAGGAGCCGACTGCCACCCGGCGACTGGTCGAGCTGGCGGAAGGCGGCGATCAAAAGGCCCGCACCGTCATCACCGAATCCGCCCGCCGCACCGGTCAGGTCTGTGCGATGGTCGCCGACCTCTTCATCCCGCAGGTCATCGTGCTCGGCTCGCTGTCGCGCTACCTCCCCGACTACTGGATGGCTGCGATCCAGGACGCGTTCAGGAAGGAGGCGTTGGAGACCAACGCCCGCCACACCCGCATCGTACCCGCCGCGCTCGGCGACCGGCTTCAGCCCCTCTCCGCCCTCGCCCCGGTCGTGTTCCGAGCGTCGCGCTGACCCCGTCTCGCGGGCGGCGCCACAGCAGTGTTCAGGACCGAGGTCATGGACCTCGGCCACAGCCGCGCGTGCGGGAGGGCCACATCGCAAATGGCTCACTACTCGACCGTGACGCTCTTGGCGAGGTTGCGCGGTTTGTCGACGTCGCAGCCGCGCAGCACGGCGATGTGGTAGGCGAGCAGTTGCAGCGGAATGACGGTCACCAGCGGCGTGAGCGCCGGCGGGACCTCGGGCACGTAGAAGACCTCCGTCGCCTTCTCGGCGATCTGCTCGTCGCCCTCCGTGGCGATCGCAATCACCTGGCCACCGCGGGCGCTGACCTCCTCGATGTTGCTGATCACCTTTTCGTAGACGCTGTCGCGCGTGGCGATGCACACGACGGGCATGTTCCTGTCGATCAGCGCGATGGGGCCGTGCTTCATCTCCGCGGCCGGGTAGCCCTCCGCGTGGATGTAGGATATTTCCTTGAGCTTGAGGGCGCCTTCGAGCGCGACCGGGTAGTTGTAGCCCCGGCCCAGGTATAGCGCGTTCTCACTGTCCTTGTACCGGCGCGCGATGCCGGCAATCTCCTCCTCGCGGTCGAGGATCGAGCGGACGCGGCCGGGGATCTCGGCCAGGGCCTGGATCATTTCCGCGCCCTTTGCCGACGAGATGCCACGCTGCCGGCCGAGGTAGAGCGTGATCAGGTAGAGCACGACGAGCTGCGAGGTGAACGCCTTGGTCGACGCCACGCCGATCTCCGGGCCTGCGTGAAGGTAGACGCCGCAGTCGGTCTGGCGCGGGATGGTGCTGCCGACGACGTTGCAGATGCCCAGGGTCGGCACGCCGCGCCGCTGGGCCTCTCGGAGCGCCGCCAGCGTGTCGGCCGTCTCGCCCGACTGGCTGATCGCCATCAGCACGGTGCCGTCCTCGAGGATGGGGTCACGGTAGCGGAACTCGGAGGCGTACTCGACCTCGACCGGGATGCGGCAGAACTCTTCGAGCATGCACTCGCCGATCAGGCCCGCGTGGTACGAGGTCCCGCACGACGTGATGACGATTCGGCGGATCCGCTGAAGCAACTCGTTATGCATCGCCAGCCCGCCCAGCACCGCCTCGGACGTGTCCAGCTTCAGCCGCCCCCGCATCGCGTTGGTAATCGACTCCGGCTGCTCGTGGATCTCCTTCTGCATGAAGTGGTCGTAGCCGGCCTTCTCGACGGCGGCGAGGTCCCAATGGACCTGCTCGATCTTCTTCTGAACCGGCCGGTTGTCGATGGTGTGGGTCTCCATGCCGGCCGCGGTGACCGCGGCGATCTCGTTGTCGTCGAGGTACACGATCTGACGGGTATGCTGGATGATCGCAGAGACGTCGGACGCGACGATGTGCTCCCCGTCGCCCACCCCGACGACCAGCGGCGAGCCGTTCCGCGCCACGACCAGTTGGCGCGGGAACCGGCTGGAGATGACCGCCAGGCCGTAGGTGCCTTCGAGCTGCTTGAGCGCCGCCCGGACCGCCTCACAGAGATCCCCGTCGAGTTGCTCCTCGATCAAGTGGGCAATTACCTCGGTGTCCGTCTCGCTGCGGAACGTGTGGCCCCGTTCGATCAGCTCGGCTTTCAGCCGGCGGTAGTTCTCGATGATGCCGTTGTGAACGACCGCCAGAGCCCCCGTGCAGTCCCGATGGGGGTGGGCGTTGACCTCGTTCGGCGCGCCGTGCGTGGCCCACCGCGTGTGGGCGATGCCCGTCGTCCCGTCGGGCGGCTCCCCGTTGAGCTTCTCCTCGAGCCTCGCGATCCGGCCGACCGCCCTGACGCATGCGATGCCCTGCCCGTTGGCCAGAGCGATCCCGGCGGAGTCATAGCCGCGATACTCGAGCCGCTTGAGCCCCTCGACCAGGATCGGCCGGGCGCTGCGGTGGCCTACGTAGCCGATGATGCCGCACATGAACTCCTCCTTGCCGGTGCGGGCGCACAACTGCTGTGCCCTGCACTGCGCTCTTATCGGCCGTAGCAGCGGTGGCTTTAGAGAGAAACCGTCACTCGGGGAACTCGCTGCGGGCGAGGTCGATCTCGCCCGTCTTGACCGTGCGGACGGAGATGGGCGGACCCCAGTCGATGATGATGCGGACCTGGTCCTTCGTCCGCGAGAGGAGAATGCCCCTGAACACGCCGCCCCGCTTCAGGTGGATGCTGCAGTTGAGCCGGTCGCGTGCGGTGAGAGCGAGATCGGCCAGAATGTCGGCCTCGCTGCCCTTTTCCGCCTTGATGGGGGCCGCCGTCGTCACGGCCGGCGCGGGCAGTTGAGGCTGCTCGACAAACGCGGCGCTGAGCGCCAGGGGGGGCGGCGGCGGGAGTGGCGCCCCGGCGCTGAAATCGGCCATGATGTCCCGCGTGGCGCATCCGCGGAAGAGCAGCGAAAGGACGAACGCCAGCACAAACAGGAACACGGTGCGGTTCATCGCCACGAACGCCTTCTGCCAGTTCTCGTGACGAACCGCCGCCACGGCCTGCACGTGCGCGTCGGCCTCGGTCAGCTCGAGCTTGGCGCCGCAGCCGGCGCAGTACACCAGGCCCATCGGGTTTTCCGTGTCGCACCGCGGACAGCGCATCGGTCAGCCGCCTCCACCTTTCACCTGTTTGTACTTGTACGCCACGTCGAATTCCTTGGTCGCCGTGACGGCCATCTTCCCGGCCGCACCTACCGTGATCTTTACCGCGTGCTTCCCCTCCGCCAGCGCACTCCGGGGCAGCGCGTAGATCCGGCTCTCGGGGCCCACCATGAACGTCACCGCCTTGCCGTCGATCTCCACCGCGATGTCCACCTTGCGAACCGGCACCGGGCCCGCGCTGGTCACGGTGGCGGTGACGATCGGCATGTTCGGCGGCAGCTTCTCCGTGCTCATCGTCTTGACGTCTTTGATCTCCGGCTTCCGATTGAGCTTGTCCAGGAGCGCCGCCGCCGGCTTCTGGCTGCCATCAACTGCGAGCAGCTTGCCGAGCGTCGCCGCCGCCGCCGCGACTTCCCCGTTCTGATACTGCATGACGGCCAGGTTCCATCGGAACCGCGTTCTCTCGGCGATAGTCAGGACGCCCGGGCGGGCCTCCAACTCAGCCAGTACCCCGGCCGCCTCGCCCATGTGCCCGAGCGCTCCCGACGAGTTCTTCGCGTGCCAGAGGCCGAACGCCAGCCCGGCCAGGGCGCGAAGCCGCATATGATCCGAGAGGCCCGGCTGCTTGAGTGCGGCCAGGAGATGCTTGTTGGCATTGCTCTCGACCCGGGCGCGTCGCTCCGGGGTCTTCTGGCCCTGCGCGATCTGGAGCATGACGGCTCCCGCGTAAAAGCTCGCCTCGGGCGTGAGCTTCCCCTCCTTGGCGGCCCTGGTCACGCACTCCAGCGCCACCGCCCAGTGCGCGGCCTTGCGGCGCGAGCTCGCCAGTACCAGCGCCAGGAGCTGCCGCTGCCGGAGGCTGAACAGGTCCTTGTGCGCTTTCAGCGCATCCGAAACCGCGTCCCGGTAGTCGTTCGCCTGCTGCCTGCCGAGCGGCGCCCAGGCGAGCAGCCTGGCCTTGACCATCGCGGCGTTGACTTGAAGCTCTGCCGCGGTCCACTCGCCCTGAGCCAGCTCGAAGGCCTTGTCAAACTCGGTCGCGGCGCGGAAGAGCATTCGACCCGTCCGCCGCAGCCGCGGGTCCGGGTCGCCGAACTTGTCCGCCACCTCGCCCGCCACCGCCTCGCCTTCGGAGGCGGCCAGTGTCAACATCGAGCCGACCGCCGAGTAGTAGGCGACCAGCGACTCGTACGTCAGGTCCCGGGTCGCACGCGCATCTTCCAGGTGGCCGGCGGCCTCGACCAGTTTGCCCAGGTGCAGGCAACAGATCGCCGCGTTGACGTGGGCGTCTCCGTTCGACGGGTCCTGCTGGATGGCCGACTGGAACTTCTCATATGCCTCCTGCACGTACTTCGCTCGGCCGCCCTTGCGCAACACCGCTTCCAGCAGCAAAGCGCAGCCGAGGCCGTTCTGCGCCCTCGCCGTCCCCAGCCCACTCGACGACAGGACCTGTTCCAGCTTCTTGTAAGCGTCGTGGGCGACCGGCAGGTTGCGCTGCTCGATCCCGATCCGACCGCGCAGCGCGAGGGCACCGCGCATCTCGGGATCCACGGCGAGCGCGGCGTCGAGCGCCTCGTTCGCGGCGCGGGTCCCCGCAGCCGTCCCCTCCGAGTACGACTCGATGGCCTCCTCGAGGTGGTTACGGCTGCGGTGCTCGGGCACCGAATCCAGGATGATGAGCGCCGCGACCACTCCGAGCAGACAGACCGTGACGATCTGCCCGATCACCAGTGCGCGGTAGTGGCCCGTCGTCATTTGCCCCTCACCCGTCCCAGGACGGCTCGGTAAGCGACCAGCCGTTTCGCCAGCGGCAGGTCGGGAGCGCGGGACGAATCAAAGCCGATGAACACCGTGTCCCTCGGCACAATCAGGCCGGTGTCCAGCGTCGCAATGCGGCGCGGGGCCTCCGCCACGTCGTTCCCGTCCACCAGCAGCCGGCCCTCCCGAACGGACACCGTCTTGCCCGGCGAGGCAAGGACCCGGGCAAACGTCCGCTTGAGCCGCCCGCGGTCCATCACCTCGAAGGCAATCAGGTCGTCCTTCTGCAGCGACCGCACCGTGGACTGGCGTCGGTCCAGCACATATGTCCCCTTCGCCTTCAGCGTCGGCTCCATATAGGAGAACCCCTCGGCCACGATGGCCACCGTGTAGCTCGTGCCGATGTGATAAACGACGAGGAAAAGGACAAGGAGCACGGTGTACCAGATCAGCGATCGGATCTTCTCGAACATAAAGGCGCCCTGATTCTGTCCGAAGAATTATACCGTCCGCTCGCCGGGCCATTCAAGCAAAAACGAACCGGCCGCGTCGGGCGGGCAGTTCCCCGTGAGCATTCGACATATCCTTTTACGATTTGACGGCATCGTGTATACTGTAAGTGTCGAAATTCCGGCCGGGTTGTTGAGGGGGTTGTGCGCGTTTTTGCGTGCAGATCGCTCCGTGGAGATGGTGTGTCATTAGAGAGGACCTGCCCTTGAAGCCTGCGCGCGCCCCGCGCTCGGCGCTGTTCTGCGGCCTGGCGCGGCCGATCCTGCCCGCCGCCGCCGTGTGCATCCTCGCGTGGAGCTTGTCCGCCTTCGCCGTCGAATCCACGTCGCCGCCCTCGGAAACGACCGGCGAGCCCTCGGTGCTCGGCCGCGCCTGGAACTGGTTCGACAAGGGCGGGCCGATCATGTACCCCATCGCGCTCACCTCGCTGGTCGGTCTGGCGTTCGTGATCGAGCGGGCGGCGGCGCTGCGAAGGAAAAACACCCTGCCCGACGCCCTGACGAACGAGCTTAGGCGCCGACTGGACGAACTGGACGTGGCCGGCGCGATCGCCCTGTGCGAGGAGCACCACTGCTCCCTCGCGCGGGTCGTCAAACCCGCGCTGCTGCGACGTTCGGGAACCATCCAGGAAATGGAAAAGGCCGCCGAAGACGCCGGCATCCACGAACTGTGGCAACTGCGGCGTAACGTGCGGCCCATCAGCATTGTCGCCGCACTCTCGCCGCTTCTTGGGCTGCTCGGGACCATCTCGGGGATGATCGGAGCGTTCAAGACGATGAGTTCCGGCGGCGCCATGGGGAACCCGACCGCGTTCGCCGCTGACATCCACGAAGCGCTGTTTACCACGTTCTTCGGCCTCAGCATCGCGATCCCGATGGTGCCCTGCTACCACTGGCTGCACGGGAAGGCCGAAGCGCTCATCGCGGAGGTCGAAGAAGTCACCGGCGACCTTTTGCTCCGGCTCCGCGACAGGCGAATGCAGAGCGACACGTCGGAGGTGCCCGCCGTGTGGAGTGAAGACGCATGAGAATGCTCGGCACCCCCGAACCGCGCGTCGAAATCGCGATGACCCCGCTCATCGACATGATGTTCCTTCTCATCATTTTCTTCCTGGTATCCACCGCCTTCATCGACCCGGAGAAGGACCAGGCCATTAAGCTCCCCGAAGTCGACGAGGGCGTCACGCTGAACAGGCAACCCGATGAAATCGTCATCAATGTCCGCCAGGGCGGCGTGATCGTCGTCGGAGGCCGTATCGTCACCATCGCCGAGCTTCGTAGCGAACTCACCGAAGCGGCAAAGCAAAACCCCAAGCAGTTGGTCAAGATCCGCGGCGACGGCCTGGCTTACCACAAGCAGGTCGTGAGGGTTTACGAAGCGTGCGCCAAGGCAAAGATTAAGAATATCTCCGTCGTCACCAGGCTGAAGCAATAAGGAGTTCCAACACAACGGTGGGGCGGACATTCTTGTCCGCCAGATGGCAGGCAGGAATGCCTGCCCCACCAGGCTTCTGTTGAGGCCCTGAATGCGGCTGAGCAGCGCCAAAGCAATCATCGGGCTTTGCCTGATCTGCGGTGCGGCACGCGCGGCGGAGGTCAGGCTGTCGCTCGTCTCGCGCTCCCGCACGGGCGGCGAGATGATGCTCCGCGCGGAGGTCGTGCCCGACGTGCCGGACCTGGGCGCCGGCGATTTCGAGATCACCATCCGCCCCGCGACCGCCAAGGACGACGCCGGAGCAAAGACGGTCCGCTTCATCGTCAAGCGCCTGCGCGGAGCGTACTACTTCGACGTCCGCTCCCTGCCCGCACTGCCGCGCGGCAAGTACGTCCTCGGCATGGCGGTCAAGAAGGGTGCTCTTCGAGTTGCCAGGGCTCTCCTCCGGCAAGAGCTGGAATACGTGCCGCCGCAGCTCGACGTGGCGCTCCTGATCGATCAATCGTTCAGCATGCGGCGCACGGACCCCGAGCGACTCCGCGTGGCCGCGGCCAAGACGTTTGTCGACCTCGCCGCGTCCGGCAACCGCATACGCAACGTCTGTGTCGTGGTGTTCGACGCCGAGAGCCGCACGCTCATCCCGCCGACGCCGCCGTCGCAAAAGGATAAGTTCTACACGGCCATCGACCGGATCGGCACCGTGGGGCAGACGAACATCGACGGAGCGCTGGGGCGCGCTCACCGCGAGCTCTCTCAGGGCGGCGTCGCCGGCAAGGCCGCGGTGCTGCTGACCGATGGCGAGAACCAGCCCAAGGAGTACGCCAACGCGCACCGCGCCTTTGCCAGGTCCGGCTGGCCCATCTATACCATTGGCCTGTCGCGCGAAGCCGACGCGGCAACGCTGCAGCGCATCGCCAAAGATACCGGCGGGCAATACTACCCCGCGCCGACCAACGTCAAGCTGCGAGAGATCTTCAGCCGAATCTGCTTCGCACTGGAACGCGAGGTGCTTCTCGGCAGGAAGGCGTTCACCGTGAACGCCGGACAGACCCGGCGGCAGTCCGTCGCCATCGACGACACGATCACCCGGGCGATCTTCTCGGCGCGGTCGAAGCAGTCGGAGATTGGGTTCAGCGTCATTCCTCCCGACAAAGCCGCCCGCGCCGAAGAGACCAGCCTGAAGGGCCCGTTCAAGTTCTACGCCTACCGGCTGCCGAAGGCCGGCGTCTGGCGGCCCACGGTGCGCGGCGGGGCCGGAGCGGCACGGGTGCAACTCGAAGCCACCGGCGCCACGGACCTGTTTCCGGTCCTGTTCCCTCTGGCCGGCGAGTACGGGTACGGCAAGCCGATCGAGGTCGCCTGTTCGCTTGCCGACGGCCCGCGCCCGATCAGCGGCGCCGTCGTGGACGCGACGCTTCGCGCCGCCGACGGGAAGCTGCTCACCGCGCGCCTCGCCAGTGAGGGCGGCGGGGTCTACGCCGGCGCGTTCACCGGCGAGATCAAGGACGGCGGGTTTGACCTCGTGCTGTCCATGCGGGGCCGGACCGCGCGAGGGAATCCGTTCGAGCGCCAGCTCGACGCGACGGGCAAGATCGCGCCACGCCGCGATCCGGAGATCTGGGCCGGGGCGACGTCCGTCAACCTTGGAAGGCTCTACAACGGCGAGACCGGCGGCGCCACAGTCGAACTCCGGAAGCTCCTGCCGCCGTTCACCGACCTTCAGCTCCGCGCGAAGTGCGTGCCGATCGGCATGCCGCCGGGGGCATTCAAGGTCGAGCTGGGTAAGCCGAACGCGCAGGGACGACAGCGCCTCGAGCTCTCCGCGACCATTCCGCTCGCCCAGCGCGCCGCCCACTACCAGGCCCGGCTGCTGGTCACCCTCGGCCCGAAGACGACCCGCGAAATCCCCGTCCAGGTCGAAGTCGCCAATCCCAGGCTGCTCATAGAACCCTCGTCCGTCGATTTCGGCGTGCTGCTTGGCGGCGCTTCGGGCAAGCGCCGGGTCCGGCTCCGCGCGGCGCCGCGCGGGTCCCTCCACGTCGCTCTGGCCGTCTCCGGCGAAGTTCCCGCGAAGCTCGACCGGCGATCGCTCCGGCTCAGCCAAAAGGATCAGACCGTGGCCGTGACGGCCACCG
Source organism: uncultured Planctomycetota bacterium (assembly GCA_964505325.1). Lineage (GTDB taxonomy): Bacteria > Planctomycetota > PUPC01 > PUPC01 > PUPC01 > CAZDHT01. The sequence goes on along the minus strand of CAZDHT010000099.1, from coordinate 3,551 downwards.
CGCCGACGGATAGGGATGCCCCGGTCAGGAAGCATTCCGGCGCGCTGAACGTCGTCGGGGATTTCGAGCGGAAGACGGTGCCGCTGTCGCTGACCCTCATGCGCACGGAACTGATCGCCGAGCCCGCCGTGCTCGATTTCGGCGAGGTCGAGCCCGGCAAGTCGGCGCGGCGAAGACTGAAGCTCCGCGTTTCCGGGCCCGTCGCGGTGGATGCGAAGGCCGCCGCGGAATTCGGCGGAAAGCTCAGCCCCGGCGCAATCAGCCTGAACGGCAAGACGCTCCGGCTCAGCCCGGCGGCCCCGGTCGAGGCCGAGGTCTCGCTGGTCGTGCCCTCGTCGCAACGGCTCGGCGATGTCGGCGGCGTCCTTCGCTTCGCCACGGACAAACAGATCGGCAGCGTTCGGCTCCGGGTGAGGATCGTGCCCGCCACCACGTTTGTGATCGAGCCCGACGTGGCGGACTTCGGGCGGGTCGAGATCGGCCGCACCTCGCAGACGACAGTGACGATTCGTTCAACCACCAACGTCGAACAGGAGCTCCGGATAGCGCCCGCGGCCGGGTCGGGGCTGATTACCGCACGGCCCGCCGCCGTGAAACTGGGCGCCGGCGCGAGAGCCGCCGTCACCCTCGCGTGCCTGCCGCCGCTCGACACGCAGCCGGCGCGCATCAGCCGCCGGTTCAAAGTGGTCGGCCCGATGCTGCCGCGTTCGTTCACGGCACAGGCCGACGTCGTTCCGCCGCCGAACGGTACGTTTCGCCTCAAGGATGATTACATCCCTCTTGGCGAAGCCAAGCCGGGCGGCGAACGCTCCGGGGCCGTAACGGTGGTGTCCACCGTCGAGGTGCCGCAGAAAATCGCCCTCATCACCGACGGCTCCCCCGAGCAGAGCGTCTGGCTGACCGTTGCGAAGTCGCACGCGACCCTGGAACCGCGCGGGACCGTTGACATACCGTTCCACTGCTCGACCTCTCCCGGCGCATCCAGCGCGAGGCACCGCCTCACTATTGTGGTCAGGGGGCCGCTCAACGAGCGCCCCGCCACCGTGAGCCTGGGCATCTACGCGCCGCCCGCGACGTCGCCCGCGTCCAGCCGCCACGTCGTCAGCCTGTTGCTTCTGCTGGGCATGGCCATCACCGCCGCGCTGGTGTTCCTGGTCATCCGAGCGCTCCTCCAGATCCCCAGCCACCGGATGATCAAGTACTTCGCCGCATCAGGCGTGCTCAACCTCGGCTTCTTCTTGCTCCTCACCCAACTGCTCGCCGTCCGGAAGATGATGGAGGAGCAGTACGTGATGATCCGGCTCGACGACACTCCGGACATCGTATCCCTCGCTGCGAGGGAATCGAGTCCGAGCGACAAGCCGATGAACGTCAGGGAGAACGAACGCAGGCCAGAATCGCGGAAGCGCGACACGCCGGTCACCGACCCGCGGAAGGACTCGGCGAAAGCCGAGCAAGAGAGGCTCGAAGCACGCCGGCAGGAGCAGGAACGCGAACGGGCCCGCCTCGAGAGCAGAATCGAGAAACACAAGCTCGATCTATCGAAGCTGACCGCCGAGCAGTTGGAGCAGGTCATCAGCTCCGCCGAGCAGGTCAAGCGGAAGATCGAGCGGACTGCGAAGAAGCAGGCGACTCCGGCCGCCGTCGATGAGCCGCGCATACAGGCGGAGAGCGACGAGCAGAAGAAGCTGGAAGCTGCGATGGAGCTCGTCCGCGCCGCACAGGAGCTGCGGGCGCAGCGAAAGGAAACCGCCGCGCCGCACAGCCGGGTTCGGAGGCCCGATTCGCGCACCGCCAAGCTCACGCCGCAGTTGGTCGAGGCGGTGCTGGACGAGGCCGCGAGGACCCGGCGCAAATCCGAGGCCAGCGTGAAACCCGGCACTGCCACAGCGCGGGTCGGCGAGGGCAAGCCAGGGCTCGAGGGGGGCGACGACCGCCGGGGCGCCGCGGCGCCTGGGAAGATCGAAGCAGGCAGCGCGCGGGACGCGACGACCCGGAAGGCGCGCACGCCGCCCGCCGCGGCGGGGCCGGAACTCCGCGGCCGTCCACCCGGGTCGAAGCTGGCGGCCAATCTCGATGAACACATAGCGGGCGAAGCCCAGGCGACCCGGCGCAAGACCACAGAGACCGGTATCTTCGGCGCAACCGAAGCGGGAGTGAAGACCGGCAGAGCAGGCACCCGGTCGAGCGAAACCAAGGATGCGCGCTCCGGCGCCAGGGACGCGTTGCCGGGCGTCGCCGCGAAAGAGGTCGCGTCCACACGCGCCCAAGCCGACAGCCCGCGCACCGCGGCCGACATTGTGCGTCGCACGGTCACGACAAGGCTCTCGCAGGCCCCGAAGGACACGGTGGCCGCCGAAACGCGCGACATCACCCAGGCAGAGATCGTAAGAGGGCCGACCCGGCGCCTCGGTGTGTCCGGCGACGCCGGCTCGACACAGATCGACGGCGCCCACAGCCCCGGCAGCCGCACGGCCGTCAACGTCGAGGCTCAGACGCCTCTCTCAGCGGTCCACTCCTCCGCGCCGAAGCTGTCTGCGCGCGTCGGAGCCGAACTTCGTACGGCCGGATCCAGCATCAGCAGGCCGGAGGCGAGAGCGCCGGAGGAAATCCTGTCGGAGGTGAGTGCGACCGCGAAGAAGGACGAGGCCATCGTGGGCGTGTCCGCACCGGAGGCCGCAATCACTCAGAACCGTTCATCCGGTCACCTCGGCGGCGCCGAAGGACCTGGATTCGTCCCGCCCGCGGCGCCGCCAAGCACGACCGCCAGGGAGGGCGATGTTGAGAGAGCCAAGGTCGTCCCCGGCAGCTCGTTGGTCCTCGGCTCGCCAAGCGGATCGCCGGCAAAGATAGAGCCGGCTTCACTGGGAAGGGAGGCCCTGGACCCGGAGGCCAGACGGATCGAGCGACGGCGCTCGACGACCGGCGCACCGCGCCTCGCGGGAACGGCGGTCCCGGTGATGCGCGCCGCCGTGGGCGGAAAGTCATCACCGGGCGCGATCAAGGCGGCCACCGGAAGCATCCGCGTGCAGGCGGGCGAAGGTGACACGGTCAGGATCAGCGCGCAGCCCGCTCGGCCGGCGGGCATCTCCAAGGTTCGCGCGGCGGTTACGCGGATCGCTGCCGCAGCGCCAAGCGAAGCCCTCGTCACCGCTGTCGGGCCGGTGGAGCGCCGCCGGGTTGCGAGACCCGACGCATCGGTTGGCGCCACGCTCGTCGGAACACCGAGGGCCGGCGTGGTGGATGCGCGCGACACCAAGCCCCGGGTCATCGCCGCCGCACCGCTCCGCACCGAGGCGCGGGACGGGTCGGCCGGCCGCACCGCGGCAGGTGATCCCTTCGGGCAGGGCATCAGCAAGGGCACCACGTCGAAGCCCGAGCGGGTTGCACCGCGCGCCCACGAGACGGTTTCGGTAGACGTGGGTCCTTCGATTCGGCGGACGGAAACGGCCGCCAAGGTCGAACTGCCGGCGCAGTCGCGGCCGACCCAAAGAGCCACCGGGACCGGCGGCGCGGATGTCAAGGCGCCGGTGACGTTGTCCGGCCCCGGC
>CAZDHT010000098.1:0-16283 GCA_964505325.1 uncultured Planctomycetota bacterium | reverse complement strand
CAGCACCATCCGTTCGACAGGGCTCGCGGCGGGCCGGCCCACCTCCCACTGCATCTCGAGCAGCGACACGAGCAAGTCGCTGCTGATGCAATAGGGCAGGTTGCCGATCACCTTGAGCCTCATCCCGGGCGCCACGGTCTTCTCCAGCGCCGCCTGCACGTCGGGATTGATCCGCTGCCGCTTCCCGTGGATGTCGCAGCACAGCATCAGAACGTTGCCCGGGTCGCCCACGTACTCGCACGCGATCTCGAAGAGGGCGCGGTCGATCTCCACGGCCACGACCTCGGCGCCGGCGCGCGCGAGATGCTCCGTCAGCAGCCCCGTTCCTGCGCCGATCTCAAGTACCACGTCGTCGGCGGACACGTCGCCCGCCCTGCAGATGAGGTCGAGGACGTTGTGGTCGACGAGGAAGTTCTGGCCGAGCAGCCGGTTCGCTCGCAGGCCGCGCTCCTTGAAGATCTTGACCAGGTCGCGCTTCGTGTGGCGGCGTTTCACTGTGCGTTGGCCCGGCGGAGGATACCGATGATCTGGGCGAGAGTGTCGACGCGCATCTCCGGCGGCCCGCTGTCCTTCAGCTCGGGGTGGTTCTTGACGATATAAGTCGGAATACCGGCCGCCTCGCCTGTCAGCCGGTCGATCTCATGGTCGCCGACGTAGATGGCCTCTTCCCTGGTCAGCCTGAGCTGTTCGAGCGCCCTCAGCAGCGGCGCCGGGGACGGCTTCGGCGGCGCGTCGTCTCGGGTCACCACCGCGTCGAAGTGGATCCGATGCCGCGCCGTGAACTTCTCGACCGACGTCCGGGAATTGCGTGTCACCACGGCCGGCCTGACACCGGTCTCACGGATGAAGTCCAGCAGTTCGCGGGCGCCGGCGCTCAACTCGCTTCGTTCGGCGGCCTCGTTCTCGTGGCGCTCGATGATCTCGAACGCGCGGCGGCGCTCCTCGTCCGTCATCTCCCCCAGCGCCTCGAGGATCGGGCTGGCAGTGATGCCGATCTCGGCGCGCATGGCGTCGAAGTCCAGCGCCGGCACCGTCAGCGTCCCGTCGAGATCAAAAATGACGCTGCGGATCGGATGCGGTGACGGTGGGGTCATGCGGTGAACTGGCCTCGGCCGAGAACATCGTGGAGCAGGATGATGCCGGCCGGCCGGCCCTTGACGTCCACGATGGCGAGCGACGTGATTCCCTTGATTTCCATCAGACGAAGAGCGTCGGCGGCGGGCGCATCGGCCTCGACACATTTCGGGTTCCGCGTCATGAACCGTTTCACCGGCTCTTCGAGCAGACTGCTCTTCCGGCTTCGAAGGAGCATCCGCCGCAGGTCGCCGTCGGTCAGGATCCCGGCGAGCTTCCGGTCCTTGTCCTTGACGAGCGCGACGCCGAGATTGTCACGGTCGGTCATTTCTCGCAGCGCATCGCGGATGGTCGCCGTGTCTCTGACCGTGGGAATCTGTTTGCCGGTGCGCATCAGGTCCGAGACGTTCAGCTTGAGGCGCTGTCCGAGGCGCCCGCCCGGGTGGCGCGCCGCAAAATCGTCCTCGGTGAACCGCTTGACCGAGGCGAGCGTCATCGCGAGCGCGTCGCCGAACGCGAGCATGGTGGTCGTGCTGGCGGTGGGCGCGAGCCCCAGCGGACAGGCCTCGCGCTCGGCGCTCACTTCGACGGCCAGGCTGGCCTCTGTCGCCAGGGTGGACTTCGTGTTGCCGGTGAGCGTGATGATCTTCGCGCCGAGGGGCTTTGCGGCGCGGACCACGTTGATCAGCTCCGCCGACTCACCGCTGTTGGAGAGGCACAGGAGCACGTCGTCCCGGTTGACCACGCCCACATCGCCGTGGAGCGCGTTCAGCGGATCGAGGAATACGGCCGGCGTGCCGGTGCTGGACAGGGTCGCGGCGATCTTGGCGCCGATGAGGCCCGACTTGCCCACACCGCAGACGATGACCTTGCCCTTGAGCCGCGAGAGCATGCGGACGAGCTTGGCGAACTGGTCGTCGAGCCGCCTGCTCAGCGCGGCGATCGACTCGGCCTCGATCTTCAGCACCTGCCGTGCGTTTCGGAGCAGATCGCCCTTGGTGTGTTTCCGGTTTGCCATTCCGATTCTCCGATCTGGGCTAATACGAGTATACCCCGGCCGGTTGGACTCTCACAGCCAGCGCTGGAGCCAGCGGCAGGAGTCGGTGAGCATCTGCTGGGTGAAGCGGGGCTCGCCGGAGTAGGTCTGTGACAGGAAATTATCGGCCTTGCCGGCCATTTCGTAGACCTTGCGCGTCTTGGCGAACGCCTTCTCCGCGCCCGAGCCGGGGAAGAACGGATCGTTCTGCAGGGCCATCAGGAACAACGCCCTCGGCACGGTAAGGCACGCGATGTCGGGCAGGTCGAGGAAGTTGTACAGGCCGGGGACGGCAAAGTGGCACCAGGCGGTGCCGGGCACTCCGGACTCCACCACGCCGGCGAAGCTGGTGACCCAGCCGGCGGCGCAGGTGACGCGAATCAGGTCGCACAAGCCGGACAGATAGACCGCCAGCAGGCCGCCGGAAGAGGCGCCGAAGCATCCGATCCGGCGGTCGTCTACCCCCTCGACAGTGGTGAGAAACTCGACCGCACGGATCGCGTCCCAGATCGAGAAGCCCATGAGGGTGGCGCCGGCCTGCATCACGTTCATCGCAGCCGCCGCCTCGTTCGCGGCGGCTACCTGTTCGAACTCCGCGTGCCCCTCGGGCGTCGAAATATCGAGGCCGTCGACCTCCGGCGTCCCCGCCAGGCGGCGGTCGCCGAAATAGAAGTTGTCAATCGCCAGCACCGCAAAGCCCGCCACGGCAAGTTCGTGCGCGACGGACAGGCCGGAGTAGTGCCGTTCCTTGTGGGCGGCCAGCGCGGGGAGTTTGTCGGCGGCAGTCGGGACGAGCTTCTCCTTGCCCCAGGCGAACAGGTTGCCGTGATCGTGCAGGCAGATGATGCCCGGAAGCTTGCCCCGGGTAATGGGCGGCATCAGCAGATACGCCGACACGCGGGTGTACTGCGACGAGCTGAGCCACAGTTTCTTGCGGACGTATGGCCCGCAGTTCTTTTCCTCGACGATCTCTTCGGCGAAGCCGACCCGCGGCGGGGCGTAATGCAGCAGCTCAAACACCTTCTTGCGCGCGTAGCCGCGCCACAGCTCCTGGTCGGGATAGTTGCCGGACAGGAATGACAGGGGCCGCGCCGCCTTCGCCGCCAAGGACCTTATCAGGTGGTGATGATGCCCCAAGGTTGACATACGAGCAGGTTCCTGGAAGGAGCCCAAGCCGCGCGGCGACTCGGAAGCACGGCGGATTCTACGAAACGCGCGTCCGGCTTGTCAAGCTCTCCGCCCGCGCCAGCGGAACCAGACCAGCAGCACGAGGCTCACGACAAATATCGGGATGCCGGTCGCCTGTCCCATCGTCAGGCTGCCGAGGACCGGGGCGGTGTCGTTCCGGACGCTCTCGATAAGAAACCGCGCCACTGAGTAGGTGCAGGTCATGAGAGCGAAGACCTCGCCCGGCCTCCGCCGCCGGCGTCGCCAGACAAGGAGCGTGCCGCTGATGAAGAAAGCGGCAAAGGACGAATACAACTGGGTCGGATGCACCGGCAGCGACCGGACGCCCTCCGGGGTGTTGGGATCGATCTTGTCCGGGTACTCGACCAGGTGCTGGAGATAAGCGTAGCTGCCGACGATTGCGTCCTGCTTGAGATCTCCGTTGGGGAGTCTTTCGGAGCGCAGCCACCGGATAGACATGTCTCGCCGCACTTCCGGATCCTTGTGCAGGCGCGCGATCAAGTCCGGGTGCGGGATGATCGCTGTCGGGGAGCTGCCCACATCGACCGCGTGCCATCGGCCGTCGTTCGGAACGGGAAAGCTGAACGGCTCCTGGCGTCTGCACCCGCCCGCGGCGGTCGACGACACGAACTGCGGGAAGCGCACGGCGAGCGGGAATTTCTCGTCGCACACGGCGCCCCAGCAGCACCCGTTCAGAAAGCAGCCGATCCGCCCGAAGGCGAGGCCCAGCATGATGGCGGGCGCCGCAGCATCGGCCAGTTTCCAGAAGGGCAGCTTATGTCGGCGGATGTAGATGGCCAGTCCGATGGTCGCGGTCACGAGGCCCCCGTAGAACACCAGCCCGCCGTTCCAGATGGCAATCAGGTCGATGAAGCCCCTGATCTGGTCTTTGTATTGGATGACGTACATCGCCCGCGCGCCAACGATGCCAAGGACGGCGCCGATCAGAAGGATGTCCAGCATCCTGTTCGGGTCGATGTTCTCTTTCCTGGCCGTCCATCGCGACAGGAAATACGCGGAGTAGAAGGCCACGACGAGCATCAGCCCGTACGAATGGAGCGGCCAGCCTGGGATCAATTCAGGATGCATTCCTGCCTGTTCCGTGCGCCCGACGGGGACATTCGTAACACCGCAGCCATTTCAAGCGTTGCGGAGATTCTAACACAGCGGCGCAGACCAGACAAGGCGGGTCAGGGCCTGGCTCGGTAGTAGGTCTCGGCTCCATGTCGTTCGGCGAGGATGCTGCCGCTCGCCAGGAGCGCCTCAATGTGCTTGATCACCTCGTTCGGGTGCGCGCCCAATCCATCGGCGACGTCGGCCAGCGTGCACGGCCGACGCCCCAGGATGCCCAGCACTTCCTCGTGCGTGACGGCGAAGTCGCTCGGCAGATGCGCGCTCTCCAGCGCGGCCACGACCGAGGCCTTCGGACCGAACAGAGCGCACAATCGCGCCATGTCCTCCGGCGGGACCCGAAGGGCCGTCTCTTCGGCGGTTGGCCGAACGGCGGTGTTCAGATGGACTTTGTCCGGGCGGATCCGCTCGATGTGCCGGTTGAACTGCGCGACGTGCTCTTCGGTGTCGTTGATGCCCTTGAGCAGGAACACTTCCAGCCAGATCTGACCGTCGTATTCTTCGCGGAACTGCACCAGCCCGTTGACGTGGCGCTTGAAGGTGATGTCCCTGTGCGGCCGATTGATGCGGCTGAACAGTTCCGCGTTCGGCGCGTCGAGAGAGGGGAGCACGACGTCGGCCAGAGCGGCATCCCGTCGCACGCCTTCGCGATAGAACATCGAGCCGTTCGTCAGCAGCGCGACGGGGATGTCGGACAGTTTTCGGATGCGGGTGATGATCTCGTCGAGGTAGACATGCAGCGTCGGCTCTCCCGAGCCGCCGAGTGTGATGTAGTTGGGCTGAACCCCACGGGCCAGCGCGGCGCTCACGTCTTCGACCAACTCGTCGACGGGCACATAGTCCCGGCGCTCAAGCGTCTTGATCATTGTCGTCCCAAGCTGGCAGTAGATGCAATCGAGCGAGCAGACCTTCAGCGGGACGAGGTCGACCCCGAGCGACCGGCCCAGCCGGCGCGACGGCACCGGGCCGTAGACGTGCGAGTTCCTGCCTTCAGTCACTTTGACCCCCGAACGTGAGGGCGGTGCCGGTCGCGCAGCGGAAGGACTCTGCGGGGAACTCCTTGTCGAACAGCCTCATCGCCTTCTCGCCGGTGCAATGGCACGCGCCCAGGCGCCGCACTCCGAGCTTCCGGAACGCATCGACCGTTTTCTCGAGGCGGTCATCCGAGGCAGGGCCCAGGTGCATCCCGCCCATAACCGCGTAGATCGTGTCGGTGTTCGCCAGCCGCGCCACCTGCTGGAGTGTGTTGACGACGCCCGCGTGCGCGCATCCGACCACCACGACCACGCCTTCGTCGACCTCGAAGTAGATTGCCTGGTCGTCTGGAAAGGACATCGGGTACCCGCGTTCAGCCTCGAAATCGGTATCTCGCGCGATTTCACCCGTGGTCTGGATGCCCGGCACCACGACCTCGGACGCCCGGGACAGGAGGCACTCCCTGCCGGCCGGGTCGATCTCCGCGGCGGGGTGCGCGTAGATTGTGGCCTTGTGTGCGACGCCTGCCGCGGCGGCCAGGCCGCCGGTGTGATCCCAGTGGCCGTGGCTTAGCACGATCGCGTCGGCTTCGGAGAGGTCGATGCCCAGCACCTCGGCGTTCTCGCAAACGACCCCACTGGCGCCGGTGTCGAACAGCACCTTTGCGTCGCCCGTGTCGACCCAGAGCGAGAAGCCGTGTTCGGGCTTCAGTTCGGGGTTCAACGTCGTGTTTTCAACCAGGACCGTAGCGGACACGTGGCTCAGCTTCATCATTCCCGCCCCTTAGTGATCGCAAATGTTCTGCCCTGCCGTGAGCGTGCCGTCGAGGTACGCGGCCACGAGTTGCTCAGGCGGAGCTTCGTACGCGCCGATCACGACCTGGATGCCGCTCTGCGCGAACAGGTCCTGCGCGCGGCGACCCATCCCACCCGCAATGATAACATTTGCCCCGTTCTGGCTCAACCACGCCGGCAGCGCGCCGGGCTCGTGAGCTGGCGGGGCGGCCCGGGTCACCCCGGTCACCTGCTTGGTTTCCGGATCGACGTCGACCAGTGCGAACTGCTCGCAATGACCGAAGTGGGCGCTCAACACGCCGTTGCTCAGGGGCACTGCATATCGCATCGCCGTTCCTCCTTGCTTGCCCGATACCCGATCGTCAGGCCGGGGCAGAGATGCCCGTGAGAACAAATCGCCTCTTCCAGGTGGGGCGGGAACTCCGCGTTCCTCACCGGCCTCACCTCGGGCGCGTCATTCTGGCGCCACAACCGGGGCAGCGGACCTGGAAGCACGGCGCGCCGCGCTGATGCGGGGCGGTTCTCCCGCAGCTCGGGCACACACAATTCCCGCCGGGCCCCAGGGCGAATCCGCCTCCTCGGCCGCGGCCGCCGCCCATCCCGCGCCCCGTTCCGGCCCCCTGGCCCGCCGGACCTGTTCCGTCTCCTCTAGGCATTCCTACGTCTCCTTCGTTCCGCGTTGTGCCCTACACGCCGAACTTGGCGTCGACGTTCGGGGCACCCGTGGCCGAGAACCCGCCTCCTTTGTACTTCTCAACTGCGTCTGCGACTGCGCCCGAGACGCCGACGATCACCTCAATACCGGCCGCCTGGAGCGTTCGGTACGCGTTGGGGCCGCAGTTGCCCGTCAGAACCGCCGTGGCGCCTTTGTCCGCAACCAGTTGTGCTGATTGAACTCCCGCGCCGCCGCCTACTGACGTGTTCGCGTTCCCAACCTCCTCGGTCTCCATCGTGTCGGTGTCGACGAACACGAAGTGGGTGCAACGCCCAAACCTCGGGTCCACCTCAGCGCCCAGACCCGGCCCCGTCGCGGTCACGACAATCTTCATGATAACCTCCTTTTTCTGCTTTCCGCAAGGGGTGCGAGCGGCGGCCACCGCCCTCAGCAAGCTGTTCGCCGGCGTCCGCGGCCACACCTCTACCGTAAGTTTGGCCTACTTGCTCTCTTTCTCCTTTTCCAGCTCGTCCATCCGCGCCTTGATCGCATCCAGCGTGCTGGAGAGATACTCCGCCTGGCTCTTGAGGCCGGCAAGCTCCTGCCCGGCCGCATAGGGCGGCGCGAACGGCGCCGCCGGCGGTGCGAACGGTGCGGCGGGCGGCACGTAAGGCGCATAAGGCGCACCGTATCCGCCGAACGCCTGTGCTCCGGAGAATCCGCGCCGCCACCCGCGGCCCCCGCCTCGCCCAAAGCCCCGGGCGCCGTAGGGGTTCATGTATCCCGGCGCGGGGTATCCGGCGCAGAAACCTGCGGCTCGACCTGTCATCGGGCCCATTCCTCCGGGCCCTGTTCCATCTCCACCTGGCATCTTGGACCTCCTTTCTGCGGGTACAGACCCGCACACAGACCTCTAAGACACTTGTCCCAATGGCGGCGCGGAACCGCGCCTGCCGCGGCCGCGCCCGCGCCCGCGCCCGCGGCCGCGCCACCGGTGGCCGCACCGCCCTACACCGAATCTTCTCGCCCCGGCGCCCGGCATGAGCCACTGCCCCTGCCCGAGCGCGTTCGTCAGATACGCGTTCACCACCGTGTCGGCGGGTCCGCAAGTCCAGGGAATCACTTGGATGCCTTTGGCCAGCAATGCGTTGTACGCGTAGCCGCTCATGGCTCCGCAGATCAAGGCGTCCACGCCCTGTTCGCCAGTGAGGGTTAAGCGGTCCTGGAGCGTGCGCCCCGACAGCACCAAGGCGCCCGCGGGCACCGCGGCTCCGCCCTGCAGTTCAAAGAGCTCGAGTCGCTCGGAAACGTCGAACAACGGGGCGATCCGGCCCGCGTGAACTGAAACCGCCAGCTTTCCGCCATTGTCCGCCATCTCACGTCTCCCAGCAGCAAAGCGCGTGCCAACGCAGACACCAAATGGCGTCGTCCTTGTAACGTATTCAAAAGCCGGGGCTTACGTTTCAAATAGTTGGGGGTTGTTTGGTGAAGCCGCGCGGACACAGGTGCGATATGCACCCGCAAGCAGCGACCGAGGGTGCATTGTGCACCCTAATCTGTGCCCCCGCGTGGAACGTCGATTCCGTATCGGTCGACTTTTCGGCGGAGTGTCCCTTTGTCTATGCCGAGTTCTGCTGCGGTGGCCATTCGGCGCCCGCGGTTTCGAATCAACGCCTCCGCTATGAATTCCTTCTCCATCTCCCGGAGCGTTTTCGGGCCGATCACTTTCCGCGCTGCCTCGGGAAGCAGTTGTCCTGGCAGGTGCTCGGGTCGGATCTGGTCGCCACGGCAGAGCACGAAGGCGTGCTCGATCGCGTTCTGGAGCTCGCGGATGTTGCCCGGCCAGTCGTGTCGCATCAGTATGGCGAGGGCGTCGTCCGACACGCCGGTGATGCCCTTGCTCCCCAGTGTCTCGAAGTGACTGACAAAGTGGCCGACGAGCAGCGGGATGTCTTCCTTGCGCGCGGCCAGGGGCGGCAGGACGAGGCGCACGACGTTGAGGCGGTAGTAAAGGTCCTCGCGGAACCGTCGTTCGGCGACGAGCTCGGCGAGCTTTCGGTGTGTCGCTGCGATCACGCGCACGTCGGCCTTGACCGGCGCCGTTGCGCCGAGCGGCTCGTACTCGCGCTCCTGGAGCACGCGCAGCAGCTTGACCTGCGAGGCGGGAGACATGTCGCCGACCTCGTCGAGGAAGATGCTTCCCCCTTCGGCCAGCGCGATCCGGCCGGGCTTATCTGTCTTCGCATCGGTGAAGGCGCCGGCCTTGTAGCCGAACAGTTCGGACTCCAGCAATGTATCGGGCAGCGCGCCGCTGTTGACAACAACGAGTGGCTTGTCCCGGCGGCTGCTGAGATTGTGGATCGCGCGGGCGAGGAGCTCTTTGCCGCAGCCGCTCGGCCCTTCGATCAGCACGGTGCTCTCGCTTTGTGCGACGTCCGGCAGGATGCCGAAGATGCGCTGCATTTCGTGGTTTTGGCTGATCATATCCTCGTACGAGTGGCGCCCCGCCAGTTCCCTGCGCAGTTCCTCTACCACGGACAGGTCGCGGAACGTCTCGACGCCGCCGATGACCTCGCCGTCCTGGCTCTTGAGGAGCGCCGTGCTGACGGTGATGGGGACGCGTCGGCCGTCGGTCGTCACGATGTAGGCGGACTTGTTGACAATCGGCGTGCCTGTTTCCATCGTCTCGCGGAGCGCGCAGGCCGATTCGCACATGCTCGCGCGGAACACGTCGCTGCAAAGTTGCCCGATCGCCTCGTCCTGCGGGACGCCTGTGATTTGCTCGGCGGCGCGGTTGAACGACGTAATCCGCCAAGCCTTGTCCACGGTGAACACGCCATCGGCGATGCTGTCCAGTATGACGTTGATCGGTTGGCGGTCCGGCTGGGCTTTCTTTCCCATGTTGCCTCCGCGCGCATTGTATCGGCGCAGGGCGGCGGATGTCAAAACGCAAATGCGCTCCGGTGTTTGACGCCGGCCGCCGGGGCTGGTACGATGCAGGCGCGTGGGCTCAGATCCGACACAGTAAGGAGACAGGGAATGAAGTGGGAAGAACTGACGGCTCCGGACTTCGAACAGGCAGTGAAAGATGTGGGCGGCGTCTGTGTGGTCGCCGTCGGATGCGTCGAGAAGCACTTCGATCACCTGCCGCTGGGCACGGATTTCCTGAACGGCCACATGCTCTGCTCGCTGGCGGCCGAGAAGGAGCCCGCCGTCGTGTTCCCGCCATATTACTTCGGGCAGATCCACGAGGCCCGCCCGTTCCCGGGCACGGTCGCCCTCGGGCCGGTGCTTACCCTTCAACTGATGCTCGCCGTGTTCGACGAGATCGGCCGCAACGGCTTCACCAAGATCGTCATCTATAACGCGCATGGCGGCAACACGCACCTGCTGAACTATGCGTGCCAGTCGTGCATGGCCGAGCGGAAGCCGTATGCCGTGTACTTCCCCGACCGGATCCACCCCGAGGAGCGGCGGAAGCAGTGGCAGGAGATTCTGGAGACCAAGGTCCACGGCCACGCCTGCGAGTGCGAGACGAGCATCAGCCTGGTGAACCATCCGCACCTGGTGAAAATGGACTACATCGGCGGGCGGAAGACCGAGCCGCTCGGCCGCTATGACCACATCCCGCCGGGGCGGATCATGACCCGCTGGTACTCGGACTTCCCCGACCACTACGCGGGCGATGCAACGGCCGCGACCGCCGAGAAGGGCGAAAAACTCCGCCAGCTCCAGGTTGATTCACTCGCCGACTACATCAAGGCGGTCAAGAACGACGAGGTGGTTCCCGCACTGCTGAAGGAGTTCTACGACCGGTGTGATGAGGTGGGGAAGTAGCGGCGGGGGGGGCGAATCACCACCCGTATCGTTCATTCAACCCGCGAGCCGGGCTACCTCTGATGCCTCAGTTGCTCCAATTCCGCTACGAGGGGAGCCCAATAGGCCCGGTCGGCTTCGCGTTCGTTTTTCTCTTCCTGGTCGAGCGCCCCCGCCAGCTTCTCACTGTCTGCGGCTCTTGCATGTTCAAGGAGCGGCCTGCTTGGCTTAATTGCTTCCAAGCGGTCCGGGTGCTGCCTGGCGATGTCAATCAGAAGCAGCGGTGTGCGTCCTTCACGCAGCCAGAAATCAACTTGTGCGGAAGACGGGGCGTCGCGGTGCTCGGTATAGTGGGCTTCCACCAGCCGCCGTATCATCGGCCAGTCTTTGTCTCGCTGCGTTTTCTTTGCCCTGATGAGGTCGTCAAGAGAGAGCAGGTCGTATTTCCGACCGGATTCGGTTTCGATGGTGGTTCGGCGGCTCCAGAGAATGGGAAACGGATCGACCCCGCGCAGGACCGACATGGCGTCAATTCGAATGCCCTGCGCTTCGGCGTGGCGGCATCGGAAATGGACCGCGTGGCCGCGGGCCAGATACTCGACGGAAAGGGGGGGAACCGCGATACACTCGGCGTCGAGTTCGCGGAGGGCCGACGTCAGTTTCTTCAGGTTTTCGTCTTCGGCCAGGACAACAATATCCGCGTCCCGGCTAAATTCCGCTGCGCCGTAGAATACGCAAGCCTGACCTCCCATGAGGAGAAAACGGACGTCGTGTGAACGCAACGTAGAAAGGACTTTGCGTATCGGGTTCGGGGTCAAGCGAGCCTCCCGCCTCCAGATAGAACGCCCAGAGCTTCTGGGTTTCCTGCCAGCGTTGCGCAGGGGTCAGGCGATACCATTCGGTCCACTCCTCCTCGATCGGAGCCGATTCCGAAATCTCCGCGTACATGATGCAATATTATCGCATGAGGGGGGGCTTGGCCGCAAGTGCTTTCGCCACGCTTTCGCCGGCAGGGGAGGGCGAATCACCAGCCGTAGCGGTCGTCCAGGCCGGGGATCTTGTCCGCCACGTGATCGTCCTTGTCCGTCTCGCAGCCGTAGCCGTTCCACCAACTGTTGTCGCGGTAGACCTCTTCCGGCGTGAGGCTCTCCACGTGCCCGTCGGCCATGCACAGGTTTGCCTTGCCCTGGTGCCGAGGGGCGATGAAGCTGGGGGACTCTTTGTCGGCGTAGGTGTCGCCGCCGTGTAACTGGTCGGTGCGCTTCGATATGTACGTGGGATCGAGCGTGTATCCGTGGTTGCCGATGCGGTGCTTCCGAACGCCGTAGCTCAGGCTCGAGCTCTTCTGCGTGAAGGGAATGGGCTCGTAGGGCTCTTGCGTCCCGGTGCCGGACGAGTCACCGAACGCGATGGTGTGCGACGGGGAATAGACCTCGCGCACCGGGAATTGCTCCATGGTGCCGTCGGTCAGTACCCTGGCGCTGCCAAGGTATTTGTAGTTGTACCCGTAGGAGTTGTTCCGGCCGCAGATCCAGTGCGGCACCTCCGGGCATTGCTGCACGTCCTGCCCCAGGTCCAGCATCTGGTGGAGCTGCCGGAACCAGCGCATCCGGTCGGCCCCGCCCGGGCCCAGCTTCCATTGATGCGCGGGGAAGCACTTCCAGACGTTGTGGTAGAGCGACATCGCCACTCCCAACTGCTTGAGGTTCGAGATGCACGAGGTGGACCGCGCCATGGCGCGGGCCTCGCGGAGCGCCGGCATCATCAGCGAGGCGAGGATGGCGACGATAGCGATGACCACGAGGAGTTCGATGATGGTGAAGCCGCGCGACGGGCCTTTCGCTGCTTGCAGCATGCTATTCCTTCCGTGCGACCATGGTACGCTCCTCCAAGAGTTGAACGGAATTCGACCGAGGGAGTTCGACGAGCCGGATTTTTTTCGAAGCGGGTGCTGCTGCGCCGCGGCTAGGCGCTCACGCTCTGATTCCCCGGCCAGTCGCCGCGCACGATGCACAGCGCGGCGTTATCTCGGATCTCGGCAGCGAAGTCCCTGAGCGTCTCGCGCGGATACGGCGTCACCTCGTTCATTGCAGGGTCGAGGCAGTCACCTGGTCTGAACTGCTGCAGGATGTGCTTCTTCGCGCCCCGGATGGCCAATGCGATGTCGCGCAGCTCGTCCAGCCCGGTGAACGTGGGGCAGACGGTTGTGCGGAACTCGTACTCGATGTTCGACCGCATGATGATCCGGGTCGAGCGCCGGATGGCGTCGATGTCACACTCGCAGCCAGCCACCTGGTAGTAGCGCTCGTCGAACGGCGCCTTGACGTCCATCGAGATCGCGTCGAGCAGCTTACGCTCCAGCAGATTCTCGAGTACCTCCGGCCGCGTGCCGTTGGTGTCGAGCTTGACCATCGCGCCATGCGAGCGGAACTCCTCGATCATCGCGTCGAGGTCGGCGTGCAACGTGGGTTCGCCGCCGGATATGACCACTCCGTCGATCCAGCCCTGGTGGCGACCCAGGCAGTCGGCCACGGTCGAGATGGGGATCGATTCGAGTTCGCCCGGGTGGATGACCAGATGGCCGGCGTGGCAGATCGGACATCGAAGATTGCAGGTCGGCAAGAACACTTCACAGGCGATCTTGCCCTCCCAGTCGATCAACGTATTCTCGATAAATCCGCGGATGGGCGGAAATTCCCGTGCCAAGCGCCAGCGTCCTCCTTTCCAATGGCTGGGGAGATTCTAGGCCGTGGCGACCGATGATGCAAGGCCGTGGAGGAGCAAGAACGCCACAGCAAGGGCGGCCGGGCTCTGTCTGACAAATCGGCAGACAGGAATGTCCGCCCCACCGCGTGGTTTATTCCGATCGGTGGGGCAGGCATTCTTGCCTGCCAATCGCGCCCTGGCAGGTCAGAGGAACATCTGTCAGCCAGAGCCTAATCCGTCTTGTCTTTCTCGCTCGCTTCCTGCGAGGCGGACTCGCCGGTGACGGTCCGATTTCGGCCCTCCTGCTTGGCCTGGTAGAGGGCGTGGTCGGCCAGGGCGATCAGCTCGCCGTAGTTGGCGAGTTCGGGGCTGTACTCCGCAATGCCCAGGCTGATGGTGACGGATACCTTCTCCGGCGGCTCGCCGGTCGGGACAGTGTTGGCTTGGACGCCGCTGCGGAGTCGTTCCGCAATCGAGGTCGCCTGCTCGGCGGTGGTCTCGGGCAGCAGGACGGCGAACTCTTCACCGCCGTAGCGGAACGCGCTGTCGCAGTCCCGGATCCCCGCGGTGACCAGGGTGGCCGTTTCGCGGAGTACGGCGTCTCCTGTCCGATGGCCGTGAGTGTCGTTCACTTCTTTGAAGTGGTCGATGTCGAGCAGGATGACAGAGAACGGCGACGCGTAGCGCCGGGCCAGGCGGAACATATCGTCGATCCGTATGTCGAAGTGGCGGCGGCTGAACAGGCCGGTGAGGCTGTCGATGATGGCGCGGTCATGGAGGCTGGGCGTCTTTACCACCAGCGCCAGGTGCTTGGCAATGTCGGTGAGGACGACTTCGAACTCGTCGATCTTGGCTTCCTTCTCGTCGTGGGAACCTTCGAGTTGGATTTCGAACCGCATCACCCCGATCGCGCTCTGATCGGCCACCAGCGGCACACAAAAGGTGCAGGTCGAGCCGTCGATGGCCTTGACGAGCGTCTGGTGTTCGAGCGCCTCCGCCGCTTCGTCCAGCCCGACCTCCCTGCCCGTGAGTTCGTCGTCGTACTGCATCTTGCCGCCGCGGCACAGCGCCTTCAATGTCAAGTCTCCCTCATCGTCGCGGAGGATCAGCGCGATCTCGTCCGTGCTCAGCAGCGGCTCGAGCACGTCGAACACGCTCTTGGCGATCTGCTTGAGGTCCACGGCGTCGCTGAGGATTCGCGTCACCTCGCGCATCGCGCTGAGGACCTCCAGGTGGGAATTGAGCTGCTTCGTCTGGTCATGAGCTTCGGCCAGGCGCGCTTCGAGCAGCTTCTCGTGGCGCCTCGATTCGGCCAGCGCCCGCGCGTCCGCCGCTGCGAAAATGGCCATCGTCACCGCCAGCAGGCCGATGACGATCCCCAAGACCAACGTCACAATCAGCCCCGCGTGGGGCTTTCCCCAGCCGGTGACCAGGAACACCGCGTATGTGCACGCGGTGCCCAGTCCCGCGACGAAGGGGACCCAGTACAGGCCCATCGACCAGATGTTAGCGTGTCTTTTCATCTGCCTTCCCCCGCGTGACGGCTCTCAGGTAAGGGCGCAGCCGGTCCAGCGTCTTGAGCCCTATCCCGGGGACGTCTGTCAGCTCCTCCAGGCTCTTGAACTCGCCGATCCTTCGGCGGTGCTCAATGATATCCTTCGCCCGCCTCTCGCCAATGCCTCGGAGCGCCTGAAGCTCCCACTGCTCCGCAGAATTGATGTCGACCAGATGAGGCTCTAGCTTTGCGCCCGGCGTCAACTCCGCATGCGGCTTTCCAAGGCCGGTCCTCAGGGCATAGTGACACGCGAGCGCAACGATCAGGGCGCCGAAGACAACAAGCAGAACCAAGCGGTCGCCGGGGTTGAGCCAAGGGAATCTTCGCTCACGGTCCGCCATGTGGCCCGGATTCGCCCCAAAGGCCCGATTCGACACCTTCCTATAATGGTCAGTGGGCCTCCGTTTTGCAACAAGTATTTCGCGGGAAACACGCTAGTCCATGACTTTTGATCTAGCGGGTACCGTCAGGGGGTGCGGAGCGAGTGTAAGATGGGGAAACGGGAAAGTGGGAAAAGGGAGAGGGGGAAAAGGGAGAGGGGGACAATTCGCCACGGATGAACGCGGATCGCCCGGCAGGGCGATCCTTCGCAGTGCCCGGCCTGAGTTCATCGAAGGGCGGCGGCTGTCTTCTGCTCCGCAGGAGCAGACCGGCGCCGCTTTGCAGGGCGCTCTTCTTCACCACGAAGATCACCCCTTCGACAAGCTCAGGGCAGGCGAAGAACACGAAACGAGACGTCTTCTGCAGCCGCGTCCCGTGGGCGCGGCCGACCGAGGTCACGAACCTCGGCTACAGTCCCCGGGCAGCGTGCGCGCCAACCAGGGCGCCTACAGCAACAGCGGCCGGCGCCAAGTGGCAAGACAATCACATTGGGTATGGCGTCCGCGGAGTTCCCGGCCCGATCCCTGTTCTCCCGAAGACCGCCTTGCGCAGGCCCCACTTTCCGCGATATACTACCTCGGACACCGAAAGGCGGAGGGGAGGAAGGGACTTTCGATGGTGTTGTCACACCTGTCTCGTCGGCAGTGGGTCTGGCTTGTCCTGACTCTAATGGCTGCGGTGGCGATCGTTGCGGTTGGCGGGTTCCGTCAGGAAGCGGCTGCGCCGGTCTCGCCATCGGAATTCAGCGTTGAGATGAACATCAAGGAGATGGCGCCGCGGCTCAACGTGACGGGCAAGAACCTGGCGCGTGAGTTGGACTTGGGTTTGGACGTATCGAAGACAAGGCCGGTCAAGGCGCTGGGTATCAGCCAGGAAGAACTTGACCACGCAGTCGAGCATCTGCTGGGGCACCGTGAGACGACGCTGAAGTACTACATTTTCGCGGTGTTGTCTCTGTTCGGACTGGTTTAC
>CAZDHT010000097.1:0-16302 GCA_964505325.1 uncultured Planctomycetota bacterium | reverse complement strand
TCGACTCGTCCAGCGCCAGGTGGATGCCGAAGATCGTCTTGGCGCTGCTGCCGACGGTGCTAAACACGAACACCATGTCGGGCAACTCGATCTCCGCCAGCTTCTTCGCGTCCTTCTTCCACGAGTCGAGCTTGACCAGCTTCCGGCTGACCCAGCCCTTCCGCTCGGCGGGCCGGGTGCTCACTACGTAGACGTGACCCGTCTTCCGGTGGCAGGCGATGATCTCCGGCCCCGCGATCGCGAAGCCGCCGGCCTCCTTGCCGTCGGGGCCGAGGACCCGCACCTTGTTGTTTCCCCAGTCGCAGATCAGCAGGTTCCCGTCCTTGTCGCAATCGGCGCCGGACAGGATGTCCGCCCGGTAGAACGGCGGCGGCGTCCCGGGCACGTCCGCGAACGTCTCCATCACGCCCCCCCCGCCCGTCTTGGCGCGGTAGACGCGGCCGGCGGGGAATCCGCCCTTCGGGTCCGCCAGCCCGGAGAGGTACACGAACTTGCCGTCCGGCGATGGCACCGCCACAAACCCGAAGGTCAGCCGGTAGTTGTTCGGCCGCTTCCTCCCGCGCCACATGCGCCGCCAGAACGGCTCGCCCGCCGTGGCGCCGCCGTCGATGTGCAGCCGCGCCATGTCCTCGGTGTAGTAAAGGAGGAGCCTGCCGTCCGCCGTCATCCGCGGCGCCAGGAAGCTGAGAACCGAGGTTCGCCCCGGGTAGAACCACGGCGCGGTCCCCTGGTAGTTGCGGGGCTGGAAGTATTTTCCCGGCACGTCCAGCGGCTTGCCCTTGAGCCAGTAGGGGCTGGACGAGCTGTTGAACGGCAGCAGTCGTTCCTTGGGCAGATCCGCGGGCATGGGCATGATGGTCTTGAGGTACTTGCCGTTGCGGTCGAAGACCTGCATGTCCCCGGTGTAAACGTAAAGGTTCCCCTTGGCGTCGACGGCCAGCCCGCGCAGCCTGCCGATCGACTCCCGGCGCTCCGCCAGGAACCCGTCGAACCTGGCCATCATGCCCAGACGAACGCGGGCCTTGAACGGCCCGTTCCCGGCTTTGCCGCCGGCATCCGTCTTGCCGTCCCAGATAAGTGACTGCGACAGGCCGGGCTTCAGCGGCGGAGGCGGCGCCGTCTTCGCGCCGAGCACGCCCGCCGCGAGATGCCGGACCACCTTGCCCTTAGCATCGAGGACCGCCACCTCGACGTCCGTGGGCGCGGACACGGCGAACGTGATCGTCACCTTGGTGCCGGCCGTCGTGACCACCGGCTTCTCAGTAAAACGGACCTCCGCGCCCCCGGCCGCGAGATCCCACGAGAGGAGTACGCACGCCAGTAGGGGCACGGCATGCCGTGCTCCTGTGAGACGCGGTCTGTGCGTTCCAGGCTGCGCTTCGCTGCGACACAATCGCCGCACTCCACAGGCTGCCAGCCATGATCTCACGGTTTGACTCCTTCAGGCACGTAGCGGAAGACGTAGGCCTTGAGCTGATACACCAGCCCGACCAGATCGGTCTTGGGATCGTACTGCGGATAGCCGTTGACGAGCGTGATGTCGCCGCCCGGCACGCCGGTCCACTTGCCCTTCGCTACGTCGAACACCTTGGTGTCGTTGCCGGTCGGGCCGGTGATGAGGTACACGTCGTGCTTCGAGAGGTAGCACACGCCCTTCCACGAGCGACGCGGGTTCTTCTTGTCTTTGGGCATCGGGTAGGCGTCGGGCAGCGGCGTGAACGACTTGGTCTTCGGGTCGAGCGCGCTGAGCTTCGGGCCGAGGCGGAACACCCACCGCGCCCGCTTCGCGTCCCACGTCGACCGCGCGTTGTACAGCGACATCGGGCACTTGTTCTTGAGAGCGACCTTCGCCCACTTCTCGGTCTTCAGGTCGAACTCCGCGTAGCACGCCCCGCGGCTGTCGAGGAACAGCAGCTTCTTGCCCTCCGGCCAGTGCTGGAGGTGCGCCTCGTACGGCGACGCCTGGCGGGCGTTCCAGAACTGGCGGATGTTGCCGTCGATCCGATGCCACCGCCCGTCCGCAAACGTGTACTTCCACGTCGACGTGTTGTCGATCGCATGCTGCGCCTTCGCCTCCGGCGTCGCCCGGCTGGCGACGCGCCAGTTCGCGCCGAGCACGAAGTACATCGCGTCCAGGTGCTCGACGTAGGTGAGGCCGTCGTAGGTGTGCCGCGGCGTCGGCGTGGGATGCTTTTTGAACGCGTGGAGCAGGCGCCCGCCGCCGTACGACCCGCCGCCCCAGTTGGCTACGTCGACCACGTGGATCTTGTTGGCCTTCAGATCCCACTCGAGCGTCGCGTTGGAATAGAAGCCCGGCGACAGCCCGGCCTGCTTGGATCGGATCCCGCTGCGGAACAGGACGGTCCCCGTCTTGCTGCGGCAGGTCGAGCCGCAATAGCCGTCGGTAGTCTGCCACCTTGCACCGGGGATGTCCTTGGGCAGGGTGTACCGGGCTTTGGCGTCGACCCAGGTGTTGGGCTGGATGGCCGGGACTTCCTCGACCTTCCGCTCTTCCCCGGCCATCGCCGATGCGACAAGCAGCGCAGACAGACACACAACCAGCGATACTTTCACTCCGGGTACTCCTTTTTCCATACGCGCGCTCACTCGGCTTTGTAGAAGCGCGGTTCCGCCCAGTGGATGATCACGCGCCGCCCGTGGTTGGACGCCTCGGGACGATCGAACCGGACGAAAAGCCTGAGCCGCTTCGCGTGCTTCAGGCCGGTGACGACGAGCAGCCGGGCCGGGTCGTACGGCGTCATCAGGCCGGACTGGGCGGCCAGCTTGCCGTCGGCGTGGATCTCGAAGTTCACCCTCGCCTTGTGCTCGCCGGTGAGCGACGGCTTGCGGTGCCGCCGGTTGACTCGCACCGTGGCCGAAAACGCCGCAAAGCCGCTGCCCTCCAGGTTGTAGACGGTCTCCTGCGCGATCCCGCCGCTGAGGGTCGTCGCGGGCACGTTGATATTCAAGTTCGTGATCGGCCCGAACCGCGGCCCGAAGTCGGCCCGTGCCTTGCTCGACGAGCCGTACCAATACGCCCGCGATTTGTGCGACCGCACCCGAGCCCTGGGCACGTCCTTGAGTTCGACGGTGTCGCCCTTGGGCAATGCGGGCATCTGGTACGCAGGGATCACGTGCACGACCAGCTTCACGTGCTGCCGCGCCGAACCGCCGGCTTCCGAGACGGTCAGCGTTGGCGCCCGCGTGGCCGCAGTCTTGTCCGGCGGCGTCACTGTGACCTTGACCGACGTGCGCAATCCGGCGGCCAGCTTGCCCGAGCTCGGCACGGCCTTGATCCACGGCGCCGGGCTCTTGATTGTCCACGCCAGCTCCGTGCCGGACAGGTTCGCCAGCGGGAAGTCGCGCGTCTCCGAGCCGCCGACCGTCACGTTGTACGTCGGCCAGTTCCCGATCTGCCGCGGATGCCACGACGCCGCGTGCCCAGATTTGCCCAGCGGGTCATACGCCGCCGGCGCGCAGAAGCGAAACACCGGCCCGACCTTGGCAGCGATCTCGACCGGGAACGTCTTGCCCGTCCCGGCGTCGGTCACCGTGACTTTGCCGCTGGCGGCGGTCTCCGGGGCGAGCTTGGTGGTATCCAGCGTGAGGTGAAGGGTCCTCTGCCCGAGGAGCCTGCCGCCGGTCTGTTCCAGCGCGATCCAGTTCGCGTCAGCGGCGGCCTTCCAGCGCCGCTCCTTCACGCCCCAGTTGCGCAGCGTGAGAGGGACGCGGGTCTTGCGGCGGGCCTCGAGCGACACGGAGATCTTGTTCCGGTCCACATCAAACCCGGCCGCTCGGGCGACCTCGGCGGCCATCTCGAACAGCCGCCGGGACCTCGCCTGCCAGCCGGAACTGTACTCGTGGACCTGCACGCCGATGCGCCCCGGGGAAATGAAGAGCGTCTCCTGGTTGTGTCTGAACAGCACGTCCCTGGCGCGCTTCGCCAGTTCGTCAGGCAGCAGGCTTCTGTCGAGCGCCTGCTCGATGTAGATCCGGGCTTCCGTCTCCTGGACGCCTTCGAGCAGGGCCTCGTACCGGGCGCTGGATTCGGCGCCGTTCGCGCCGGGATAAAGCAGGTTGCTGCACGGCATCCCGGCAATGCCGCCGCTCAATGAGCCCTTGTAGCCGGCGAAGTAGATGTCCGCCCAGTAGTCGGCGCCGAGCCGGCCGAGCCCGTTGCGGCCCGCCACCAGCGCCCGGTCCACCATGACCCGGTAACTGAACGGCGGGGAATGACCGTTGCTGCTGAGAATGGTGCTGCCCGACCGTGGGCAAAGCAAGTAGATCAGCGGGTTCTTCCAGCCCTGCGCGCTCTTTTCCGTCAGCGCCGAGCCCAGGGAGTTTGAGACACAGCCCCAAGCCCCGCGCGGGTATCCGGAGTGGCAGCCCTTCGCCCACGTGACGCCGGGCAGGAACTCCGCGAGCAGCGGGATCAACTGCGGGTCCGCCGACCCGTCCCAGCCGAAACCCCAGTAGAGCGACCGGTCCAGGTCTCTGGCCTTCAGGTGCGCGTGGAGCGCCATTACGAACGCTTTCCAGTTCTCGCGGCTGCCGGGGACGTTGCTCCCCAGATCCAGCACCTCGGTCTTGCCGGCCGCTTGGTCAAGGACCGGCACGGTCGGCTTCATCTTGCTGCCCGGCCCGAACCGGTCGGCGCCGTGCATCACGCAGAAGCACAGCACGCGCGGCACGCCCAGGTGTTTGATCGCGACGTCCAGATATCGGTCGAGGATGGCGTAGTCGAAGCGCAGCACGCCGTTCTTCGTGCGGGCCCATTTGATCGGCACGTCGTCGAAGTTCCCGAACTCCATGTGCTGGAGCACGGGGATGAATACCATGTCCGTGCCTGTCCGCGCCAACTGGCGGAACGAGGCGTCGATCAGCCTGAAGTGTTCGTCCGACCAGAGCTGGGCGGCGTATTGTCTGGCGACGCCATACGGCGACTGCTCCAGGCCCATGAACGTCTGGAAGTGCGCGGGCGACGGCACCATCCAGCCGATGATCCTCGCTTCCACCGGCAGGACGACGGGCTCCATCCCCTGGGCCTCCACTCTTACAGAGCCCTTGTACTCACCCGGCGCCGCATCCGCGGGGACCTTGAGTGACAGCCAGATCGGCCGGCATGTGTTTGCCAAAACCCGCTTCGGCGGAAGCGGGCTCAGATGATCGAAGAAGCTGAGGCGCTTGAGGATTTCAAGGCGCCTCTCCCTGGGCAGGCGCCGGCGCAGGGCCTCGGCGCCGCCGAAGCGGATCACGGCCTGCTCCGCAGGCGGGCAGAGGGGATTCTTCCGGTCCTCGACCATGTTGCGGATTTGCCCCAGTTTCACCAGCTTGTCGGCGGGATGCGGGACGAAGTACGAAACGCGCACGGCCGACGCGGGAATGGCCGCCCCGCCCGTCCCCCGAAGCTCACTCGGGGTTGCCCTGACGCCCGCCACTTCCCGATCGGTTCCCACGACGATCTGTGCGCCAAACGTGCCGTTGTTGGCGCCGACGAACCGGACCGTGCCGGAGACCGCGCCGCGCTGACCGAAGTCGGGAGAGTAGCAGCGCCGGTGCACGTCCTCCACCCACACCTGTACGCCGGCCGGACGCGCCGTCGCCGCAGGAACGGCCCCGGCGACGTTCCGCAGGCGCAGTTCGAGCAGGCGGCAGTGCGACCAGTACATTACCCGTTGGAATCCCTCGCCCCAATTCCCGCCCCGGAACCGGGTTCCTTTCTTCGAGAAGAGCACGATGGGATGGATGTTGGCGGCGACCACCTCCACCGCCAGGACGTTCGGGCCTCGGCGCAGCAGCCGCTTGGGGAACGTCAACGGCCCGATGGTGCGGTTGCGCAGTCTGGTGATGCGGTCGAATCCCTTCCGGCTGATCGTCGTCCAGCCGCCGAAGTACCCCGAGAAGCGAGACGTGCCCCGGCTGCTCCACCACTTCTGCCTGCGTTCGTCGGCGGTCCATTTCCGGTTCCGTGTGAAGATCGCGGCGCCGTCCTCGAACCGGCCGGGCAGGTCTTCGCAGTAGGAGATACCGATGTACCGGAGATCCTTCTGCCAGTTGTATTTCGGGACCTCGCCCTCCAGGCAGAGGTAGGCCTCTTTCGGGTACGGGTCCGCCACCGCGTCCTGTTTCCGGTCGCCTCGGGGCAGACCGGCGCGGGCGATCTCCTCGCCGTTGAGGAACACCCTCGCCCCGCCGCGAAAGCTCACGTTCAGCACGAGGTCCCCGGCCCGCGCCAGGTCCGGAACAACGAAGCCGGTCCGGAAGCAGGCTCGGCGTACGCGAAGCTGCTGCATGTCTTTGTCGCCATGCATGTTGGCGCCGCGAAGGAAATTGCCGACCATGAGCGGCAGTCGTTGCCGGCTCCATCGGGTCGTCCTGAAGCCGGGCTTCATCCAATCGGCGGGCGGCGCGGGCGAGTAGCTGTGTCTCGCGGCGGCGCGGCTGTCACCTTGGCCGGCCGAGAACCACACCCGGGCGTCATCACGCCAGTCGACGGGGGCGGGCGATCCGGTAAGATTCGGCTTGCACCGCTTTCTGAGGACTTGCATGCCGGTCTTGCCCAGGATCTGCTCCCCCTCAGATCGAAGAGCGGCGGGGTCGAGCCGATCCAGCCCGAACTGGACGTAGTAGTGCCAGTAGGCGCTTTCGTCGAGGATGAGCTTTCCCTGTTCCGCCGCCGCGGCCGACGAGCCCAGCGCCAACAGCAGGCATAGGGGAAGGAGACAACGGTAGCTCATCCGGTCCCCCTTCTCATCGCACGTCTTCCCTTCGCCGCGCGGAACGGTTGCCCGATTTCCCGCGAACGGACCTGCAGCTCTGATCTCGGCATCGTTGGACCGGCCGGTTGCCTGGATTGTACCACTCGCTGCGACCGAATCAAACGGCGCGTGAGCCGGGGAATGGCCGCCAGATGAAAACGAATCGGCCGTCTCCTCTTCCTCCGAACGGCGGGCGCGAGGACCGTCCGCTAGTCGGCTTTCCTGACGCAACGAAGGCCGTAGAGGTCCGGGAAGCAGGCGTCGGCGAAGCCGGGCGATTCGTCGAAGCGGGTGGTGGACGTGCAGTTCTCCAGGCTGCTGCGCCAGGCGCCGCCGCGGAGGACTCGCTTGTCGCCTTGCCCGGGGCCGCGGGGGTTCGTCGCCGGGCTGCTCGAGTAGTACGTCTTGCCGTAGGCGTCGTGGCACCACTCCCACACGTTTCCGTGCATATCGTGCAGATCCCAGGCGTTCGGCCTCTTCTCGCCGACCGCATGAAGGGTCTTCCCGGCGTTCTCCTTGAACCAGCCGTACAGCCCCAGTCTGGACGCGTCGTTGCCGAACGAGTACCGCGTGGTCGTTCCGGCGCGGCAGGCGTATTCCCATTCCGCCTCGGTGGGCAGGCGGTAGCCGCCGGCCGTGAAATTGCACCGCTGCCTCTTGAGGTCGTAGCAGGGTTTCAGGCCCTCCCTCACGGAACGCATGTTGCAGTACTTGACGGCGTCGAACCAACTGACCTGCTCCACCGCCTTGCGGGGGTCTTTGATCTTGGACGGGTTCCTGCCCACCAAGCTCTGGTAGGACGCCTGCGTGACCTCATACTTGTCGATGTAGAAGGCGTCGAGCTTCACGCGGTGGGCGGGACGTTCGTCCTCGGGCCCTCGGTCATCCCCCATGATGAACTCGCCCGCGGGCAGGAGGACCATCTTGAGGCCGGTCTTGGTGGTGATTTCCTCGGGCTTCGGGCCGCCGTTTTCGGGTTGCTCGGCGCCGCAGCCGGCCATCGCCAGAGCCAGGGCAAGGCCGGTCAGGAAGGCCCCGATCATTCTCCTCATTCGGGTTGCCTCTCCGCGTGGAGACCGTCAGTGGTGGCTGCCCTCGTGCGAGGCCGGGTTGCGCAGAATCTTCTGCGTGCGCTTTCGGATTTCCGCCGCGATCCCGGCCACCTTGGGATTGACGGCCATCGCGATCCCCGCGCGCTGCCGAAGCGCCTTCACCACCCAGCGGCACTCGCCGACCAGTTCGTCCTGGTTCGAGCCCACGACCACGATGTCTGCGGTCAGCTTCTTGCACTTCTGGTACGCGTCGCGCCCCTCGTAACCGACCAGCGTGGTCCGGAATCTCTCGATGAGTTGCTCGGCGTACTTCGGCGTCTTGATCTTTCCGATCCTTCTCGCAACCCGGGCGTCGATTCTCCGCGTCAGTGTCTCCATCTCCGTGACGAACCCGGCCAGCTCGGGATGCGCCTTCTTCTGTTCCGCGAGGTAGGCGAGCAGCTCGTGCCCGAAGCGGACGTAGTCGTCAATCCGCCCGCGGATGTACTTGATGAAGATCAGCACCTCGCGCAGGTTCTCCTCGACCTCGGGCTCTTGTTTCTTCCGCACCTTCCCGGAGTAGTAGATTCGCCGCAGATTGTCCCGGGCGGAGCAGGTGGCGCGGCCCTTGTACTGCTGCTTCTGGCCTTCCAGGTCGAGGATGTATTCGCACGGGCCGACGCCCAGGCTCTGTCGCACGATGTCGACCACGGTGAAGACGTCGAGGGGGGTCTTCTGTGCGCGGTTGATCGGGTAGAGGACTGCCGGGCCGAGGAACGTCAGTTCGCGGTGCTTCAGCGGCTGGAGGAATCCGCGCCCCGTCCTGTCCACCCAGCACGGGTACTTGAAGTTCCCCAGCACGGTCGTCCACCGGTGCCGGTTCGCCGGGATCGGGCCGGGCGACCCGAACCAGCCGTGCTTGACGTAGCCGCCGCGCGGCTTCTCGGCGATCATCTCCCAACTGTCGGTCAGGTCGTCGCTTCGCCGCCAGTCCACCCGCCACTGCGCGGGGTAGGGTGCGGTCCACCTGAGCCGGACGACCTTGGTCGCCTCGTTCGCCGCGACGTCCCGCGTGTGCCATATCCCCGTTCCCGACATTACCGCGACCCAGATCTTCCCCTTCGTGCCGTAAGCCAGCTCCGAGCTCCGGATCAACCGCTTGCTCTTCTGGCCGGACAGCGTGACCAGGGCGTCGCCGCCGCGAACGTCCCGAACGGCCATCACGATGGCGCCGCCGTCCGCGGCCAGGTGCAGGAGGAAGTTCTCGCTGGGCAGGTAGGCCTTCGTGACGGGCAGCGCGGTCGCGTCCACCACGATGTCGTCAGCGAAGAAGTCGGGCAGCACCACGAAGCGGGACGGGGCCTCGATGCGCATCCCTGTCACGCGCCCCAGCGGCTCGGTCTCGACGAGCGGCTGGCCCATCTTCAGCTTGTAGGCCACCAGGACCGGCCGGGCGTCGGCCCCCTTGAACGCGGCGATCACTTTGACGGCGTTCGGGGTGTTCTTCACAGCCTGCACCGACGACAAGTTGGCGCGCGGGGTCTCGCCGACCGGTGTGAGCACGGCGTGCAGTCGATGACCCTTCGGACCGGCCGCGTATACCTCGGCTCCGCCGCCACCCCGACGCAGGACGACCGCGAGCTTGTTGTTCAGAAGCACGGCGTCGCCCTTGAACGCGTGCTCGAGCTTGTCCTCCGGCAGCTCGATCCAACCGGCCCTTCTCGCGAACGCGGCCGGCGAGAGCGGAGTCGTCGAAGACTTGCCGGTGTCCAACAGCTTCACGCCGCCGAGCGCGGCGTCCTCTTGCCGCAGTTGCCTGTACGGGACGTACTTGCCCTCGTACAGGCGGAACATGTCGGCGCGGAACTGCGAGTTGGGCTGGACGCAACTGATGTAGGCGAACCAGCCCTGGCGGAAGTCGGCCTTCACGGTGAACGTCACGTGCAGCTCGGTCCACTCGCCTTGCTTGAGGATGGTGCGTTCGCCCCGGCCGGCCCTGTCGTAAGGCTTGCCGCGCCGCTCGACCTCGAGCTGAACGGGCACGGGCCCTGTCACGGCCTTGGCGAAGACGGCGAAAGTATAGGTCTTGCCCCGCTTGCCGGCGTCGATGGACTGCCCGAACTGGACGCCCCAGTTCTCCGCCGCGCCCACGGTCACCAGGGCGCTGTACTCGCCGACCGCCGCGTCTTTGCGATCCGCGACGAACTGGGCCTCCGTCTTGCCGGTCTTGTCCGCGCGCCAGGACGCCCTGCCCCACTCGAAGCTCGGATTAGCGAACATGTTCTTCGCGGCTTCGGCGCGGTGCGGGCCCGGCAGCGCCGGCAGCAGGCAGAGGGCGAGAGTCATCACCGTACTGACATTCATGCGCTACTCCTTGAGCCACGCCTGGAATCGCTTGTCTTCGCACAGCGCCTGGGCGACGCGTCGATAGCCCGGAGCCAGCGGGTGGCTGGCGTCGCCGTACTCCTCGGTTCGCAGATCGAGCGCGACGTGATAGTCGGCATGATTGGCCCGGAGCCAGGCTTCGATCTGAGACCGCAGCGCCCGATACCGGCCGAGGCTTTCCTGTTCCATTATATGCGGGTTGAACGGGCCGACCAGGACAAAGACCCGGTTGCCGCGCGATTCGAGCAGGCTCAGTATCTCCTTGAAGGCCGCCCACTGGCGCGATTGCTCCAGCGCCACCCAGCGCCAGTTCTGGCGGCGCAGGTCGCGCTGCTCCCAGTTGCTGGTGGTATCATCCGCCCGTCCGTCGCGGGCCGGGTCGGTCGGGATGTGCCAATCTATCGCCTCGACCGGACAGCGATACGGATGCCGGGCCATCCAATGCTGAAGCCCAAGATTCTCGTAGTAGTTCAGCACGACGTGGTTCATCAGGCTCGAGAACGGGAAGCTGCGCTCCGCCCACACGCTCAGCCGCTCTTCGACCCCTGCCCTGTAACACTTCAACGTCCGATCGAACTGCGGGAGGAGCCGCGGATGGTTCACCGGGAACTCTTTGTCTCCGGTCAGGTCCTGCCGCTTCGATTGCATCCAAAGCGGATTGAACTGGAGCAGGACCCGCTTGTTCCGGACAGCGCCGCCGTAGTGCCGGAGGAGCCCGACGACGGCGACGTTGTGCAGGCCGTCGACGCCGAAGTTGGCGAAGTAGGGCTCTTCCAGGCGTCGGTTCAGTTGGGCGGGCAGCGTGTCCTCACGGTCCACGTACCGGCCCCAGATCGCGGAGTCACCGATCACCAGCGCCGGATACCTCCGCGCGGCGATCCGGCTCCAGCGGCTGAACAGGGCGTAGTCGTCCCGCAGCCCGGCGGCGATGCGGTAGTCTTTGCCCGGCTCGAACGTCTCGCACCGTTCCCACAGGCGCGGCCCGAAGCCCAGGAAGGCGAGCCAGACGGGAAGCACGATCAGCCACTGCTTCCACGACAGCCGCACGGGGATCAGGTCGGGGCGATTTCGGTCTTCCTTGTGCACGGTCCGGCCCCTAGAACTGGAAGTAGATGAACTGCTGGACGCCGGAAGACGACGCGAACACCAGGTACGCCAACATGCCCGTCGCCAATGCCAGGCGGACGGGCGCCCAGTGGAGCAGATTGTGCAGCCGCGATTCCGAACCCGCCTGGTGCAGCCAGACGGCCAGGCACAAGATGAGCGCCGCCACCGGGAACGTCGGCGCCAGCCAAGGCCCCGTCACCGCCGTCCTGACGGCGAGCAGGGCGTCGCCCAGGCTTCGGGCGCGGAAGAAAATCCACGCGAAGCACACAAAGCCGAACACGAGGAACTGCTTCACGGGCTTCGGCACGCGCTGGTAGCCCTTCGTCGGCTGCAGGAGCTTCGTCACGGCCAGGCCGAGCGCGTGCAGGAAGCCCCAGATGACGAACGTCCACGCCGCGCCGTGCCAGAAGCCGGAGACCACCATCGTGATGAACATGTTGACCCACGTCCTGGCCCTGCCGCGGCGGTTGCCGCCCAGCGGAATGTAGACGTAGTCGCGGAACCACGACGACAAGCTGATATGCCAGCGTTTCCAGAACTCGCCCAGATCCGCCGACAGATAAGGCTTGTTGAAGTTGACCATCAGGTTATAGCCCATCATCTTCGCCAGGCCGCGGGCCATGTCCGTGTATCCGCTGAAGTCGAAGTAAATCTGCCAGGCGAAGGCGAACGTCGCAAGGATTACTTGCGGCGAGCCGCACGTTCCGAGCGTAGAGGCCACCTTGTCGCTGCCATACACGCTCTCCACGTAAATGGCCAGGAAGTCGGCGATGGCGCGCTTCTTGAAGAAGCCGACCAGAAAGAGCGAGAGGCCGTCGGTCACGTTCTGCAGATGGACCCGGACCTTTCGGCGCAACTGCGGCAGCAGCGCGGCGCCGCGCTCGATCGGCCCGGCCACCAACTGCGGGAACAGGGTCACGAACGCGGCGAAACGCACGGGGTGCCGCTCGACCTCCACGTCGCCGCGGTAAAGGTCGATGACGTAGCTCATCGCCTGGAACGTGTAGAACGACACGCCGATGGGCAGGATGATGTCCGGTATCGGCAGCGCGGGCGCGCCGAGCCGGCCCAGAAGCACGTTTGCGTTCCTGGTGAAAAAGATCGCGTACTTGCAGTAACCAAGCACCAACAGGTGATTGACCACGGCGATGGCGAGGAACATCTTCCGGCGCGTCGTCGCGACCATGAGGCGCCCGGCGACGTAGTCGACGATGGTGCAGTACAGCATCAGGTACAGGTAGACCGGCGTCCACGGCCGCCCCTGCGGCTGCCACCAGCCGTAGAAGACGCAAGACGCGACGAGCAGCCAGTACTTGGCGAACCGGGTGTTCTTGACGAACAGATGAACGGGGTAGACGATCAGGAAAAACGCAGCAAACGTCCAGGTGTGGAACAGCAAGCTACCGTCCGCTCCTAACCATCGTCACCGGGTTGGCCGGCCTTGTGCATGACCTGCTCCGTGGCGTCCATGACCTTGCGGACGAACTCGGGAGCGTGCGGGTCCGCCGCGTTCGCCATGCGGCACGCCTGCATCACGCGGCGCGCGGCCATGCGGCATTTCGAGAGGACGTTGTCCTGGGCGTGGCCGATGGCTCGCAACTGTTCGCCCAGCCCGCGAACTGACGCCGGCTGGTCCTTCTTGCCGACCAGGGCGAGCACTTGCGATGCCAGCCGCCGCGCGTGCTCGGGCGTCCTCATCTCGCCCCGCTTGGCCGCGATGGCCTGCTCGAGTTGCGCCAGGATCCGGTCCACTCTCCGGGCGACCCGTGCGTGGGCAGCAGACCAGCCGGCCTGGGCGCACAGCCCCCGCACCGACCCGGTGAAGTTGCCGTACTTCCGGATCCGCCCGTCAACGTGTGTGATGTGTTTCACCATGTCGTCGAGCCGCTTCTTGATGTGGCCCTTCACGGCCGCGTCCTGTTTCCTGTCGAACGCACGCTCCACCCACTTCATCACAGCATCCGGCGTGGGGGGTGCGCCCGCCTCGCCGCCCTCCAGCGACAGGATGTACTGGCACGGCCCGCAGCCAAGGGTGTTGCGAATCACGTCGACAAACGGAAAGACGTCATGCGGCGTCGCCCGGGTGCGATCGATGGGATAGACGAGCAACAACTTCGCCGAGCCCCTCTGCGTGCCTGCATCGGCGAGACTCCACGATCTGGCCAGTTCGTCATCCCCGAGGAAGTCCACGCGCCACCGCGCTGCGAATGGCGGCTTCCATTTCAGCGCCAATGCGCCGGCGGCGTCCCTCGGGCGGAGCTTCTGGTGGTGCCAGACGCGGGTGCCCTCGATGAAGCCGAACCACATGCTCTTGCCGACGGCACTGCCAACCAGCGCCCCCGTGATGCGTCGCTCTCCGCCCTCGCCGGAGACCGCCAGCCGGGCCGCCTGTTTGCTCGATTGCCACACGCAAGCGATGATCGCGTCGCCGCCCTCGATCAGGCTCAAGAAGAAATTCTCCGTGGCCAGCCAGACGCGGGGCGCGCCGAACGTGTTCGCGTCGTAGATCAGGTCATCACCGAAGTAGTCGGGAACGACCACGTAGCGGGTGTTCATCCGAGCCTGCACCTCAACGACTCCCTCGCCGGTCCGCGCCTCCAGGCAGACCTGTCCGGGGTTCAGGCGAAGGGTGAGCGGCGCGACTCGGTCGCCCGTCGTTCGGAAGCCGGCGTTCACCATCAGCGTGGCGGGATTGTTCTCCACGATCTTGACCAAAGACAGGCTGACGCCTTCGGCTCTCGCGCCCGGCACGGGAGAGATCACCGCTCTCAACGCAGGACCGTGAGCGGTGTTGGCGTAGACCTCCGCCCCCGACGCGTTCCTGCGCAGTACCACGGCGAGCCGGTCGTTCAGGAGGACGGCGTCTCCCTCGAACTTGTGCGCCAGCTCGTCCTCCGGGAGGACGGTCCAGCCGGCCTTCTTCGCCACGGCTTTGTTCGAGAGCG
The DNA here is from genome assembly GCA_964505325.1 of uncultured Planctomycetota bacterium. Taxonomy (GTDB): domain Bacteria; phylum Planctomycetota; class PUPC01; order PUPC01; family PUPC01; genus CAZDHT01. Next base: position 2,076 of record CAZDHT010000097.1, on the reverse strand, counting down.
GGGCGGCCGAGAAAGCTCCCGTGTCGAGCAGGAACAGGCACAACGGCCCGGAGTCGGCAATGACCTTGTTGACCTCACCGGCCCCGTTCCGCCGGTCGGCGTTCCCGGCCGTGCTCTTGCCTTCGTCCTCGCGCGAGCACGAGGCCGCCAGAAGACAGATTGTCAGGATGACAGGGCCAGGGATTCTCATGGGAGCGCCCCACTTCCGGTGAACCATACTCTACCGGTTCGCCTTTCTCGTGTCCACCGGGTTGTCGAATCACGCCAGTACGCGTCTCTGTGCTTGCAGCTTCAACCCATGGAGCGGGGCGAGACTTGTTGCCCGCCGGCGCCGACGGACTATAATGGCGTTATCACTTCAGCCCAGTGAAGAGATATTGAACAGGCCTGTAATCTGAGAAGGAGGGCGTCGACATGCGTTGGATTGGGACGGCCGCATCGCTGCTCGTCTTGGCCGCGGCGCCCGTCGTCGCAGCCGAACTGAAGGTCCCCATCACCATCGAGGAGCGGATCGGCGTGGCCCGGACGGCCGAGCCGGTCACGTTCGGCGTGCCGCTGCCGAAGGGGCTGCTCACCAAGACCGAGACTGACGACGGCAGGCGGCTGCTCCTACTCGATGAGAACGGCCGGGACCTGCATGCGGCGGTGACGCCCGTGGCGCGTTGGTATCCGGACAAGAGCATCAAGTGGCTGCACGTCGACGCTCGGGCGATGAAGGCACCCGCCAAGGGCAAGGCGACGTACACGCTGGCGATGGCAAAGCCGACCGTCTCCAAGGACTGGGGGAAGCTGGCGGAGAAGAAGGGCGGTGTGGTCACGGTCAATACCGGCGCCATCCGCTTCACCGTCAAGGAGAAGGGCTTCAACCTGTTCGACGAGGTGTGGGCGGGGAAGAAGCAGGTCGTCACGTCGCACAGCGGCGGCCTGCGTCTGATCAGCAGCCACATGGGACTGAAGAAGAACAAGGTCTACACCGCCAACGCCTACGACAAGACGACGGTCGAGATCGAAGAGCAGAACCACATGAAGGCCGTCATCAAGGTCACCGGCCGGCACATCAGTGCGGACGACCTGCCCGGCCCGAAGCGGTTGCTCGACTACAAGCTCCGCATCTACGCCTACCGCGGCAGCGCGACCGTCCGCGTCGTCTATACCGTGATGAACAAGCAGGAGAACCGCATCCACGTCCCGCTGCCGGTGGACGGCATGGTGGTCGACTTGCCGCTCAACGTTGCCAGGGATTCCTCGATCCCGCTGGGTCGGCTGGGGAAGGCCGACGGGTCACAGGCGTCCGGGCAGGTCAGGCAACGCGCCTACGCTCACGTTGACGGCAGCGATCATCACGTCATCGTCCAAGACGAGAACAAGAGTGAGGGGAAGGCGAAGAGCACGTTGACCAGCGACCTGGGCTGGGCGTCCGTCAGTGCTTTGCAGGGCGGCGTGATGGGCGGCATCCGCCGGTTCTGGCAGCTCTGGCCCAAGGCCGTTGAGGTCGACAGCAAAGGCCACCTCAAGCTGCACCTCTGGGCCAACATTGACGAGAAGGTCCTCGCGCTCCCCAAGCAGGACGAAAAGACCGAGGCGTGGAATACCTACTGGAAGGAGGGCGTCGACTATCCGGTGGAGAAGGCGCTCCGCAGCCGCCTGATGCCCGGCCGCGCCCACTTCTTCCCCGGGATGAGCAAGACCCACGAGATGATCTTCTACTTCTTCGACAAGCCGGACCCGGCGAAGATGCGCGAGAAGTGGATGTCGCTCGAACGTCCGCTCCGCCCCGTCTGCAAGCCGAGCTGGTACTGCGAAGAGACGATGGCCTTCGGCCGCCTGCCATCCGCCGACGCGAAGCTCTACGACGCGGAGACGTGGAAGCTGCTCCAGGGCTACGACGCCCGCCTCCGCGACTGGCTCGACTGGCTGCTCGGCTATCGCGGCAAGATGTACGGCAAGTACGATGCGTACGGGATGTTCGACTTCGGCGACTGCGTCAACTGGGAGCGGATGAAGGGCAAGTACAAGAAGCCCAACGAGGCCAAGCCGGTCAGCTTCCACTGGGACAACTGCTACTACGACTATCCC
>CAZDHT010000096.1:0-16306 GCA_964505325.1 uncultured Planctomycetota bacterium | reverse complement strand
TATAAACTACACGCAAATACTTATCAACTGCGAGCTATTGTTTTCTTTGTCGGGAGAGTTCCTATAATAACTTATTTTTATCTCTCTTCTATAATTATAGCCCGACAAAAACTGCTATCAAGGCCCTGAACTTTATAAGGTAGGCTCATCACAAAGAACCTGGCTTTAGTTATCTCCTCCAGATTATTCACTATCTCTACAAACACTACATCTTTACTCATCAGTATATCATGAAATTTTCTTGTCTTTTCAATATCCTCGCCTAACCTTATGGAATCCAAAACTAACATCTTCACCTTTTTCTCTGCCAACCACTGGGCTGCCTCAGGTGTCAGGGTGGGAAGTTTGGAATCACCTTCCAGGTATACCTCCTGCTTAGAGAGCTTTATCCCGGTATCATTTCGTATAACTACAACGTCTTTTTCCTGAATTTCTTTGCCTATCACTCTTTCACAGGTCTTGTCTGTAACCTTCATCTCCTTAATCGAAAACAGTATCCCTGGACCGTAGAAAGCCTCCAGTGGGTAATCAACCGAAGATGGAGTACGGCACTCCAGCTTGCGTTGCGGCATGGAGCCGCGGGCGACCTCGGTTCCGTTCAGGTGGGCGACGAATCCGCCGCGATACGTCACGCTCAGGGTCAGCGTCTTGACTTTTGAGCGGTCCTTGATGATGAACTTGCCGCGCCGCGCGATGAAGCCGATTTCGGGCACGAACGGGTTCTTGCCGCGCGCGACCGGGCCCGGCTCGCCGTAGCTCGCGCCGCCGACGCAGTCGGGGCCAGGGCCCCCGAGCCATGTGGAGTCGTCGAAGTCGACACCGCGCCAGTTCGGTGGGGGAGGGGGCGTGTCGAGCCCCGTGCAGAGCGGGGTAGAATAGACACTGCCGCGCAGTTGCCGCCACCTGATGGCCGCTTGACGGGCGGCGATATCTTTCGGGTCGATTTTGAGTTCTTTCGCGGCGGCCCCGGTCACCTTGGGAGGGAAGAACACGTAGCACCGGCGCCACAGGCCTCCGGCGCCGAGCACCGGGACGCCCTCCGCCCTTGCCTTTTCTGCGGCGTTGAGGAGAGGGCAGGGGAGGCAGGCCAGGAAGACGGCGAGCAGGATCGGGTGACGGCGAGCATTCATTCGGGCGCGCTCACTTCCTGGGGCCCGGCTTGTCCTTGGGCGGCTCGATCCTGGGCGCCTTGGCCACCTCACCGGCCAGAGCGAAGAGGCGGCGGTTGCTCCGGCGCCAGGTGGCGGCGTACCCCTTGAGCCGGAGCACGTTGGTCCGCTCGTCGAGCAGCGCCTGGCACCGCGTCGCCAGCTCCGCCGGCAGGGTCTTGGCCAAGAGCGCTTTCTCGACAAAGGCGCGCGCCTCGGCCTCCTGGTTCCCCTCGCGGGCGTTCTCGAACCGCACCGTGGTCACCGGGCCGTCCGGGCCGGGCGCGAACAGGTCGGTGGTGTTGTTGCCGAGGCCGGTTTGTCCGACGCTCGACTGCGGGTAACTGCCGAACAGCGTGCCGCGCGAGCCGCCGCCGGCCTCGCTGCTGACGCGACCCTTCCAGAGCTTGTGCAGGCTGACGCCGAGGTTCCAGTAGTCGCCGCCCACGCGGCCGTTGCCGTTCCGTCCGCACGCGATGGTGCTCTCCATCCACATCCGGTACGACCAGGGCGGCGGAAAGCCGGTGAGGATCAGGCTGCTGGCGCCGGGGCGGTTGAAGTTCAGGACCAGGTGCCGGCGGTCGTATCTCCAGCCGTAGAGGCGGCGTCGTTTTGGGTCGTTGACGGCGCCGCCCCATACAATGGAGTTGCACCCCACCGGGACGGTCTTGCGCCGGTCCTTCGCGTCGTAGCGGAAGCCCCAGGCGTTATAGTGCGACTCGCGGAACCACGGCGCGCCCGGCAGGATGCGGCGGAACATGGCCACCTGGTCCCACGAGGGCGACGAGTCGTTCCCCACGCCCAGCATCAGCTTGCCGTCGAGCCCATACGCCTTGAGCCGCTCCTTGATCGCCAGCAGGACCGGGCGCCAGAACGCCTCGCACGCGGCGGTGCCGTACGCGGGGACCTTGATGTTGGTCCGCTTCCCGGTCTTCGGGTCCTTGGCCGTGACCAAGGCCCCGTGCATCTTTCCGGTGTGCCGGGAAGGCCGGACTTCGTTGCCCCAGACATTGATCGCCACGACCTTGAGTCGGGACGCATGATGATACTTCATCGCGATCTTGAGGTAGCGGTCGAAGTTCGTCCAGTCGCAGTCGTACGCCGCCTGCCCTGAGCTTGCCGAAGGGCCGCCCTTCGGAATCCAGTGGACCATCGTCTCGGGGTTGCCGTGGCATGATTCGGCGGTGAAGGGGAAGATGAGGCCGATGTTCCCGATCCCGCCCATCAGGGCGAGCGACTTCTCGATCAGCTTCCAGTGCGCCTCCGACCACATGGCGACCTTGTAGTAGCGGGCCAGCGTCTCGGGCGACTGGTAGATGAAGATGAGCGTGACGTAGTCTTTCAGGTCCGGCAGGGTCCAGTCGGCGACGGAGAGATGAACGGGCACGAGCACGGGTCGGACGCCCTTGGCGGCGATGGTCAGCGTGCCTGTGTAATCGCCGGCGGGCGCGTCCTTGGGAACGCGGACGGTGATCCAGACCGGGATGACGGCGCCGTTGCGGACCTCCAGCGGCAGGCCGTAGGCGTTGCGGATGGTCGCCTGGGCGCCGGTCGCCTTCGCGATTGTCGTCGGCTCGACCTTCGCGGGCGGCGCGTCGAGCAGCCGGTCGAATCGCGTTCCGCCGATCCCGTTCACCCGCGAGAAGCGGCCCCCGCGGTGCAGCGGGTTCAGCGCGGCGAAGCGGACGCGGATGTGTTCCGTTTGGATCGCCCCCGCCTTCGACTTGAGCGGCACCATCGTTGTCTTCAACTCTTCGATGGGCTGGGTCGAGCCGACCACGACCTTGCCGGAGAAGCTGCCGTTGCGCGCCGCGGCGATCCGGACCGGCCGCAACGGCTCGAGCGGATTGCCGTAGCCGGTGTCGGAGACGGAGGCCCACGGGTCCGCATTCCAGAGCTGGAGGCCGGGCGGCCGCCGGTCCGACGCGACGATGTTGTCGGCCGGTGTGTCGGCTTTGAGGAGCAACTCGACCAGCCCCAGCGTGGCGAAGCACAGCCCGACCTTCTTCCTCGTGCACTCGATCGGATAGTCGGTGCGGTGGAATTCGAGCGCGAGAACGTTGACGCCCTTCCGCAGCAGGCCGGGCTTGATGGCGATCGGGCCGGCGCTGCGTTCGCGGGCCTTCCAGTGTGGATGGAACTCTTTCTTCTGGTGGTTCCACCAGTGGAGCGGGTGGCGCTTGCCTTTTTCGCCCGGCGCCAGGAAGGCGTCCAGGGGATACGGCCCGGCCGGCGTGTCGGGGTGGACCTTGCCCTTGGGCATCGAGGGCCGTGCGATCTCGCGCCCGTTCAGGTAGGCGACGAACCCGCCCCGGTAGGTAACGGACAGGCGGAGCCTCTTGACCTTGGCCGGGTCCTCGACGCGGAACCGGCCGCGCATGACGATCAGGCCGACCTCGACGGTCCCGGCGTGGCAGCCGCGGACCTGAAACAGCGGCCAGCCGGCGGGGGCGCGGCCGTCGCCGGTCGTGAAGCCGACCCCGCTTCCGCCGAACCAGTGCGCATCGTCGAACTCCGGCCGGGTCCAGCCGTCCGGCGGCGGCGGGGTGTGGAGGCCGGACCGCACCTGCCCGGCCAGCGCCTTCGCCCGCGACGCCGGGTCAGTCGGGATGCCCTTCTCTTTCGCCGCGGCCACGGTGAGCCGCGGCGGGAAGAACGTGTAGTGCTTGCGCCAGTGGCAGCCGGCGCTGAGCGCGATCAGCTCGCCCGCGAACAGGGGCGTCGTCGCCGCGGCGAGGAGCACGGTGGTGAGGATGAGCCGTCGGGTCACTTGGTGTTCTCTCCGATGAGTCTCGCGTTGATGTCGTCCCGCAGCGCCTCGAGGACCGCGTCCAGCTTGATCTCCGGGTCCTTGGCCGACCGGTCGGCCTGCACGATCAGCAGCGGCACGGTGGCCGTCTCGCCGGCCTTGACTGTGATCGGCCGGGTCACGCCGACGAGGCCGAAGTTGAAGCCGACGTTGGGCATCGTCCGCACGTCCGCCTTGCCGCCGGGCTTGCCGAAGAAAAACAGCACGGCCTTTTGGTGAACCGGCGGCTTGCGGTAGGGGCCGACCGTCCAGCGCATCCCGCAGAGCGAGCCCTTGAGCGGCCGACCGTAGCTCGGCCTCTCCGGCCACACCCGCCCGCCGATGCGGTCCATCTGCATCGGGCACAACGCGACCGTGCCGGTCACGCCGTCCGCACCGGTGTTCTTCAACGTAAACGCCACCACGCGGCACTGAACCGGAGCATTGTCCGCATCGGTCACCCGGAACGTACCGTCCTTCGGCGCGATGTTCACCGTCCGCTCCGACACTGCCAGCGTGACCGGCAGCTTCTTGTCCAGCCCGGCAAAGCCGACCGACTGGCCGGCTTTGAACTCGCGGAACAGCTTGCCGCCCTTGAGCGGCGACGCCTTGACGCTAGCGGCGCGCAGCCCGAGCGCCAGCGTGTACCGAGCGCGTTCACGCCGCCCGCTGGGCCGCTTCCACGTGACGTTCATCCCAAGATGCAGCCAGTCGAAGTCCCCGAACTCGTTCGCCTCGGGGTTCATCAGGTACCGGGTCAGGTCGCCGCTGACCGGCCGCGGGGCGACCCTGCCACGTTTCTTGATGTACGCGGCCACCGCCTCGTTCACGGTGAGCGGGATCTGCCGCAGCTTCCGCACCGGCACGCTGACGTGCTTGCCGGCGAGGAACGCGTCGATGCTGTCGAAGTAGAACGGATCGGGCATCCGCCTCGGCTCAGCGCCGTAGGCGGGCGTGCCGTGGTAGTTCGTGGCCATCACGTAGGTCTTCTTCGGATCGACGTCCTTGACGGCCATCGTCGCGGTGGGCGCGCCGAGCAGGGCGCCGACCTTCCGTCCGCGGTCGTTGACCGAGTACAGCCCGCTGCCCTTGACCTCGCAGAGCTGGATGTACTCGGGCAGGGTGTCGGTGCGGGCGAGGTCGTGGAGGGTGACCGGCCCGGCGTCGAGATGCTGCTGCCAGCGGAGGTAGCCGGGGGTGTATCCCCAGACGAGGCCGACGTCGGCGCCGGTCGCCTCGCGGACGGCGTCGGCGCGGAGGCGGAGAATCTGCGTGTAGTCAAACGGCGCGGAGAGCGTGCCGAGGGTCGGGCGCTTCGTCGGCTTCCACGCGCTGTCGAAGATGTAGAAGTCGATGCCGGCGTATCGGCCGCCGAGCGCGACGCCCCACTTCCGCTCCGCCCGCGGAGCATTGAACACCATGCAGTCACCCTTGCGGAACGTCCAGGCGCTCTCGCCGGTGAGGTTGGCGAACTTCCCCTTCGCCGCCGTCGCCGCGTCGTTGAACGCGTACACGATCACATACTTCTTCGGGTTGAGCGGGTTGGGGTGGATGAGCTTGACGTACTGGTTTGGCCGGTCGTAGACCGTGTCGCCGACGGTGAACGTGCCCTTGCCGAACTTGACGGGCAGCTCGGCGGCGATCTTCGCCGTCACCTTGTTAACATCGGGCCCGCCGAAGAGGAGCAGGCTCTTCGTGGCGATATCCTTCGCACTGACGGCGGTGTCGTCCTTGCACCACTTCCCGGCCCAATCCTTGAGCCGGTCCTTGGTTTTGGCGTCGCCGCCGGTCGGCCGCACTCGCAGCCAGGCGCGGCCGGGGATGCGGAGCCCGCCGCGCTCGCGCTTCGCACCGTACCAGCTCCGTACGATCTGGCAGCCGATGCCGCCGGGCATATCGGCGTCCTTGACGTACTTGCCCTCCGGCTTTGGCTCCAACTCGATCAGTAGCTCCGCCTTGAACGGCCCGGCGTAGCTCTGCTTCCCGTTGGTCACCACGGTCACGTCCTGCTTCGGATCGACCAGCTTGTCGCCGAGCGCGAGCTTGTACGCGGCGACGTTCCACGCCTTGACCTCGATGCGGTTCCCTTTCACCTGCGCGTCGATCTGCGCGGGCAGGCACGGCTCGGCGAAACGCTGGATGGTGAACCAGTATGCGCGGTGCCACGTCACGTCCCACGTCGCATAGCGGACGCGCTTCGGCCACAGGTTTCGCCGCCTGGTCTTGGCCCAGGCGAGCGTCTTGCTGATGGTCGGCAGCTTCTCGAAGTGGGCGTAGGAGTGGCCCTGGTGGCTCCACAGGCCGGCAACGTCGCCGCCCATCGTGTCGAGCGTGTGGAACCGGACAAAGTTCAGCCGGTTGTAGCCGCCGTCGCCCCAGCCGTCGACGGCGAGCACCGGGATGTTCAGCAGGCCGACCTGACTGACGTTGCTGTACTGCCAGTTGGCGACGCCCGGCGCGATGCCGGCGAACAGGTGCGGATAGTACGCGCCGAGCCAGATGTTCGTGAAGCCGCCGTCGGAGTAGCCGGTGGTGAAGATGCGGTCGGGATCGACCGAGAACGCCCGGCAGATCGCGGGGATCGCCTCGATCACCTCGTCGGCGGCGCACATCCGGCCCTTCACGCCGTAGTAGAGACTGCTCCATGCGAAGAACGTATCGAACTTGTTGGCGACCTCGGCGGTCGGCCGGTAGCCACCGTGGGCCTTCCCGTTCTTAAAGTGGATCCCGCCGCCCGACTTGTGGCAGAGGAAGAGCTGATACGACTTGTCCGGGTCGTAGCTGGGCGGGACGTGGACCCAGATCGCCTCGATCCGCTGCATCAGGTCCGACCAGTACGCGACCGCCACGCCCACCCCGCGGTAGCGGATGTTCGGGACCTTTCCGTCCGCCAGATCGGCGAGCATGTTTTCGAGGAACTGGACGCCGGTGACGGTGCGCCAGTTGAAGCCGCCCTTGTGCTTGCGGAGCATGGCGCAATCGGCCTTGATCTTGGGCACGTAGCGGGCGACCTTCGGGTCGTCGAGCTTCAGCTTCGCGAGCAGTTCGCGGCACTTGGCCGTCTGCTTGGTCCACTCCGGGGCTTTGCCATCGATCTTGAGCCAATCCGACGGTGGGGCGGCTGCCAGGGCGGGGCTTAAGATGAGCGACAGGGCCACGAGCACAAGGGCTTTGGTCTTCAGCACGTTCAGGTCTCCTTCCTTCTGCCTAGTTGGCGAGGGCCTTTGCGGCCTCGGCCGCTGTTTGGTACAGCTTGGCCGTGCGCCGCTCCCATCCGGAATACGGCCACGAGATGTGAGCCTGGCTGCCGACGCCCTGCAGCCGCTCCCACCGCGTCCGCTCGTCCAGCATGTCTTGGCATTTTTTCGCGAGGCCGGCGGGGAGCCTTTTCGCGACCAACAGCTTCTCCAGGAAGATGCGGGCTTCGCACTCCTGGATGTTCTCGCGGACGTTCTCGAACCGCAGCGTGGGCACCGCGCCGTCCGCGCCGGGATAGAGTAACTGATTGGTGGTGCAGGCCTTGTTGCCGCCGCCGGCGTTCCGCGAACGTGGATAGCGGTTATAGAGCGACCCCAGCGGCCGCCTGCCCTTCGCCGGCTTGGGCGGCCAGAAGTCCGCCCCGATCTGCCCCTGCCCCGGCCGGTCGGAGAGCAGGATGTTCTCGGACATCCCGCGAAAGCGGACGAGCGCCGCCGGGTCGTAGATGCCGCGGTCAAGCCACGTTCGCAAGCCGCCCTTGGCGCCGCTGTACTTGAAGTTCCATCCGTAGACGCGCCGTGTGGCTGGGTCGCGGACATCGCCGCAGCCCCACACGTTGGACGTGTACATCACCGGCACGCCCCCGCCGTTGCGGGCGATGTGCGTGCCGCCTCGCGGCGGATGCCGCGCCGCCATCCATCCTACGCTGGGCAGAATCGTGTGGAAGACCGTCGCCGTCTGCTTGGTCGGATAGCGGTCGGAGCCCCAGCCGTAGAGCATCGCGCCGCCGAGCCCGCGCTCGTCCAGGATCGCCTTCACCTTGGTCAGCACCGGCTTCCACAGCGCCAGGCTCTCCGGCGTGCCGTGCGTCGGGCCGTCGATGTTGGTGATCTTGTGCGTCGCCGGATCGAGCACCGAGATTCGCGGCGCCTTCTTGTACTCGCGGAAGTGCCACACGCCCACCACCACGAACCGCGGCCGGATGTGCTTCAGCGCCAGGTCGACGTACTTCTCGACGCGGCTGAAGTCGTGCGTGTAGCCGCCCCGCCCCTTGATCCACAGGACCATCGAATGCTCGTTGCCGTACTCGCCCTCTGCGCCGATGGGGATGAACAGGACCTTCGAGCCGACCTGGGCGATCCACTCGAAGCTCTTCCCCATCAGCTCGAGGTGCTTCGCTGACCACAGCGGCACCCCGTACCGCAGGCCCACCCCCTCCGGGCTCTGGATCAGGCCGAACCAGTAGGTGAAGTCCTTCGGGTCGGGCAGGGTCCAGTCGATGACGTCCAGTTGTACGGGCACCTTGACCGGCTCTTGTCCCTCGACCGTGATGGTGAGGGCGCCCCGGTACTCGCCGGGGGCTGTGTCTTTGGGGACGCGGACGGTGAGGTAGACCGGCTGAACGGCGCCGTCGCGCAGGGCGGGCGGCAGGCCGTCCTTGATCCGCGAGGGCCGGTACCACCGCGTGAGCGTCTTCTTCGCTACCGGCACGGCGGTGGGCGGGGCGTTGACCAGGCCGTCGTCACGGCAAGTCCACAGGCCGCTGTTGTGCCCGACCAGATAGCCCGCCTGCGCGCCGGCGCCGCTGAACGCGCCGTAGCTGATCCGTACCGACTCGGCCGGAATCTTCGCGTCGTTGCGACTCGTCAACGTGTCAAGCTCGGCCTTCAGCCCCTTGATCGCGCGGTCGCTGCTTACGATCACGCGGCCGGTGTACGTCCCGTTCTTCGCCCCGGCCAGCTTGATCGGCCGCAGCGTCTCGTGGGGATCGCCCCAATCGATGTCGCGCACGTGCTCGATCAGGTTGGCGTTCCACACCTGGAGCCCCTTCGGCCGAAGCACGTTGGGCTCGACTCCCTCGGCCCGGTCGGCCTGGAGCCGGAGCTCGATCAAGCCGCACGTCGCCCACATCGGGCGCATCTTCCGCGCCGTGAACTCCTCCGGATACGGCGCCGCGTGCAGCTCGACCGCCAGCACGTTCGTGCCCTTGCGCAGCAGCTTCGCCGGCACGGCCAGGCCGTCAATCTTCCGGACACGGTGTGCGTAGGATGCCTTGCCGACCTTCTGTCGGTCGCTGTACCAGTTCCACGGCTTGCCGTCCGGCTTCAGGTACACGCTCTTCGGGTACATCTCGGCGGGCGAGCCGGGCGCCACCTGGCCCTTCGGGAGGTGCGACCGCGTCAGCTCCGTGCCGTTCACATAGACGGCCGCGCCGCCTCGGAAGCCCACGGTCAGCCGCAGCGTCTGCGCCTTTGCCGGGTCGGTCATCGTGAACTTGCCGCGCAGGGTCTGCTGGCGGAGGAACGGCGACTGGGCGCCGCCCCCGGCGCGGGGATCGGTCTCGCCGTTGACGTACTTCGCGTAGAAGTGCTGCCGCGCCCACGCCGAATCGTCGAAGTCCGCCGCCGTCCAGCCGTCCGGCGGGTAGAGCGTCATGAAGCGGTAGTCGGCGAACTCGGTGGTCGGCTGGCGCCACTTCGGCTTGAACCGCCGCTCGGCGACGCCGTCCTTGGTCTGGATCGGCGTGGCGGCCCACGAGTACAGCACGCGCCAGACGCTGCTCCCATCCAGGATGGTCACCGGCCCCGGTTGGGGCTTGGCCTTGGGTGCCGCGGCCCCGGCGCAGAGCGGGAACAGCGCCGGCACCATGATCGCAGCGATCGCAGCCGCTCGTCTCATCTGTCGGCTCTCCTCTTTGAACGCAGGTCGGGTTGCAGGTCGCACGCAGCGGTCTTTCTCATTCCGCATTCCCTTCAGATCACAGATGATGGCCGGGTTGGCGCCCGCTCATGGCGCCGCGGCGAGCCGGACACGGGAGAGGCCCTTCCTGACGGTGACCCCCTTCATCGTCACCAGGCCCCACCGGTCGGCGGTTACCGTGCCGGACTGGAGCTCCTTGTTGTCCTTGATCGCCGTATTGGTCCACTTGAATTTGTCGCCGGGCTTCGGCTTGAACTGCTGGCACCGGCGCGGGGTGATGTCCACGGTGCACGAGTTCTCCGGACACGAGGGGATGACGTACACGGTCATCTCCCAGCGGTCTCTCTCGTCGACGGAGTCCTTGTTGCCCCACAGGAGCCAGCCGTTGATGCATCCGTAATAGTCGCCGTCGCTCTCTTCGCCATTGCCCGGGTTGTTGTCGAGCGAGCAGTTCGAGAAGGCCGGCAGGGTCACGCCCCACCGCATCTGATTCAGGCCGCGCATCATTTCTCCGGGCGGCCCGTCGCTCCACGAGGCGACGAACGGCTGGCGCGCCCGGAGCAGTCCCCGCCAGCCGCGGGGGTCGTCCTGCCAGCCGAACTCCGACGTGTGCCCGCCGTCCTTCCCCGTCGCCGAGATGCAGGCGAGGAACGGGATGTCGCGGTCGGGATGGGCGTTGACGTACTCGGCGACGCTGTACATCTTCCAGGCATCTTCGCCGCGGACGGTTTTCATGCCGCGCGGGCCGATGACGCGAGGCATGCTCGGGCCGCCGGGCGCCCAGCGCAGGTCGTAGCCGGCGGTGTACGTGCCCATCTGCATTCGCGTGAAGATTTCCGGATGCCGTAGCCCGAAGTGGAGCAGCCCACCGGTGATTCTCCTGGGGTCGATCTTGTGCTTGCCCCTGATCCAGTCGATCATGAACAGCATGTACCGCTCGGAGAAGTAGTCGACCTTGCACTTGGTCATGGCGCGGAGCGTCCCCATCCCTTCGTTGTAGAACAGCGCCGGCAGCCAGGCGAGCTGGCGCTGAATCTGGATCTCGACCTGGTTGGTCCGCGGCAGGCGGATCGAGCCGCGGACGTTGAAGGTCCCGGAGATCGTGCCGATCACCAGCGGCCCCGGCTCCTTGAACTTATCGGAGACCGCCACCCCGACGCGGAGCGACCGGCTCGGCGCGTTGCAGTAGGGCGGCGCCGCCCAGTAGCGATACCAATACTCCGGCGGGTCCTTGTGGTAGTTGTCCTGCTGCACCCATTGCAGAACCGGCAGCGGAGAGCCGACCTTCTCGGCGACCGGCCGGGCGAGGCTGTTGGCGTCGCTGATGTGCGACAGGTCCTCCGTTCCCGCCAGCGCGGTGGTGACGGCGTAGTAGGACTTACCGTCGTCCTTCGCGGTGTGCACGTACAGCCCCTCGCCGGGGGTCAGGTGCTTGCCCTTGTCGACGCAGTACGTGGGGATGGGCGAACTCAGCTCCTCGCTCTGGTTCGTGTACTCGCCCCGGAAGTGGGTCTTGTAGACCACGGTGTCGAGGCCGGAGAGCGGCGCGACCTCGGCCAGGCGCTCGGCTTGGTGGATGTTTGCGGCCGTGATCTTTTCGGTGTGGCGATAGACGCGGTAAGTGATCGGCGGGATCTCGCGGACGCGGTAGAGCTTCACGCCCCGTGAGATGCGCTTCGAGCCAAGGCCCTGAATGCCGCGCAGCGTCTTGAGAGTGATGGCCGGGTGGTTGGGCATTCCGTACGCTCCGTCGCCGGGCCCCTTGGCGAGCGTGTCGCCCCGCTCATAGAACTTCGTCACCCAGATGGTCTCCTCCGGCTTGGGACGAAAGGCCGACACTTCGCCCCAGATGACGAACGTCTGCCCGTCGTGGTGGACCGCTCGCACGCCGCGGACCTGCTCGGGCACTTTGCCCGCCCGGCCTTCGTACAGGACCTCCAGGTACGTCTTGTCGGCCGAGAAGCCCTCGAACTGCTCGACCAGCAGGCCGGAATTCCTGGCGGGGTTCCCGGCCCACGACTGCACGGCTTCGGTGGCGTCGAACGAGCGGTACCACGGCGCCTCCAGCTTCAGCAGCTTGTCCCCGAACAGGATCCGGACCGGGTTGTTCGGCTGCCGGTCGCGATCGGTGAAGCAGTACAGCGAGGCGTGGTGAACCTTGGTGTCCTTCGGCAGCGCGGACAGGTCAAACACCAGCCGCGCGCCGGCCTTGCCGTGGACGATCTTCAGGGTGTTCGGATGCGTGCAGGGCGTCCGTTTCTCGCCCCAGCGTTCACGCACCAGGTCGGCGCTGGCGGCGTGCGCCGTCAGGCAGATCGCAACGATGATCGAAGTGCGTCTCATGGTTCGGCCTCCCGGTTACGGTTTCTTCGTGATGGTGAGCCGGGCACCCAACGTCGGGAACTTGACGTTCTTCAGCACGAGCAGGCCATCCTTGCCAGCCGTCGCCTCGCCTTTCTGATACACGCTCCCGCGGTTGAGGCTCGCGGTCTTCCATGCGACCATCTCGCCCGGCTTGACCTTGAACCGCTGGAGCCGGCGCGGGACGACGTCGGCGGTGCTGCCGGCCCGGCCGCGGTGCACCAAGAAGAAGATGGTCGCCTCGTAGCGGCCGGGCTCGTCGACCACGTCGCGCCAGCGGAACTGGGCGTTGAAGCCGCCCATCCCGCCCTGGGTAGCGTACTTCATCCCGGCGGCCGTCACGCACGCCAGGAGACTCTTGTTCTTGCGGATGTCGAGACGGATGACAGTCGGGTACGTCCCCGTGTTCGACACCGGCACGTACCGCGTTCCGCCCCACGAGAATTGCGCGATGATGCCGGAGCGCCGGGTGAGCATCAGCTCGTAGAACTTCCGGGCGGCGGCGTCCTGGTGCCGCGAGGTCATCGTGACGTACGGCAGTTCCGCGGCCGCCGGCAACGCCGAGAGCAGCTTGTTCATATTGTGCACGTCCCAGAAGTCCCTGCCGCCCTCGCTCTCGAGCTTCCATTCCGGTTTGCCGAAACAGGTCAACAGGCTCTGGGCCTTCCACCTTTCGTACCGGCTGGTCTCGCGCGCCGCCGCCGCGTAATCGACCGAAGGATGTCCGGCGATGACCAGGTTGAACACCTCCGGGTGCCGCAGCGCCAGATGCAGTGCTCCGCTGCCCGACGCGCCGCCGCGGCAGCCCGTCACCAGGACGCGGTTCGGGTCGATCGGCCATTTCTTCTTCGCCCACTCGATGAACGCCAGCAGCCGGCGCTCGGTGAACGGCTGGATGGCGCCCTGCCGGAAAGACCGCAGCGTGCCGACCGCCTCGGGATACCCATACCACCACGACTTGATCGGGAAGTCGTGCGGGCAGAGGACGACGCTGTCGCGCTCGATGCGGTAGTGCGTCCGCCAGTATGAGTGGCCGTCACGATGGAAGTTCAGTTCAAGCGGCACGTTCTGCCCGAGGTCGTCCGGCACGCCCACGGACCAGTTGTAGTACTGCGACGGGATGTGCACGTAGGGCGGGGCGACCCAGCGGACGTAGTGCAGCCGCTTCTGCTTGAAGTTGAAGAGCGGCATCCTGGGCAGCTCGCGCTGGAGGACCGGCTCACCGATGCCGGCGGTCTCATTGGCCACCGCGGTATTCCTGGCGGAGATGTCTTGTGTGTTCTGCACGCCATCGCGGCACGTCACCACCGCATAGTACGCTCGACCGGCCTTGCCGTTCTTGCCGACGGTGTGAACGTACAGGCCCGTCCCGCGCGGGAGCGGCTTCGCGCCGTCGCGAATCACCAGCCGGTCGATTGGGCAGTCCACCCCGAACTTCCCGTCCAGTGTCGCTCGGCCGAACGGGTTCCCGTGCCCGGTCATCAGGCCCTTTGCGGTGGTGATGTAATCGTCCACCGGCCGGTCGATGTTCCGCCCGTTGATATTCCAGCACGAGAGCGGCTTGACCGTTGCGATCAGTTCCGCCTGCTGAAGGTCCCTGGCGGTGATGGGCCGCGTGTGCCGGTAGACGCAATAGCGGAGTTGCTCGTTCCGGTCGAGGCCGTCGAGAGCCGCCTTGAGTTGGCCCCACGTTACCTCGTCGGTGCCGACCGGATCGCTGATTTCTCTCCACGTGATGAACGTCTGGCCGGCGCGGTGGAAGGCCGCGACGTCCGTGACCTGCTGCGGGACGGTTTGCGGCGGGCCTTCGTAGCAGATGTCGAGGCACGTCGCCTCGGCGTTGAAGAGGGGGCAGGTCTTGACGAAGAAGCCGCCGTTCGTTTTCCCGCCTGTCCAGCTCCGCACCGCGCCGGTGGCGTCGAAGCGGTCGAACCACGGGCCGCGGAGCGTGAGGGGCTTGCCGGGGGTCTCGGCCTTGCCGCCGGCCTTGAACTCAGCAAACAGCGGGAAGATCTCGATGCCTGCCACCGCCTCGTCCATCCCGCCGTGGATCTTCGCGGTGCGGAACACGACCAGGTCGGCGCGGAGGATCTTTGCGTTCTTTGGCAAGCCCGACAGGTCGAAGCGGACGACGGCTTCGCCGTTGGCGGCCGGAATCACGGTCGCGGATTTCACGCGGACGACCGGCTTCACCTCCTTCGGCTTCGGAGGAGGCGGATTGCCGAAGACCAGCCTGCCGAACCGCTCCGGCACGTCGTAATCGTTGCGCATGGTGGGCGACCAGGCGTTGTTCTCGCCGCGCATGCCCGTGCGACGATTACGGTAGAAGTTGCCGCGCCAGACCCGCGGCATTCCCGTCACGCCCAGCGCCGAGAACGGGATGGCCAGCTCCACCGACCAGCCGTTCTTCCCCACCGTCACGGCGTGGCGGGCGCCGGAGTTCCACGCGCGGCTCCGGTCCCTGGAATCGGCCAGCGCGCCGCCCGCACCCACGATGAACTGGTACCAGCGCGATCCGCCCTTGGGCGCCAGAAACACCTCCACCGAATCATCCTGGTACGCCGGCCCGTCGAACTGTGTCACCTTCCGCCGCATCTTGTCCACGTTGGGTTCGTCCAGCCGGACGCCCACGTACAGTTGCCCCGCGCTGTGCAGCAGCAGCACCTGCGCCGCTGCGCCGGGCCTGCCCCGCCCGTGCATGGTTCCCAGAGAGAGCGGCTGGGTCTGTTTCCAGGCGGCGTCGTCGAGCTTGCCGTCCACCGCCGGCGCCGTCTTGGCCTCTACCACGTACCCGGTGGGCGGGGGCGGAACGCGCCTGGCGCCGCCGACCGGGCCCGTGGGCGGTGTACCCAGACGGATGGTCGCCACCTCGGCCTCTGCAAACGCGCCGCAGATGGCAAGCATCGCCGCGCACGACGCAACGAGGAGCGCTGCTCTTGCCCGCATCTCGAAATCCTCCAGCCGCTATCTCAGATACGCCGGAATCAGTTCGCCGTGAGCTTCGATCATCGCGTCCACCAGCTCGTAAATCTCCGGCAGGGTAAGCGTGGCGGCGGTGTTGGGATCGAGCATCGCCGCATGATAGACGTGATCTCGCCGCCGGTCAAGGATCGCCCGCACCACCAGGTCCTGCACGTTGATGTTGGTGCGCATCAGCGCGGCGCACTGCGGCGGCAGTTCGCCCGACCAGTTCGGACGGATGCCGCCGGCGCCGGCGACGCACCGCACCTCGACGCAGCAGTCGCCCGGCAGGTTCGATATCAACCGCCCACCCTGATTGTGCACGTTGCCGTTGAACTCGTATGGCCCGCCCGTTTCTATCGCGTTGATGATGCGCGAGGCGTACTCGATGCTGACCGGCTCGTCCGGCGCGATGAACGGCTCGCCCCTCTCGATCTTCCGCCTGTATTCCTGGAACGCCTCCTCGAGGCGCTCGCACGTTCCGATATAGGCGCGTGGCCGGAGCCGGAGCCTGGCGATCTCGTCGTCGGAGTGCAGGAACCACGGCAGGTACTCGCTGATGTGGCCGGACGTCTCGGTAAAGAAATACCCGAGGCGCTTGTACAAGTCAAGGCGCACCTCTTCGAGTTGCCGGATGGCAGGGTTATCGTACGCCTTGTCGAGCAGCGGGTACAGGTCTTCGCCGTTGCGCCGGCCTTCGAGGGCCTCAGGCCGCCGTGAGCTCGTCGAACGGCGGAAGACGAGGAACGCGGCCATGTGGTTGATGCCGGCGGCGAGGGTCTCGATCTCGGGGTGCGGTTCGTGAGCGCACCGGTGATGGATCTGCGTGAACCGCGTCCGGCCCTCCTCGGTCGGCTCCCAGCTGCTGACGATGTCCTCCGCCTCGGCGGGGTCCATCTCGGCGAGCGTGGCAAGGAGGATCATCCGGCCGCGGGTGTAGCGGATGCCGTGGCAGAGGCCGATGACCTTCACCTTCGTGGCTCGCGTAATGGCGAGCACGTGCGTCGCCATCGGGTTGGTATAGGTCAGCAGTTGCGCGTTCGGGGCCAGCTCCTCGATGTCGCGGCACATGTCGAGCACGACGGGGATCGATCGGATCGACCGGAAGATGCCGCCGATGCCGAGCGTGTCGGCGATGGTCTGGCGGACG
>CAZDHT010000095.1:13684-16382 GCA_964505325.1 uncultured Planctomycetota bacterium | reverse complement strand
ACCTCCTCCTCGAACGGCGGGTGCAGGCCAAGCTCGACGCCGACCCCGGCCCAAGCCGACACGGCGTCGAAGTACTCGTGTTCGTCCACGTCCGGAGGCATTCCCTCGCTGATCCACCGTTCGCGGGTCTCCGGCCACTCGGTCCAATGGATGACCGGCATTCGGTCAAACTCGTCATAGTGCATGATGCTCTGCCACAGTTCACGGATCGTCATGTCAATCCTCGCAACAAAGGCCCGACCACGAAGACACAAAGGTACACCAAGGGAGCTTCCACAGCACGAGGCGCCGAATGCCCTTCTTCAGCAGCGGTACGTTGAAATTGATGAGTAAGCCCAGCCTGTTCTTCGTGCATCTTCGTGCCTTGGTGCCTTTGTGGTCAGGTCCTCACGTGGTCGGGCCTACCGGCAGTGGACGTTGCCGTGGAGGTCGCGCCCTTTGGCAACCGCCGCCTCCGCCGCCGCTCGTTCCAGGCCGATCAACTTGATCCCCCGGTCGGCCGTGTTGCGATAAATAACCTCCATGTCGTTGTAGTCGGGCTGGGACATGGCGATTGCGTGCATGCGCGGCATCCGGCTCATCTTCTCAATGTAATGATCGCCGCGTCCGCAGAAATGGATGGCGCCGCCGCCGAACGCGTCGAGCAGCCGCTGGTCGTACGGCCGGATGAACTCGTCAAACATCGCGGGCGAGAAGTTCATCGCCGAATCATCCCGCAGCATGATGTGGCCCTTGTGGAGCAGGCCCCAGTGGGCCTCGGAGCCGTCGGAGAACGGTGCGATCTCCAGCCAGCGGCGAAGGAACCGGATGTAGGTCTCGGTGATCAACTCCAGCAGAGCCGTCACCAGGTCCGGCCGGTCGACGATGTCGACGAACAGCCCGCTGCCCCACAGCACCTCGCAGATGTCCATCGGCCCTTGCAGGTCGGGATGGTACAGGTGAACGTGCTTTCCAATCCGCGGATACCTTTTCATGATTGCGGCAAACCGCTCGCCCATCTCCAGCACCTTGCCGCCCAGGGCTTGGTCCATGTCGGGCGCCCCGGCGTCGATGACCTGCTTGATCCTGTTAATGCCCCCCAGAGGCCAGGACGTGGGGAGCGTGTCGACCTCGTCGTCCATGACGAACAACTCGGCGCCAAAAAGCGAGGGAAGAATGCTGGTGCCGTAGTTGCTTCGCACGCAGAGCAGTTGGCCGTCTCCGTTTGCCAGCGCCTCGGAGCAGCCCCGGAACTGCTGCAGCGCCATCATGTCGAAATTGTTCAGCGCCTCGTTCACCAGGACCTTCGGCCACTCCACGCCGGGCGGCGAAGGTTGTGGCCGCGCGGGGCTGAACAGGTCGCCCTCGAACCGGCCCTCGGTGAAATCCAGCCACTCGTCGAAGAGCCTCGTCTCGGTCCCCTCGTCGATCCGGGTCTCCAGGTCTTCCAGGTATTCTTCGAGCATCGCTCCGTCCCTGCCATATCGATGGGGACTAACGACAAGATTATACGCAGCGAGGAGTAGCCGAGCCAGCAGCTATTCTCCCGCGCCGCTGGACCGGCTCCTCTGTCGAACAGCGATGACCACGCCTGCGACCGGGATTGCCATCAGGGTCGCGGGGCGCAACTTCTTCGTGTTTGGTCCCTTACGAAGGTGGCCATCTGTTCCCACATTCCACGTCTTGTAACATGATGCACAATTTCGCCTTCCGGCGCGGCGCGGCTTGCGGTCATACCGTATCAGGGCTATACTTAACAAGGGCGTTTTCGGCCCCGAGAGTGTGCGCACGTGGCACGTCCGGCCGTCTGGTAGACCTGCACATGGCTGTTGGCGTCGGCATCGACATGGGCTCTCGTACCACCCGCGTGGCGAAGCTGACGCGCCGGGGGGAAGCCGTCCGGTGGGCGGGCTCCGCATCGGTTCCGCAGAAGCAGGGCGAGGCGGAAAACCTTTCGGCAAAGCTGAGGGAGGCGGGCATCCGTGCCCGCGGCGGAGTCGTCGGGCTCTCCGGGAAGGACACCCTCATCCGCTACTCACGCGTCCCGCCGGTCCCGCCGTGGAAGCTCAACATGCTCGTCGGCTACGAGGCGACCCAGGGGGGCGAGCTGGACGCGTCGTTCGATTACCGCCTCCTTAACCTGCCGGCCAGGGCGGAGTCCAACGAACTCACCGTGATGACCGCCATCGCCAAGAACGAGGCGCTGACCGAGCGTCTGAATTCGCTCGCGCAGCAGGGCATCAAGGGGGTGGACTTCGCGCCGGACGCCCTGGCGCTGTACGAGGTCTTCGCCCGATGCCCCGAGGCGGATGAGGCGCTCGACCAGTACTGCCTGGTCCTCGACATCGGCGCCTCGAAGACCGAGATGGCGATCGTGTACAACGGGGGCCTGATCTTCGCCCGGTCCATCGCGCTGGGCGGCCGCGATTTCAGCAAGGCGCTCGCCTCGGCGCTCAACGTCAAGCGCGAACAAGCGGAACGGCTGAAGATCAAGCACGGACGAATCCTCGGCGACGACGAAATCGCCGTGCGGCCCTCCGCCGAACGTCCCATGCTGATGGCCCTCGCCGATGCCGCCGAGGAGTACTTCGGCGCGATTCGGGCCTCGCTCATGTTTGCCCGGGCCCAGACAAAGCTGGTCGGCCTGGAGATCGGCCGCGTGTATCTGTCGGGCGTCGGCGCCGGCTTGAGAGGCCTGCCCGAGTTCCTGGCCGCCAAG
>CAZDHT010000095.1:0-13674 GCA_964505325.1 uncultured Planctomycetota bacterium | reverse complement strand
TCAACCCGCCCGATGACTGGGGAGTGCCCGGAGAGCTGGGCCGGCCGAACGAGTGGATGATCGCGCTCGGCCTCGCCCTGATGTCATTCGAGCCGCCCGAGGAGCGCACGTCGATTCTCCCGCCGCGGGCGCGGAAACGGCGGACGTTCTGGCGGCGCGACATCTTCGCCTACGCCGCCTGCGTGGTCTTTGTGCTCGCCGCCGCGGTGGCGACCGCTGCCAAGCTCCACAACTCCAGCGTGGCGCGCCGGATGCTGGGCAAAAGGAAACAACTGAAGACAGAAGCGGGCCGACGGGACGGTAAACTAGTTGCGCTGATGGACGGCAATGACCTCAAGCGCGAGCACCTCCGATTGATCGATTCGGCGGCGGGCGCGGGCGCCCGGTTGGCGGAGTTCATCGAGCTGATCAAGAAAGGCCAGCAGGGGCCCGTCATTCTGTCGAAGCTCGTCTTCCGGCCCGGCGACGTGAACAAGCCCGGCGCGCGAACGTATGTCACGCTGTTCGGTTCGGTGGGCGAATCCACCCGGGCGCACGAGGACGTCCTGAAGGACTTCTGGCAGGGCTTCACCAAGTTGCCGTGGTTCGACCCGCCGGACCCGGCGAACCCGAGGCTGGTCGAGCAGGCCCACGAGTCGGCGGACGGTTCCGCCCTCGAGTTCCAGCTCAGCATCCCCCTGCGAGCCCATCACAGGGGAGAGAAGGAACAGTGAGCGAGATCTGGGAACACAACCGGCCGTTCGCGGTCGCCATCCTGGTTTGGGTGGGCGGCGCGCTGGTGTTCTTCCTCGCCGTGCACCTCCCGTTTTCCGGTCCCGTTTCGGAGTTGCGCGGCGACTCGCACGGGCGGGCCGCGTTGGCGGAGCACTACGCTTCGACCGAGCGATCTTCCCTCAACCCCGCGCCGTTCGCGGACGCGAAACAGGCATTGGAGGCCGAACAGGCCGAGCTTGCGGCCGCCCTGGCCGGCGCGCGGCGCCGCATCGAGTTCGCTCCCACATCGCGCTTCACCATCGGGGCCGACGTCGCCGAGCGCCCGCTGGAATACAGAAAGATTCGGAAGGCGGTGGCCTCCGAACTGGGCGACCTGGCCAACAAGGCCAGCGTTGCTATCCCTGGCGAGCTTGACCCGCGGAACAACTCGAAGAGCCTGCCCAAGAAGGACGAGATCGACGAGCTCCTCCTCCGGCTCGCCATGACCGACAGGGTCGTTCGCGCCGCCGTGGCGGCGCAGATCCCACGCGTCGCCTCGATCCTCCACAAGCTGGGCGCCCCGCGGGGATCGCCCTTGGCCCAACGGTTCGTCCGCGTGAGACTGGAGGGCGAGCTAGATCAGATCATCCGGTTTGTCGGCAAATGCTCGACGCCGCCGGGCGAGAAGGAAGCCGCCCCGGCCCCGGCCACGGCGGACCCTGCACCGGGGGCTCCCGGGCCGCGGGACCCGGGCGGCGGGGCTCTGGCCGTGCGGTCAGTCGAAATCGCCAGCTCGGGCAACGGTTCGACCCTGACCGCCGACATCGAGCTGGCCGCCATCACCGTTCTCAAGGTTAAGCCCAAGCGCCGCGCCAGAGCCACCCGCTCCGCGCCGCAGCCGGAGCACCAGGCACGGCCCAGTTGGTGAGGACCCGCATGCGACACAGTGCGCTCAGCTCGACCATCCGCCGGCGCAAGGAGGCGGTCTTCTTCCTCGGCGTGTTGTGCCTGGGCGCGCTGCTGGTCGCCTCCGCTCTGTCGGGCTGGCTTGAGGAGGAAACGTGGGGGCAGCCGGTAACTACCCGCAAGGCCCACGGCGGCGAAGCGCGGCCCGAAGTGGTATTCGTCGATTTCTCGTCGATCTGGCAGGACGGAGGACGGAACCCGTTCGGCGACGCGGCGGTCGTGCTCGAGTCCGGCGGGAGGGCGAAGATCCGCTTGCCCTGGCCGCCGCCGCTCGTGCCCGAGATGCCGCCGGCGCCGATGGTCCGACCGATCGATCTGCTGACGGAGGATGCCAGATGATCCGCCCACTGGTCCTCTCCGCCTTCGGAATTCTCCTCGCTGCCTCCGTGCAAGGCGCCGGGCTCAAGCTGGAGAAGCGCGACCACGACACCGTGCGAATCACGGGAGCCGACAAGTCCTACGTGGGGACGATCGTCAAGCTCGACGACAACGCCCTCGAGTTCAGGACCCTCAGCGGCATCCGCCACACGTGGCCGCGGAGCCAGGTGCTCGAAGTCCTGCGCAAGTGCACGCTGCAGGAATCCTACAACTTGGCGACCAAAGCCGCGGGGAACGACCCGCGCGCCCACCTGAAGCTCTACGAGGCGTGCCTCGAAGTGGGCCTGAAAACGCAGGCGCACCAGGAGCTCGAGAAGGCCATCAAGGTCGGACCGAAGTACCTGCCCGCCTACAGCAAACTGCTGGAGGTGGCGCGGGCGTCAAACAACCTCGACATGGAAATCGGCACGCTGGAAGCCGCCACCGGCGCCGGCATTGCGACGGTCCCGATGCTGATTCGAAAGGCCGAGATCTATGTCCGGCTCGGGATGGTGGACAATGCTGAGGAGCCGCTGAAGAGGGCTCTCGCCATTAATCCATTTGACACCAAGGCCGACAGCCGGTTGGCCATGATCGAGCTGATCCACGGGAAGCCCGACCGCGCCGAAGAACGCGTACGGCGGATGCTGCGGCGGGCCGAGGCAAAGAAAGACCCCCACGCGCTGGTCGCGCTGGGGCAGCTCGAATTCGCACGGGGCAATCTGACCAAGGCGGCGGAGGCGTTTGAGAAAGCCACCGAGAACGCGAAGTCGCCCGCCGCCGCCGCCAGCCTGGGCGCCGTCCTGCTCCGGCAGGGAAAGGTCGGCAACGCCGGCCCGTACTTCGCACAGGCCCGGCTGCTCCGTCCCGACTTCGTTCCCACGCTGGCCGGTGACGGGCTGGTCAAGGCGCGGAGCGGGGATTTGAAGAAGGCGGCCGGGCTGCTGGACCAGGCGGTGGCGGCCGCACCCCGGCGCGCCGACGTCCTGATTGCGAGGGCTTACGTGTCGGAGTTGGCGGGCGAACATGCCATCGCGCTGAGGATGTATACCAAAGCGTTGATGTCCGACAGGCCGAACGTCTACGCCCTGTCGGGCGCGGGGCGGTGTCAATGGAAGCTGGGAGATGCTCGTGAGGCGCGGTCGTTCTTCCTCAAAGCCCTCTCGCTGCGCCCGGGCTTTGTGCCGGCGCTGCGGGGGCTGGGTCGCGTCGCACTGGCGGGGAACCCTTCGCAGGCGGCGAAGTACCTTCGGCAAGTGGCGGAATCCAAGTCGGCCACGCCGGAGGACCGCGCGGCGCTGGCGGGGGCCCTGATCCGCCTCCAGCGGTTCGGCGAGGCGGCCGCCGAGTTGAACAGGGCGGGCACGGACAACGTGCACGGCCGCATCGGGCTCGGGTTCCTGGCCTACGCTCAGGGGCGCGCCGATGACGCCCGTTCACACTTCGCCGCCGCGGTCAAGCTGGGCGACTATCGCGGATACGCTGCGGCCGCCATTCAGCGCATCCAGCAGGCCGAGTCTCGCCTGGCCTGGTCCGATGGCTTCGAGCGCCCGGATGATCCCAAGGTCCGTAACGACTGGGAAGAAATCGAGCCCCCGGGGGTCTCGATCTCCATCTCGCAGAACTCGGTGCTGATCGACGGGAAGCCGACGACAGATGCCGCGATCTCCAAGCTTTTGCGGTCGGAAGGGGCATCGTTCCTGTCGATTACCGCCGAGGCGTCCACGGGGTCCGAGGCGGAGAGTTTTGTGGGGGTGTTTGTGGCGCCACAGGGCGGGCAGCCGGTGCTATTCGGCCGGTTCGGCGGCGGGGCGGCGATCCTTGCTCCGGGGCTTGGGCAGCCGAGACCGCTGGCCAGGAAAATCCCGCAGGGTAAGTTCACCGTGAGCCTGGAGGTCGACAAGGCAGGCCGGGTCCGGCCGCTGGTTGACGGGAAGCGGGTCCACCTGCCGGCCAGTCTGCCGCTGCCGAAGCTCGCCGGCGTGACCGCGTACGACGTCGGCCTGTTCGCGCTGCCCAAGAAGGGCGGGAACGTCAATTGCAGGTTTAATGTCGTGCAAATAGTGAGGTCAAAGTGAAACGACACGGATTCTCGATCGTTGAGCTGATGGTCGTCATCGGGGTGATTGCGATTCTTGCGGCGCTGCTGTTCCCGGCGCTTCGCGCCCATTTCGAAGGCGCACGGATCAACGAGATGAAGGCCCAGCTTGGGGTATTTGAAGGCGCGCTCGAGCAGTACCAGCGTGCGTTTGGCGACTACCCGCCCTCGGGAGGCGCAGGCCAGGACGACGAGAACCCCGGCATCGAGCGGATGCTGGCCTGCTTGCGGACCAAGGAAAACGGCGGGCCGTTCATCCAGGCCCACCTTATCCGGCGGTGGGTCGAGGACACCGACAGGGACGGGCGCCAGGAACTGGTCGATCCGTGGCGGAACCCGTGGATATATTTTCATTCTTCGGAATACCCCGCGGAAGCGGTATACTATAGGATTAAGGGTAGGCAAATGACGGTCGCGCCCATCAAGAAAGGTGGCCGTTTCGTGAACAGCACGTCCTATCAGTTGTGGGCGTGCGGCCCGAACCAAACCGATCAATCCGGCCAAGACGACGACGTAGGCAAGGTGGGACGATGAAGACGCGCCCGAATGCAAGCAGGCATGGGCGCACGGGAGCGCGGAAACCCGACGGGACGCGGCGCTCCTCTGCGCCTGCGCGCTCCTTCACGATGGTCGAGCTGCTCGTCGTGATGAGCGTGATTATGATCCTGCTGGGCATCGGGGTGGGCGTGTACTTCGGCCTTCTTCGCGTGAACGCGATGCAGAGCGAGAAGTACGCCGTCGTCGCCATCATCCACAGCGCGAGGAGCACGGCCCGCGCCGAGAGCAGCGAGACGTTCGTCTGCATCGACGCGAAGGCTGGTCGGCTCTACCCGTTCGGCCGCGAGAAGGTCGGCGTGTGGCATTTCGAGACGTTGGAGGAGAGCCCCAGCCGCACCTACGGGGCGCTCGGGCACGCCGCCCTGGTCACCGGCGGCGAGGCGAAGCTGACCGACGGCAAGGTCAACAAGGCGCTGCTGTTCGACGGAACGTACTACCTCCGGTGCAAGATGCTTCGCGGCGCCCAGTGGGTGGAGATCCCCGCGTACGACACCCACGAGGGCGTGGCGATCGAGGCGTCGGTCGCGCCGGTCCACTCCGGCGCAGACGACATGACGATCATGTCGCGCAACGGCTGGTTCGGCATGTCGCTCCGCTACGACGAGACCAGCAAGAAGTTTGCCTTGGTCGCGTTCGCCGTGGTGCTGGACGCGGACGAGGCCGGCTACCTCAAGCATTCGGCCTCAAGCGCGCCGGTGATCCGGCCGAACGAATGGACGCACGTGAGCATGAGCTGCCACAAGCTCAGCACAGGCATCACGCTGACGATCAACGGCGTCGAGCAGGACCCCGCCGGCTCCGGCTCCGAGGCGGTCCAGGCGCCGGTCTCGGACACGGAGACGGCCATCGGCGCCGCGGCGGGCGGCGCGGCGTATTTCTACGGCAGGATCGATCACCTGATCATCTCGGCCTACGTGGTGGACACGGTGCATCAAGTGAGCCAGAAGCTGGCGCTCGAAGCGGAAGGGCTCGCCGACGGAAACACCATCCGGTTTGGGCCATCGGGCGAGCTGACCGCGGAGCACGTGGGGACTCCGCCGCGGGTGCTGCTCAAGGAGTACAAGGGCGGGAACGTCGTTTCCAGCTCGGTCACCATCACGGTGGGTCCCATGGGAGCGTTGGATGTTGAGACCTGGAACAAGTAACGGCGCGGGGCGCCGCGGCTTTGCCTTGCTGATGGTCGTGCTGACCATCGCCGCACTGGCCATCCTGGCGACGCCGTTCATGGTCTCGATGAAGCTTCAGGAGCGCAGCAGCCGGACGGCTGTCGCGCAGGCCCGCGCCCGCTACGCCATGACTGCGGCCTACAACCACGCCCTGGCGCAGCTTCTGCAGGCGGCTCACGAATACGGCGAGATGGCCGTGAGATTCGACGATCTTCCCGAGGAGTTCAAATGGCAAAGGAGCCGCCGCGGCCTCATGCTGGACGCGGAGGTCCAGGACGAGCAGGGCAAGGTCAACGTCAACTCCGCCCCGGCGGCGCTGATGGCCAATCTCTTCGCGGATGAAGAGCTCGGCCTGGGGCTGTCGAGGGCCGCCGCGGTCCAGCTCGCCGCGGCCATCGCCATGTACCGCGAGGCGCGGGGCGCGTTTCCCAGTATCGACACGCTTGTCACCGAGCAGGCGTTCACCCCACAGCAGCTCGACGCGCTTCGGCCGCACGTCACGGTCCATGCGGCCGCTGAGCGCGACGGCGGCTTCGCCCTGATTAACCTCAACACGGCCTCGACCCCGGTGCTGCGGGCCGCGCTGACCGGCATCCGGATGAAGTATGTGGAGCCTGTCCCGGACACAGGAAACGCCGGCAACGGCGCGATGTCGCTGGTCGAACTCTCCGCAGACACGTCGGGCGTGTGGGAGGTCACGTGTACCGCCACGCTGCTCGACACGCAGACCGATGCCAAGAAGTTCACGTTCGCCATCGAGAGTTATCCGGAGAACGATCCGGGCGACCGGACCAGCCACGGGACGGTCGACCTCATCGAGTATCCCAACACGCCCGCGGGCGTATGGAAGTCGCTGGACGGTGTCACGTTCTCGCTGTTCAACGGAACGACCGACTTCGACGTGGGCGACAAGTTCACGTTCAGCGCCGAGCGGTTCTCCTACTATGGCGATGAGTTCGACCCGGAACCGGTCAACACGCTGCTGAAATGGTTCCGGGCGAAGGTCGTGACCGCCGACGTTGACGGCGGCACGATCACCCTCGACGACGGCTTGAGGTTCCCCGTCCAAGGCTGGGTCAGGATCAACGGCGACCTGATCCGTTACACCGGCCGCGCCGACAACGAACTCCAGGGCTGCAGCGACGTGACGATCACGCCGGGCGCCGGCGACACCGTCATCCTGATTATGGCCGACATGGCCGCGCTGGATTCCTGGCTCGCCATGGCTGCCGAGGACCCGGGCGGCGAGTTCTACGGCGGCTATCGCCCGGCCATCATTGCCAACGCCAAGAACCCCGACGCGGAGTCCGACGACGCCGTCCTGCTCAACGCGACCACGGGGTTCTGTTTCAGGCCGTCCGGCCGGTACACCATCGAGGCGGTGGGCGTGGTCAATGACGGCGCCGGGCGCGAGGTCAAGCGGATGCGCATCCGCCGGGTCGTGGCGCTCGACCGCGGCACCAACTCCGCCTGGACGCTCGAACGGCAGAGCGACTTCGACGAGGCGATTGTCGCCCGCAAGCTCGAGGGGCTCATCACGCTGCCGGGCGCGTCTTATGTGGCGAGCGTCCCGGCGTCGGGAGCGCCCGGCGGAGCCGGCGTATCGCTCGGCCCGGTGAGCGAAAGCGGAGACGGCTGGGGCTTCGACGGCCCGTCCCTGTTCGCCTCGACCAACTGGCACGGCGCCAGTCGCGGCGCGGCGACGTTTAACACACTGCTCACTCCGGGCGAGGACCTGTACAAGGACGGCAACAAGGGCATCTTCGTCAGCGACACGAAGGAGTTCCGGGCCTTCGCCAGTCCGGCTCCGGTGCTGGTCGACAGCACCCTTCGCCGCATCCTGGTGTGGGTCAAGCCGGCCGCCGATTTCGCCTACGGCGCCGATCACGTCTTCTTCGACTCGGGCCTGACCGACCTGTCCGACGCCGCGGCCCAGCATCTCAACCGGATTCTCCTCGCCTACTCGTCGAGCGGCAGGCTCATTCTCCGCATCGGCGGCGAAGCGCGGGAGAACCGCTCGGGTGAGCTCCGGGCCCCCGTCACCGCGGCGCAGTTCTCCGCCGGTGTCTGGCATCGCATCGAAGCCCTGTGGAGCGGAATGGACATCGGGCAAATGGCGTTGATCCTCGACGGGGTGCTCATCGGCTCATACAGCCCCAGCGGGGCCGACGCCGAGCAGACCGCCAGCCCCGGCTTGAGCGGCGAGAAATGGGTCGCGCGCGTCGGGAACTACCTGAAGCAGGAAGGCGAGACCGATCCCGTCCGCGACACGCAGGTCGGCACCACCTCCGGCCCGAAGAGCGTCTACGGATACGGCGCGTGCAGGTTCATCAACAAAGACGCCAGCACGGAGAAGGGCACGTTCAACAAGGTGCATCGCGGCGGCGCCACGCTCGGTCGCGAGTTCGGCGTCAACTTGGCCACCGTGGTCGCCATACAGCCGACGGATCCGCCCACCCCCGATCCGAAGATCGCGACCGACACGCTGATCATCCCGGTCACCGACGCCTCCGCCTTCCCCAAGGAAGGCTACGTGAAGATCGGCAACGAGGTCATCAAGTACACCGATTGGGTCAAGAAGACGGGCGCCACGGGCGACTACTACGAGCTCACCGTCCCCGCGGACGGCCGCGGCCAGGACTTCGGGACGGACGACCTCGCCACCAAGTTCACGTCCGACCCGGAGGAACATCTCAACGGCGCCTCCGTTGTCTGTATCTCGGTGAAGGTGAGCAGCAACGCCAACTATCCGATGCCGCAACTGCTCGACGTGCCCGCCAACGTGGAGAGCTACTTCGGCCTGACCGACCTGGACCCCAACGCGTGTTATGTTCAGATCGGGGACGAGTGGTTCAGCTACACGCACCGCGCAGGGACCGAGTTCGTGGTCCACGTCCAGGCCAGGGCGGTGGACGTTGACCCCGAGGACCCAGGCGCGGGCAGGAACTCGAGCATGCGCGGCGCGGGCGGGACGACGGTCGCCGCGCACAGCAGCGGCGTGGACGTCATCCCTGTCTACGAGGTCACCGCTGGAGGCCGGTTGGGCGGCGGCGACCGCGTCACCCTGCTCGATGACGGCCTGGCCCCGGGGACCTACCAGGAGTTCGCCGCCAAGCACGCGGTCAAGTCCAGATACGGTTACCTGGTGAGCTTTCCCGAGTTCCTGCCGGCCGGGATGAGCATCTATGTCAAGAAGGGGACGACCGACCGGAACGCGCGGGTGGTCAAGTTTCCCTCCGGCCGATTCCGTCCGCGGCGGCTCGTGTCGATCGGCGCGCCGATGTCCGGCGCGGGCAGTCGCGCCGACAGCACCATCGGCTGCGTGCGTATGTTCACCCACGCCGGCAGCAACACGACGCAACGCGTCAAGGATCCCATCACTGACGCAACCGAATACTGCGTGTTCGGAACGCTCGATTCGTTGTACAACGGCGGCACCGAGTGGGAATGGACGGACCGGGACTTCGGCGTCGGCTCCTGGCCGCTCGAGGGTTATGTCAAGATCGGCGACGAGGCGTTTTTCTACAAGGTCCGGTACCCTCACAACATCACCTACTCCAGCACGCTCGGCGCACGGTCGAACAGTTGTTCCGTCCAGGTTCAGGATGATGTCGCCGCCACCGGCAACATCGTTTGGACCCAGCAGGGGATGGAAGACGACCCGGTCAAGGCGGGGTTCAATCCGTACGGCGGCTACCTGGTGATCACGTCGTACAAGCGAACCGAGACGCCCGGTACCACGAAGTCGCTGAAAGACGTCAGCGACGATCTGCTCCAGTGGCTCATCCAGCACGGCCACATCACCCAGGAATACGTCGACGACCACGGGACGAAGGACGGCGACACCGGACTGTGGTCGTTCCCCGACATCACGGAGGAAGGCGGCTGGTCCACGTCAGAGAAGAGGGAGTTCGTCTTCTATACCGAGATCAACCCCAAGCTCCCCGGCGCCGGCCAGTACACGTTCGTCTGCGCCGCGACCGGCCGGCATCTTTACGGCACGCACATGGACGGCGCCACGCCGCTGGGCCATGAGTCTGCGGACGACGGCGAAGGCGGCACCCTTTATCCGAGGCTCACGGCGCGCACCGTGGCGATGAACGTGCTCCAGCGCGGCGGCGCCCCGGGCACACTCGCACTCGGGACGAGCAAGGCCCAGCACGACGCCGGCTCTCGGATTATGCCCCTGCTGAACGTGCCCACGACGATCATCTGCGGGCCGCCGCTCGACGAGAACGACGATCCCGCGGCCGCGTATGAGGGCGACAAAATCCCTGTCGAAGACGTGTCGAACTTCCCGGAAAGCGGCTACCTGGAAATCACCAACGCAGCGGGCGAACGCGAGATCATTTACTACACGAAGCGAGAGGAGATGACCATCGCCGGGTCGTCGCCCGAGCGCAGGACGTACTTCTTCTCGGGTATCCGGCGTTTCCGCGGGCGGTTCGGAACGAAGCCTATCGACCTGACGGGCCTTGCCGTGTTCGACGACGTGCGAAACACATCCCCCGCGCAGACCGTCGCGTACCGGGACGCCCGCCGCGCCGTCAAGCTGTTCCGCCCGCGCTTCCATGACCGCATGCCGCTCCAGACCACGATGAACGGGGCGATCGAGGACTCCAGGGAGTACGCTCCGCACGCCACCGATGCGGACATGGTTTACTTCGAGGCGAAGAAGACCGTCCGCGGCGCCAAATGGCTCTCCGTCGACTGGACCGAGGCGGTCCCGGCGAACACGGATATCATCGTACTGGCACGGGTGGGCGACTCGCCCGAGTGGGGCTCGGCGGCTCCGGTGCTGTGGCACGAAGTTCCCGCCAATAGCGGACGCGTCATCTACAAGTTCGACGCGCCCAAATCGGCGGTGGACGACAACGCAATCAACGCCGCCGGCGACACCATCACCCTTCGCGTCTACTTCAAATTCAATGCCGGCTACGCCATCGCGGGCTGGCAGGCGCCTGTCCTCAACTCCCTGACGTTGAAATACAAGGCAGGCCCGAACGTGATCGAGAGTCAGGAGCTGAACTACTAGGCCGATGAGACCGCTCAGCGAACAACGCAATCACCCGGCCCATCGCGCTCGGGGCATGACGCTCGTCGAGCTCCTCGTTGCCATGCTCATCCTGGCGACGTTGAGCTGGGCTCTGATCCAGTTGCTGGCGAGCGGGATGTCTACTTGGCGGACGGGCGAGATGCGACGCGGCGCCTACGAGCGGGCGCAGTTCATCTTCGACCGGATGGCCCGTGATCTGGCCGCGCTGTATCCGCGCAACCCGGTCATGCCCGAGAGCTGGACCTTCCAGGCCGACACGCTGTTCGCGGCCACCTACGACGGCACGGGCAACGACGCAGTCACGTTCACGCACGACAACATCTCGCTGGCCGAGGACGAGGGGGCGCGTTGCCTGATGGCGACGAATCCGAGCGGTGAGGCGTGGATCGAGTACCGGTTCACCCCGCCCGTCGATGTGGTCACCGCAGTCGTCCAGCCGAAGATCACGCTGTCGCGTTCCGACAGCTTCGCCGCCACGTGCAAGCTGATTATCGAAGCGAAGAAGGACTCGGGCGGGTTCCAGAACGTCGCGGAGTTCACCAGCGGGCCCCGCGACCAGATCATCACGCCGAACGTCGACATCAGCTCCGTCGTTTCCGGCGGCGAGGAGATTACGGTCCGGCTGCGGATCAGCGCCCCCGTGGCCGGGCAGCAGTCGGACATCAAGCTGTTCGAAGCGAAAAAGGACGACCCGGTGCGGCCCGTGTTCCGCTTCGCCGTTTCGCCGAAGAAGTGCCTGACCTCTGTGGACGTGGTTTCCGATTACCGCGACGGCGCCTCGCAGCATCTCGTGTTCGTTCGCTCGGCGCGGGGCCTCGAGGAGGTAGCCTACTTCGTGGACGACGATGCGCTCTACCGCGCTCAGCGCAACGCGGTCGGCGGCTCCGGCACGCTCTTCGACGCAGGCTTCTCGCCCCAGGGCGGCACTGCCATCGCGAAAGGCATCGTGTACTTCGGATGTAACTTCCCCGGCCAGACCCCGCCGGGCCAGGACCCGCGGATGCAGCTCTACTGGCGCGAGGCCGACTCGGTTCCCCCGTTCGTCCAGGTGGTGGTGGCGACCGTTCCGCTCTCCGGAGCGAAGACCACGGCATCGTTGTGGAACGGCATTTCGGCCACGGACGACTCCATCCGCGTCGACAGCACCCGGCCGTTCGTGGTCGGCGATGAGGCCCGACGGTTCATCAAGATCGGCGCGGAATGGATCAGTTACACCAGGCTCGAGAAGAACCGCTTCCTCGGCTGCGTGCGTGGCGCGCGCGGCACGGTGCCCGCCCCGCACGGCAAGGGCGACGTGGTAATCGGCGCCGAGACCTTTTACGTGAACATCCCGATCCCGGCGTGGGGGTACAGGAGCCGATGACCGGAACGCGCTCAACTGGATTCGGCATGCGTTCGGCTCTCGTGGCGCGGCGCGGATTCACCCTCACCGAGATTCTCATCGCCCTGGCCATTCTCGTCATCGGCATGGTCGGCGTGATGGCCGTGTTCGCTGCGGCGGTCGACCTGCACAAGCGCGGAGTCG
Organism: uncultured Planctomycetota bacterium; assembly: GCA_964505325.1. Taxonomy (GTDB): domain Bacteria; phylum Planctomycetota; class PUPC01; order PUPC01; family PUPC01; genus CAZDHT01. The sequence goes on along the minus strand of CAZDHT010000095.1, from coordinate 1,255 downwards.
CCCAGACCTCCGCCGCATTCGTCGCCGAAACGATCTTGGAGGTCAATCAGGCGCTGGCTCTCGAAGGGAAGACCTGCGACGAGTTGAGCACCCGCCAGGGCGGAGAATACGTCTTCAAGAGGTCCGGCAGCTATCCCGCCTACGAGTGCAAGATCATCTGCACCGAGCTGAACGAGCGGGAGTACAAGATGATCGTCGAGGTCCGGATGCGGCCCAAGAGCCCTCGGGAAAAACCTTCCAGCGACACGGAGATGGAGGGCGAGAACGTCCGGTTCGAGACTGTCTTGTTGAGGCCGTAGAAATCGCTTGGCGGGCGTGGCCGGTCCGGCTATGCTCATTGGGGTCGTGGGCGATTAGCTCAGACGGCAGAGCGCTGCACTCACATCAGCTTCAGGCTACTTGACGCTTCTCCTGCAACTCCTTGTAGATCCTCAAATAACGAAACCTTCCTTCGTCGTTCCTGAGAAGCGAAAAGCACCGAAATGCAGCCAAAAAGGACTGAGGGGTGCGCATAGGGTGCGCACCCCTTGGACCAGTCGCCCAGGATTGGTCGACAGGAGTGCAATGGCTCCTGGACGATCGACGGGCGTTCTGCGGCGCCATCAGGGCTGCACAATCTTCTGCCCGCCGGGCGACAGGTCGGCGTGCCGCTCATCAACAGGAGACCTCAATGAAAGACACTGGATGGGCGGTGCTGGTCGTGTTGGCCGTCATCGCACTTTGCTGTTCGCCGGAATGGCTGTTCTACTTGATGTTCCTCGTCTTTGGGCTGTGGTATCTCACCAAAGGAAAGAGGTACACAGATCTGGGACGGCGACCACCGAGTCCCAGCGAGATGATCCAGGACGTTTTCGTCGGCGAGAAGAAGAACCGCAGAAGAAAACGATGACGCACCCGGCCGGGTGTTCTTTCAGGATGCCCGCCCTCATCCTTGGCAGGACGCCCAGGTCTTTTGTTTAGCTTCTGGCGACAGGCCTCCCAAAAGGGGTAGTGCGGCAACCACGCCGCGAGCCCGTGGAAGTCGGTGGGGGAGTGGCACCGAGCATCCGGGGGTGGGCCCACGGGCGGTAGGCTACCGCACCAACGAGATTACAGAGCGAGTTCAGCCCAGACACAAGCCGCCCGCATGGGGGCCGTTATCTTGTCTTTCGCTTGGCCTTCTTGGTTGGCTTGTTCCTGGAGGATCTCTTTGTCGCCTTGTAACACTTCAGCCAAGTGAAGCGATGGCAATAAGAGCGCTCCGCGCGAGTAGGTA
>CAZDHT010000094.1:0-16438 GCA_964505325.1 uncultured Planctomycetota bacterium | reverse complement strand
CAGGCCGGGAAGAATCCCGCTGATGTTGAGTGGCTGCGTCATCATCGACCTCCCATATGTTCGTAGCATTGTAAATGTTCCGGCGCCGTGACGCAACGCCCCGTCCGAGAGGTGTGTTCGGAAAAAGTGGTCCTGACACGTTCTGGCACAGAGGGCCACCGGCCACTATAATGCCGTGTCATCGAATCCGGGGGATGCTCATGCAAATCAAAGCAGTGCTGCTGTCGATGGCCGCGTGCACCTTCCTGTCACTCGTGCCCGTTCAGGGGGCCACCTCGCGGGCGACGCCCGCGCGGCTGGAGGAGTTTGTCACGGCATCGATCGGCGAGGCACAAATCCTCAATCCCATCCTCAACGCCGACAGCGCCAGCAGCAGCATCTGCGACAAGCTCTTCGAGGGGCTGATCGACCGCGACAAGGATCTCAATTGGCGCGGCCGCCTCGCCACACACTGGAAGATCAACGAGAAGGCGTACTTCGTGGTCGACCCCCGGGCCAAGCGCACGCCGGGACAGCTCGCGCGCCTGATCCGCGCCGAGATTGCGAAGCGCAAGGACGACGACACGCCGCTCGGCCGCTGCCTGCGGAACATCCAGGCAGTGAGGATCGAGCAGGCACAGACCCTCACCCACCGGGTGACGGAAAAGGTCCCCGACGAGTTGGGGGCGCAACGCCAAGTGACGGTGACTGTCACGGTGCACCGCCCGCCGCGCATCGAGGTGACGCTTCGACAGATCGACCAGGACGTGTTCACGTCGCTCGGCGAGGTGGTGGGGAAGACGTATTTCTCGGCCTTCGACGCGGCCCCGTACGTCGAGATCGCGCCCGAGGATCACGCAAAGCACGCGGCGAAGTACGCTAAGCAGTTCCTGCCTGCGACAGAGCACAACCCGGTCATTACGTTCCACCTCCGCAAGGGAGTCAAGTTCCACGACGGACACGAGTTCGACTCGGGCGACGTGAAGTTCACGTATGACACGATCATTGACCGCAAGAACCGGTCGCCGCGGGTCCCCGACTACGAGCCCGTGAAATCCGTCGAGGCGCCGGACAAGCATACGGTACGCGTCGTCTACAAGCGTCTTTTCTCGCCCGGGTTCGGCACGTGGGGCATGGGGATCCTGCCGGAGCATCTTCTGAATGAGCGCGCGCTCCGGTTCGAGGCGGCGCTGAGGCGAATTCCGTTCAAGGATTTCTCGATGCGCCGGAGCCACTTCAACCTGATGCCGATCGGCTGCGGTCCGTTCAGATTCGGCGAGTGGAAACGCGGCAGGCACATCCGGCTGGACCGGTTTGAAGACTACTGGGAAGGCGCGCCGGAGTTCAAACGGCGCGTCCTGTGCTGTATCCCGGACGGCCGCAAACAGAAAGAGGAGTTCCTCGCCGGAGCGCTCGACAGCTATGCCTGCCGGCCGGACGAGGTCGCGGAATTGAACAAGGGCGACCGGTTCCAGAGGTTCTCCGGCCTGTCCTACGGCTACACGTACATCGGCTACAACCTGCGGCGCGAGCCGTTCAAGGACCGGCGTGTCCGCCGCGCCCTCGGCATGGCCATCGACGTGGAGGCCGTCATCAAGCAAGCCGTGCAGGGCCAGGGCCAGCGGATCACGGGCCCGTTCATCATTCAAACCGACTTCTACGACCAGAGCATAAAGCCCCTGCCCTACGATCCCAAGGGAGCGCTGGCGCTCCTGGCGGCGGGGGGATGGAAGCGCAACCGAAACGGGTGGCTGGAAAAGGACGGCAAGAAGCTCGAGTTTACGCTGATAACGAACACGGGCAACAACGTACGAAAAAGGATCAGCGAACTGGCGAAGGAATCGTGGAGAAAGATCGGCGTGGACGTCAAGACCGACATGCTCGAGTGGTCGGTCTTCATTGGCAAGTACATCGACCAGGGCGATTTCGACGCCTGCGTCCTCGGCTGGAGTATGGGCATCGACCCGGATCTCTATCAGATCTGGCACTCCAGCCAGACGGGGCAGTTCGGACTGAACTTCGTGGGGTTCAAGAACGCGAAGGCGGACGATCTGATCCTCCGCATCCGGGGCGAGTACGACCGCGCCGAGCAGGTCAAGCTGTGCCACCGGCTGCATCGGATCATCGCCGACGAGCAGCCGTACACGTTCCTCTACGTGGGCAAGTGGACGGCCCTGCTGAACAAGCGGATCGTTGTCGTCCGGCGGAACAAGGCGGGAGAAGTCATCGGCTACGAGAAGATCAAGCAGGCCAAGTCGGGCGACTACGGGTTTGACTTCAACAAGTGGACCAAGCTCCCCAAGCTGCCGGAGTCGCTGCGTTAGACGCACCCCAACGCTCACCTTGCCCGTCGCTCCGGCCGCTGGTATAATTCTTCTGCGACAAACCGGCACCCGTGCGACAAACCGGCAACCGGGGCCCCTAAATGTGGACGAAGCGGATACTCCTGCTGCTCCCCATTGTGGTGTCCGCCTTTCTGCTGCAGTCGTATTTGTGGGTGCCGACCTATGAGGAGCAGGCCCGGGCGACGCCGGACCGCCTGAGCCAGTTCATCACCGCGTCCATCGGCGATGCGCAGATCCTCAATCCCATCCTGAACGCCGACACTGCGAGCAGCGCCGTCTGCGACCAGGTCTTCAACGGGCTGATCGACCGCGACAAGGACCTGAACTGGCGCGGCCGGCTCGCCACGAGCTGGGAGATTTCCGAGGAGGCGTACTTCATCGCGAATCCGAAGGACCCTCGCAAGCCCGAGCAGATCGCGGAAGTCATCCGCTCGGAACAGGCGAAACGAGCGAGCGAGGAGAGCGCCCTCGGCGCGTGCCTGCGGAACATCGTCAAGATCGAGGTGCTGCCGAAGGAAACGCGCACCGAGAAGATCAAGGACGTCGTGCCCGGGAAGGACGAGGAAAAAAAGAAGAAGGAAGAGAAGGAGCCCGAGAAGGTCGACGTCACGATCACGGTGAAGCAGCCTGCCCGGATCAAACTCGCCCTCAAGAGCGTGGACCAGGACCTGTTCAAGACGCTCACCGCGCTCGTGGGCAAGGACTATTTCTCGTCGTTCAAGGCCGAGGACCACGTGTCGGTCGCCCCGGGGACGTTCGCGCCAAACAAGGCGAAGTACGCGAAGAAGTTCCTGCCGCCCGGGACGGAACACAATCCCGTTATCCTGTTTCACCTGCGAAAGGGGGTGAAGTTCCACGACGGGCACGGGTTCGACTCGGGCGACGTGAAGTTCACGTATGACTCGATCATTGACCGCAAGAACCGCTCGCCACGGGTCCCGGACTACGAGCCGGTCAAGGCGGTCGAAACGCCGGACAAGCACACCGTCCGCGTGGTGTATAAGCGCTTGTTTTCGCCGGGGTTCGGCACGTGGGCGATGGAGATCCTGCCCGAACACCTGTTGAACGAGCAAGTGATGCGGGAGGAAGCCAGGAAAAAGGAAATCCCGTTCGAAGAATTCAACATGCGGAAGACCGATTTCAACCTCCATCCCATCGGCTGCGGGCCGTTCAAGTTCGTCGAGTGGCAGACCGACGAGTACATCAAGCTGGTCCGGTACGAGGAGTACTGGGAAGGCCCGGCCGAATACAGCGCCCGCATCATGCGCATCATCCCGGACACGATCACGCAGGAGATGGAGTTCTACGCCGGCGCGGTTGACAGCTTCGGCGCCCGGCCCAACCAGGTCGAGCGGCTGAAGGCGGACAAGCGCTTCCAGAACTTTTCCGGGCTGAGCTACGGCTACAACTACATCGGTTACAACATGCGCCGCGAGTTGTTCAAGGACAAGCGCGTCCGCCGCGCGCTCGGTATGGCCATCGACGTGGCCCGCATCCTTCGCTTCGTCTGCTACAACGAGGCCGAGCGGATCACCGGGCCGTTCGTCAAGCAGACCGAATTCTACGACAAGAGCATCGAGCCCATTCCGTATGACCGGGACGGCGCGCTGAAGCTCTTCGAGGAGGCCGGCTGGAAGCGCGGCAGCGACGGATGGCTCAGGAAAGACGGCAAGAAGTTCCAGTTCACCCTCATCACCAACAACGGCAACGACATCCGGCGCGACATCATGGCCGTGGCGCAGGACTCGTGGAAAAAAATCGGCGTGGACGTAGAGACCGACATGCTCGAGTGGTCGGTCTTCATCGGCAAGTACATCGACCAGGGCGATTTCGACGCCTGCGTGCTCGGCTGGAGAATGGGCGTCGACCCGGACCTCTACCAGATCTGGCACTCGAGCCAGACCGACCCGCACGAGTTGAACTTCTGCGCGTTCAAGAACAAGGAAGCCGACGACCTCATCATCCGCATCCGCCAGGAGTACGACAAGCAGAAGCAGGTCAAGCTGTGTCACCGGCTCCACAAGATCATCTACGACGAACAGCCGTACACGTTCATCTCCGTCGGCCGCTGGACGGCGCTGCTCGACAAGCGCATCGTCATCGTCCGCAGAGACGAGCAGGGCAAAGTCATCGGACACGAGCGCATCAAGGCGACGAAGACCGGCGACTACGGGTATGACTTCCGTCGCTGGCTGAAGCACCCGACGGTGCCCGAGTTCCTTCCGGAGTGACGCATGCTGGGGTTCTTCGGCAGAAGCGTGGTCCAGAAGCTCATCACGCTGTTCTGCATCTCCGTGCTCTCGTTCCTCATCATTCACCTGGCGCCCGGCACGTCCGCCCAGATCGACCCGACGAACCCGATGTTCACCAAGGAGAACCTGGAGCAGTACCGCAAGGAGTTCCACCTCGACAGACCGCTGCACGTGCAGTACTACCTGTTCTACAAGGGCTTGTTCACCGGCAAGCTTCTCTCGCGGAAAGACGGGCAGCCCGTCCTGGGCAAGATCTGGCGGCGGTTCCTCAACAGCCTGCCGTTGTTCATCGTGGGGACCATCTTGACGTGGACGCTCGCGTTCCCGGTGGGCATCGCGGCGGCCATCCGGCGCGGAAGCGTCTACGACCGTACGACCACGTTCTTGGCGTACCTGCTGATCTCGATCCCGGGCTTCTTCCTCGCCTACATCCTGATCATCTTCGTGGTGACTGTCTTCCATGTCCCGGTGATCGGCATGCGCACACCGGGACTCACCGGTCTCACCGCGCTCATGGACCGGACGTGGCATCTCCTGCTCCCGTCGCTGCTGGGCGCGACCGGCGGCATCGCCGTCCTCTCGCGCTACGTCCGGGGCCAGATGCTCGAAGTGGAGAGCCAGGACTACATCCGCACGGCCCGCGCCAAGGGCCTGTCGGAGGACACGGTGCATTACCGGCACGCGCTGCGGAACGCGCTGATGCCGTTCGTCACGATGTTCGGGCTCATTCTCCCCGGGCTCATCGGTGGCTCGGTCATCATCGAGCGCATCTTCTCGTGGCCGGGGATGGGACGGCTGGCGTATGACGCGCTGATGGCGCGCGACCTGCCCGTGGTGCTGAGCCTGAACTTCATCGCCGCCGTGCTGGTGCTGATCGGGACGTTTGTTTCGGACGTGCTGTACGTGTTCGTCGACCCGAGAATTCGCTATGACTGAGGAAGTCCTACAGGACGCCGGCAGGCCGGCCCGCACGCCGCTGCAGGAGAGCTGGCGGATTCTGCGCCGCAACCGCCTGGCCATGGTCGGCATGACCTTCTTCCTCGCATTCTTCGTGGTCGCCGTCATCGGGGTGATCCTGACCCAGGAATGGAGCGCCCGGTACCGGCCGCTGCTGGATCCCACCACGATCCGCCTGGCCGACAAGCTGCGGGCGCCGTTCACCAGGTACAACGCGGAGGAGGTCCCCGAATCGGAGAAGCCGCTGTTTGGCGTGTACGTGCTGGGGACCGACAGCCTGGGCCGCGACGTGCTCAGCCGGATGCTCCAGGGCGCCTGGGTCTCGCTCACCGTCGGGTTCGTCGCGGTGGGCATCTCGGTGGCGATCGGCATCTTCCTCGGCGGGCTGGCGGGGTACTTCGGACGCTGGGTGGATGTGATCATCATGCGGTTCGTCGACATCATGCTCTGCATCCCGAGGTTTTTCCTCATCCTCACCGTCCTGGCGTTGTGGGGGGGCGGGATCTTCAAGATCATGCTGGTGGTGGGGATCACGAGCTGGATGGGCACCACGCGGTTCGTCCGGGCGGAGTTCCTCTCGCTGCGCGAGCAGGACTTCGTCACCGCCGCCCGCGCCCTGGGACTGTACGACCTGCGCATCATCTTCCGGCACATGCTGCCGAACGCGCTGGCGCCCGTGCTGGTCTCGGCCACCATCGGCATCGCGGGGACCATTCTGCTCGAGGCCGGCCTGAGCTTCCTCGGGTTCGGCGTTCCCGAGCCGCACGCCACCTGGGGCAAGATTCTCGACGACGGCAGGAAATACCTCTTCGACGCACCCTGGCTGACGTTCACCCCCGGCTTCGCCATCCTGATCGTGGTGCTCTCGTTCAACCTGTTCGGCGAGGGGCTGCGGGACGCATTCAATCCGAAGCTCCGGGAGAGGGTCACCTGATGAGCGGGAACGGAATGCTCCTCGACGTGCGAGACATCAGCGTCACGTTCTACATCAGCGACAGCCCGCCGGCCCGCGCCGTCGAGAACGTGAGCTTTCGGGTCGACGCAGGGAAGACGCTCGCCATCGTGGGCGAATCCGGCTGCGGGAAATCCGTCACCGGCCTCACCATCATGCGGCTCATCCCGTCGCCGCCCGGCGTCATCGAGAACGGCGAGGTGATCTTCGACGACGTGAATCTCCTGGACCTGCCGGAATCGGACATGAGAAAGATCCGGGGCAGCCAGATCGCAATGATCTTCCAGGAGCCGATGACCAGCCTGAACCCCGTGTTCACCGTCGGGTTCCAGATCGCCGAGGCGATCCACGCGCACCAGAAGGTGTCGAAGCAGGAGGCGCGCATCCGCGTGATCGAGCTGCTGCGGCGAGTGCAGATCCCGTCGCCGGTGGAACGCTACGACAGCTACCCGCACCAGTTGTCGGGCGGGATGCGGCAGCGGGTGATGATCGCGATGGCGCTGGCGTGCAACTCGAAGCTGCTAATCGCGGACGAGCCGACCACCGCGCTCGACGTGACCATACAGGCCCAGATCCTCGAGCTGCTCGAAGAGCTCCGCCGCGAGACGGGCATGGCGCTGATCCTGATCACCCACGACCTCGGGGTGGTCGCCCAGACGGCCGACCGCATCGCCGTGATGTACGCCGGGCGGATCGTCGAGCAGTCGGCGGTGTACGAGCTGTATGACACGCCGCTTCATCCGTACACGCGGGGCCTGTTGAAGTCGATCCCGTCGCGGAACGTCGGGAAGGACAAGCTGCCAGTGATCCCAGGGACCGTGCCGGACGCGTCGCACAAGCCGCCGGCCTGCCACTTCCATCCGCGCTGTCCCTATGCCCGCGACGTGTGCAAGCAACAGGCGCCGGAGCTTCGCGAGGTCACGCCGGGAAGGAAGGCCAGGTGCTGGGCGTTGGGAGATTGGCTGGACTAGGAGTTGGCGGTGTCTGAACAGAACGGCATGCTCCTCGATGTTCGCGGCTTGAAGAAGTACTTCCCCGTCAAGCGGGGCTTCCTCCAGAGAACTGTCGCGCACGTTCAGGCGGTGGACGGCGTCGATCTTTCAATCCGCCAGAGCGGCTGCCTGGGGCTGGTGGGAGAATCGGGCTGCGGCAAGACCACCACCGGCCGGGTCATCCTGCGGCTGATCGAGCCCGACGCCGGCCAGGTCATCTTTGAGGGCGTCGACATCGTCGGGCTCGGCCGCGAGGAGATGCGCCTCCTCCGCCGCGAGATGCAAATCGTGTTCCAGGATCCGTTCAGTTCGCTCAACCCGCGCTTCACCGTGGGCGGCATCATCTCGGAGGGCCTGAAAGTCTTCGAACGAGAGCGGGGGAGGCGGCATATCCGGGACCGCGTCGCCGAACTGCTGCGGACGGTCGGCCTGTCGCCCGACTCGGCCAGCCGCTATCCCCACGAATTCAGCGGCGGACAGCGCCAGCGGATCGGGATCGCCCGCGCCCTGGCGCTGAACCCGAAGTTCATCGTGTGCGACGAGCCGGTCTCGGCGCTCGACGTGTCCATTCAGGCGCAGGTGATCAACCTGCTCGAGGAGCTCCAGGAGCGGTTCGGCCTGGCGTACCTGTTCATCGCGCACGACCTGTCGGTCGTCCGCCACATCAGCGACGAAATCGCGGTGATGTACCTGGGATGGATCGTGGAGCGCGGGCCGGCGGACGAGGTGTGCGAGGATCCGCTGCATCCGTACACCAGGGCGCTGCTGTCGGCGGTGCCGGTGCCGGACCCGCACGCGAAGCGCGGGCGCATCCCGCTCAAGGGCGACGTGCCGACGCCGGTCAACCCTCCCCCCGGCTGCCGCTTCTGCCCGCGGTGCTTCATGAGCGACGCGTCGATCTGCCCGGTGGAGGTGCCGCTGATGCGGGAGGTGCGGCCCGGCAGGTCCGTCCGATGCCACCTGGTCACTTAAGCGAATGCCCAATCGAACAACCAGCAGGATGACGGCCTTTCTGGCCCCGAGATGGCCGTATCTGTTGTGCGCGCTCTTCGCCGTCCTTGTGGTCGCCGCCGGGACGACCGGGCCCAAAGAGAGCGGACCCTCCAGGGCCGCGCCGGGGAAGCAAGCCTCGGCCCAAGACGAGTTGCTGAACCTGTTGTTGAACAAACCGCCTCCGCTTGCCGCGGGCGCCATCTTCCTGGCCGTCGGGCTGGCCGTGTTCGCGTCGTACGTGTGGCTGCTGCTCTCGCTGGCGCTCCGCGGAGCCGTGTTCCATCCCGTGGAGTTCCCCCGCGCCGGCTGGAACGGATGGGACGCACTCGTCGCTATGCTCGTCTTTCTTGTGTTCCCAGGGCTCATCGCCGGCGCGGTAAGGGAGTTCGGCGCGGGCGGGGCCTTCGCCGTTCACGGGATGGGCAGGCTCCTGTCGGCCTGCGTGATCCTGGGGATGATTCGCCGACGGGGCCAGAATCCCCTCGACGCGCTGGGGCTGCGGGTGCGGGGCCTGGGCGGGCACATGGCCTCGGGCCTGGCCGTGTTCTTCGCGCTGTTGCCGGGCATCGTCATCCTCACGGTCGTGTGGCAGATGGTGCTGGAGTTGCTGCCCGGTGAGTTCGCCACCTCGCAGGAGGTGGTGATGTATCTTCTCAAGACCCAGTCGATTTCGGTCGTGGTGCAGATATCCATCGCCGCGGTGCTGGTGGCCCCGATCGCCGAGGAGTTGTTCTTCCGCGGGTTCCTGTACGGCCTTGTGCGGCGCTACTTGCCGCCCGTGGCCGCGATTCCGATCGTGGGCATACTGTTCGGCATGCTGCATCCGCCCGTGGCGGCGATGTTGCCGATGTGCGTGCTGGGGGCGCTGCTGTGCTACATCTACGAGAAGACCGCCCGCCTCACCGTCGCTATCGCAATTCACGTTCTGTTCAACCTGTTCCAGGTCGCGCTGATGCTGGCGGCCAAATTCCTCTAGCGGGAGGTGACGAATGAGAACGCTGGGCACGATCCTGTTGCTGGCGATGCTGGCGCTACCCGCGGGCGGGTGCGGCGAGTCGGACAAGGGCGACAAGACCGACTCCGGCCAGCGCGCCAAGAAGCAAAAGCAGTCGGACGACCGGGGCGGAGGATACCTCGATCACCTCATGGATACCCGCCGGCGGGCCAAGGAGATGAGCCGGAACCTCCCCGCCAGGCAGACGGTGGAGGCGTTCCACGCGCTGAAGGGCCGCTATCCCAAGGACCTCCAGGAGCTGAAGAAGGAATTCCCGGCGTTCCCGGACCCGCCGCAAGGCATGAAGTACAACTACGATCCCCGCACGGGGAAGATTGAGGTCGTACCCGAGAAATGACACCTGACAGAGCGACGACGGCAACGGCCCGCGGCGGCGGAATTGATCGCCCGCTCTTTCTCTTTGTGGGCGCCCTGGTGTTGCTCGTGGTGGCAAGCTCGATTATGGCGGCGGCGTTCGTCTCCGTCGCCCGGGACCCCACGCGCCAAGAGCTGGAGCGGCTGTCGGCGCTTGACCCCGGCATTGAGCTCCGGGCATGGACACACATCGTCCTCCACCACAGCGGAACCGCCGCCAACGATGCCGCCTCGATGGGCAAGTACCACCGGGAGACCCTCGGCTGGCAGAACGGGCTGGGATACGACTTCGTGGTCGGGAACGGGACCCGGAGCGGGGACGGCGAGATTGAGGTCAGCACCCGGTGGCGGCGCCAGATCGACGGCGCCCACTGCAAGGCGAGCGGGATGAACCGGCGGGCGATCGGGATCTGCTTCGTGGGGAATTTCGAGATCGAGCGCGGCCTGTCCGACGCTCAGATCCTCGCGGGGACCGCGCTCATCGGCTACCTGACCGAGAGGTTCTCCATCCCGGCCGAGAACATCCTCGGCCACGGCGAGGTGCCCGGCGCCAACACGCTGTGCCCGGGCAGATTCTTCCCAATGGACCGGATGCGAGCGGCCGCCCGCGCCCGTTCCCAACAGAATTAACCCGCCGAACCGGCCCGATCCAGCCCGTCCAGCGGTCCTGTGTCGAGCATTTTGGGCATAAACTTCTTGTGGAATGGTCTATACTAATGTATTGTAGGCACACAACAGGGGTGGAGTTCGCTCATTCTCCGTTAGGAGACTGGTCATGAGACTATATACGCTGCGTTGGGCGCTGGCCGCTGTGATGTTGGCCGCGTCTGCCGCCTGGGCGCCGGCCGGCCCGTGGACAGAAGACCCGACCCAAACCATCGTGGCCCGGGCAAAGAGGCATCTGGAGAACAACAAGCCTGAGCTCGCGATCGACCTGCTCAAGAACGAAATCGCGAAGAAGCCCGAATCGGTGTTGCTCCACTATTGGCTCGGCCGCGCCTACCAGCGGGCCCGCAGATTCGACCTGGCCGAGGCGGAGTTCAAGGACGTAAGGGGGAAGGACCCCGATTACATCGATGCGTATCTGCGCCTGGCCGCCCTGTCGTTCCGAAAGGTGCAGGCCGCCAACCCGAAGCCGCGCAACCTGGCCCTGCTGGAGACCGCCATCGGGTACCTGAAGGATGCCATCAAGCGGGGCCCTCTGGACACGAAACCGTACTACGATGTCGCCGCGCTATATATCAGTTCCGCCCGCTTCCGCGAGGACAAGCACGAGGCGGCATTCGCCGAGGCCATGAAAGCCCTGGAAGAGGCCCGTAAGCAAGAGCCCGAGGAAGTCAGGCCGTTCATAGCGCTGGGCAACGCGCGCAACCGCCACGCCATGTTCATCGCCGCCGGGACGCCACTTGCCGAGTTGAAGGGCGAGAAGGCGACAAAATGCAGCCAACTTCTGGACCAGGCGGAGGCCGATTTCCGGCAAGCCCTGAAGATCAATCCCCGATACCTGCTGGCGCTGAACCGCGTGGCCGCCATCCAGGCCAACCGCGGGGACCTCAACAAGGCGCTCCAGACGCTCGAAGCCCACGTTCCCCAATTGAAGAACTCACTCGAAAAGGCGACCTGCTACCGGTGGATGGCACAATATCTCATGCGGGACAACAGCCGCCTCGGTGAGGCGGAGGCCAAGCTGAACACGGCCATCAAGACCGAGCCGAAAGAGCTGGCCAGTTATCTGCTCCTTGCCAACGTGCTGTTGCGGCGCAAGCTGCCCCAGGAAGCGGCCGACACGCTCAAGAAGGCGATCGCGGTCCAGAAGAACTTCCTCAACGGCTACGTCGAACTGGGTGTGCTGGAGAAGCGCCGGGGGAACACCTTGGACGCGACCGAACACCTCAAGAGGGCGGTGAACATGGCACCGAACCGCGCCGTCGTGGTATCGAGCGCCGGCAGACCCGTCCAACGGGTCCTGGGAGATCTCTACACCCTGGCCGCCGAGCAACTCGGTGACATCTATGTCTCGCTGGCGAAGTTCGACGACGCGATCACCGTCTACCGGAGGCTGTCGACCCTGATGCCCGCCGCGCCCCTGCCGGACTTCCTGATCGGACAGGTCCATCGCCGGAAGGGCGACCTGAAGACGGCCAAGGAACACTACGCGCACGCCCTGAGACGGAACAAGGATTTCGTTCGGGCGCGCCTTGCCATGGCCGAGGTGATCGCCTCCGAGGCCCAGGCTGCCCCCGACTCGAAAGAGCGGGCCAAGGTCTACAACCTCGCCATTGACCACTTCGAGCGCGCCGCCGAGTCCGCACCCAAGACCCCCGGCATCTTCGACCAGATGGCACGTCTCCGTGTGCTCCTCGCCAACTGCACGCGGCCCAAGGATCGGGCCGCGCTGGACAAGGCTCTGGAGAACGCGAAGAAGGCGGTGGAACTGGCACCGAAGGTAATGGGCTTCCGCCGCCGGCTGGCCGGCATCCATCACGAGCTGGGCAACCACAAAGCGGCCGTCGCAGAGGCCCAGAAGCTGATTGATGAGGCAAAGAAACTGGTCGAGAAAGATCCGGAGAACGTCAATGCGATCTTCACGCTGGCCATGCTCCGGTCGTTGCTCAACACGTGGCAGCCCGACAAGGCCCTGCTCAAGCAGGCGCTCGACGGGTTCGAGCTCGCCCTCAAGAAACAGCCCCAATTCCTGGAAGGCTACCGCCGCGCCGCCATGATGCTCGAGCAGCAGAAGGATTACGAGCGCTCGGTCCAGTGGTACGAACGGCTGTTCAAGGCCACCAAGGGTGACCGGACGCTCGAGACGCTCGACACCCAGCGCACGCGGTACGCGCTGCACGCCGCCGCCGAGCTGGCCTGGCTGTGCTGCGAGCACCTGAACCGGGTCGAGGATGCGAAGAAATACGCGGGCTACGCCCTGAGACTGAACCGGGATCTCCCCAGCCTGGTCGACACCGTCGGCTGGATCCACTATAAGAACAAAGAGTACGCCAAGGCGATCCCCTACTTGCGGCGCGCCTTCAAGGGCGCCCCCACCAACGCGACCGTCGGCTACCACCTGGGCGCCGCGCTCATCGCCCACAGTCCAAACAACTCCTCGCGCGCCAAGGAGGTCCTCCTCGAAGCCCTCAAACACGTCGACCGGATCGAGGATGCCCAAGACAGGGACAAACTGAAGAAGAAGATAGCGGATCTCCTGAACAAGGCTCGTGACTGAACTCGCCGCCCCCGCCCCCGCCGAACGAACGACGGTTCCGCCCGGTTCCACCGTGCACGTGAGCCACACATGAACCACACATGAACCGGTGATTTCCGCGCTTAACATATGTTGACTTGCCCGATGTGCGCGAATATACTAGCTCCAAGCCGACAGTGTTTTTGCGCCCTTATTTCTGCGAGAGCGGCATGAACAAACAGAATGCCTGTGTCATCGGTATGCAATGGGGTGACGAAGGGAAGGGAAAGGTCATCGACCTGCTGTCGAAGGACTTCGACATCGTGGTCCGCGCCCAGGGAGGCAGCAATGCCGGCCACACCGTCGTCATCGGCGACGAGGAATTCATCCTTCACCTTATCCCCTCCGGCATACTTCGGGACAGCGTCACATGCGTCATCGGCAACGGGGTGGTCGTCGATCCCGAGCAACTTCTCACCGAAATCGCGGAGTTGCAGGGCCGCAACGTGGAGGTGGCGGGGAAGCTGCTGGTGAGCGACCGCGCCCAGGTGGTGATGCCGTATCACAAGGCCCTGGACGCCGCCAGGGAAAAGGCCCTCGGCGACGGGAAGCTCGGCACGACCCTGCGCGGCATCGGCCCCGCCTACGCCGAAAAGGTTGCCCGGGAGGGCGTCCGCATGTGCGACCTCATCGATCCGCAGAAATGTCGCACGGCGCTGCAGCACCACATCCCGCTGGTCAACAAACTTCTGCAAAACGTGTACGAGGAGGAGCCGGTGGATCCCACCGAGGTCGCCGACTGGGCGGTGCGCAACGGCGAGGCCATCCGTCACCTCGTCGGCGACACCGTCGAGTTCCTCAACGACGCCGTCCGCACGAGCCGCAGCATCCTGTGTGAGGGGGCGCAAGGAAGCCTGCTGGATGTCGACTTCGGGACCTACCCGTTCTGCACCTCCTCCAACGCCTCGGCGGGTGGGATGTCCACCGGCACCGGGCTCGCCCCCAAGGAGCTGGGGACCGTCATCGGCGTGCTCAAAGCCTATACGACCCGCGTTGGAACGGGCCCGTTCCCCACGGAGTTGAACGACGAGATCGGCGGCCGCCTGCGCGAGCGCGGCAGAGAGTTCGGCGCGACCACGGGCCGGCCGCGGCGCTGCGGCTGGTTCGACGCCGTCGCCACCCGCTATACCTCAATGATCAACGGGGTGGACGAACTGGCCGTCACGAAACTCGACGTACTCGAAGGGATCGATCCGCTCAAGATCTGTGTCGCCTACGAGATCGACGGCCGGCAGGTCGAGACGTTTCCCGCGCGGGCGAGCGCGCTCGCCGCCGCCCAGCCGGTGTACATCGAAATGCCCGGGTGGCACGGCGAGACGGCGAAGGACAACTCGACCGACAGCCTGTGCCCCGAAGCGGCCGCCTACGTCGAGAAGCTGTGCGAGTTGGTCGGCGCACCGGCCAGGATCATTTCGATCGGCTCGGAACGCGGCCAGACCCTCGCCGGCTGATCCTCAGCGAAAGGCACACGGGGGTGAGTTTGGCCCTGCCCGCAACAACGCAGTTACCACGGCACATCGCGATCATCATGGACGGAAACGGGCGCTGGGCGCGGCGGCGAGGCAAACGCCGAACCGCCGGCCACCGGGCCGGCGCCGAACGCGTCCGGGAGATCACCACCGAATGCGCCCGCCTCGGGCTCGACCAGCTCACCCTGTACGCCCTGTCGGCGGAGAACTACGCGCGCCGGTCCAAGTCCGAGGTCAGCACCCTGATGAGCCTCCTGTCGCGCTACCTCGTGGGCGAGCGACCGACACTGATGAAGAACAACATCCGGTTCCGGATGATCGGCCGGCTCCGCCAACTGCCGGCACGCGTGCGCGAAGAGATCCGGGACACCGGGCGAATCACGGCCGAGAATCACGGGATGACCCTGTGCGTGGCCGTGAACTACGGCGGCCGGACGGAGATCGCCGACGCCGCCCGCGCCATAGCCAAGAAGGCGGCCGCCGGGCAGCTCCGGCCGGGAGACGTTGATGAAAAAACGTTCGGCGAGCACTTGTACACCGCCGGAATGCCCGACGCCGACCTGATGATCCGCACCGCCGGAGACATGAGGATCAGCAACTTCCTGCTCTGGCAGGCGTGGTACACGGAGTTCTACGTCACGGACGTGCTGTGGCCGGATTTCGGTGCGCCGGAGCTTCACCAGGCGATGCGCGAATACGTCCGCCGCGAGCGCAAGTTCGGCGCCGCGCGTCCTGCCAAGCGAGGCCGAGCCACGTGATGCGTACCCGCATCGTCATCGGCAGCTTCATCATCGTCGCCGTAACGGCGATGTTCTGGCTCGACCTCTTGGTCGCGCAAGCCTGGCGCGGATATTTCATCTGCCTCGTCGCGATGGTCGTGACGGGCGCCGCACTGCGAGAGCTCTTCGCCATGGCGAAGAAAGCCGACCTCAAGCCGTTCCGGCTCACCGGCATCGCCTTCGGGGCCGTCCTGCTGCCGTACTACCTGTGGAGCGAGGAACTCCAGCGCCTGCTGGGAACGCAGACGCTGGTGGCGTTCGTTCTGGCCCCGCTTCTCGCGCTCATCCTCATGCTGATGGGCCGCGCCTGCACGAGGCCCGAGGGTCTCGGGCCGCAGTTGAAGAACATCGCCGTCACCGTGTTCGGCGTGCTGTACGTCGCGCTGCCGATGGCGTTCCTCGTCCGCACCCGGTTCCTGGACGAGGGGTGGGACTTGGTGGTGCTGGTAATCGGGGTGACGAAGGCAAGCGACGTCGGCGCCTACTTCGGCGGCACGCTGCTCGGGCGGCATAAACTCGCGCCGCGGGTCAGCCCGAACAAGACCGTCGAAGGCGCGGTCGGAGGGCTGATGGCGAGTGCTCTCGTGTCGGTCGTCATGACGTACGCGATGGACATTCACACGTTGGCCAACCGCGGGATGCTGGCCACCATTTCGTTCGGCATCGTGGTGGGGGTCGCGTCTCAGGTGGGCGATTTCACTGAATCGCTGATCAAGCGCAGCACCCACGCGAACGACTCGGGCAACCTCCTGCCGTCATTCGGCGGCGTGCTTGACCTGATCGATTCATTCCTGGTTGCCGCCCCGGTCGCATACTTCCTGTTGTCGATCTTCGCGAAGATCGCAGTTCCGTTGGGTAAGACATGAAGCAAACCGTATTGCTCAGGGACCTGCGCGAGGCCCGGCTGGTTCACGGCCCAAACGATGCGAACCTGAAGCTGCTGAAGAGCGCGTTCCGCGTCAAGCTGACCTCGCGCGAAGGGGTCATCACAATCGAAGGTGCCGAACAGGGCGCCGCCCGGACGGCCCGCGTGCTGGAGGAGATCAAGTCCCGGGGCGAGCTGGGCGGCCACGTCCACCAGGTGGACCCCCTCCCAGCCGGGCATGGACC
>CAZDHT010000093.1:7022-16514 GCA_964505325.1 uncultured Planctomycetota bacterium | reverse complement strand
CTGGGAGCTGCACGCGGTCCCCGACGATCCGAAGCAGGCGGAGCGGGAGGCGGTGAAGTCCGCCACGTGGCACACGGTTGATGCGCCCTTCAGCCTGTCCGACGTGCCCGGCCTCGACCGTGAGGGCGCCAGAAAGGTCCACTACGCCTGGGCGCGGCGGACCTTCACGGCCCCGTCGGAGACGGCGTTCCGCAATGCCGTGCTCCACCTGCACGGGTTGTGCTGGGGCTCGAAGATCTGGCTGAACGGCAAAGAGGTCGGCGAGCACCTCGGCGCCTACGGCGCCTACGAGTTCGACATCACCGGCGCGCTGAAGTGGGGCGGGAAGAACGAGATTCTCGTGCGGATCACCGGCTGGCCGGTCATCCCGCGCGGCAAGAAGCTGGCCGGGGACCATTACCTGAGAGCCCCGCTGATGGCCCACGGCCCGGCGCTCTTCGGCTGGGGCGGCAAGCAGGCCCGCTTCACGGGGAAGATGTGGATCGACTACTTCGACTACGCGCGACTTGAACGGGTCCAGGTGCTGGCCGACACGGGCGGCGAGGTCCGCGTGCGGGGCCTGTCCCGCAACTACACGCGGCACTACGGCAAGCGGGAAGTGCGCGCCAGGATCCTCCGGAAGGGCAAGGAGGTCGCGAAGGGCCGTGCGAAAACCCCGGCGGCCCACACGGCGTTCTCTTCCCGCGCTCCGTATGAGTTCGAACTGAAGGTGAAGGTCGGGCGGCCCGAGCTCTGGTCGCCGGAGGCGCCCAACCTGTATCGAGCGGAACTCGAACTGGTCCAGGACGGCTTGGTCCTCGACCGCTGGGGCGAGAACTTCGGATTCCGCCGCTTCGAGACGCGCAAGGACGGGCTGTATCTCAACGGCGAACGGATATTCCTGCGCGGCGTCTGCTTCTGGGGCGAGGGCAGCCGGTGGGGGCATCGGGGGCGCAGCATGCCCGGAATGGTGAAGCGCTACCTCATCGACCTGCCGAAGGCGGCGAACGTCCGGGCCATCCGCCACCACACCATCCCGCTCGACGGCATCTGGCTGGACCTGGCCGACCGCCACGGCATGATGCTGCTCCAGGAGTTTCCGATGACCATCAACTACATCCGGCCGAACTTCACCGAGATAGAACGGAAGACGTTCCGCAGGCGCGTCATCGAGGAGTTCCGCACCATGCTGCCGCTGTACTGGAACCACCCGTCGGTGATCCTGTGGGTCTCGACGAATGAGTCGCCGAGGGAGAACGCCGAGTGGGAAAACGGCCCGCTCCAGCGGGTGTTCAAGGCCGCCGACCCGACGCGCCCGGTGATGCGCAGCGGCGTGGAGAGCGATGACATCTACGACACGCACTGCTACAGCGGGTTCTGGAGCGGCAGCGAAGGCCAGTTCGCGCGCTTCGCGGAGGCGGCGGCCGGCCGGGGCCGCGCGACCGGCAAGCCCATCGGCAACACCGAGTACGTCGAGAACTTCAGCGGGGGCCGCGTGACCAAGTGGCTGGGGCCCAGGCCGAAGAACGTGACACAAGCGCAGTGGAACCAGCGCCGCCGTGACACCAATGCGCAGTTCATCCTGGAGCAGAGCGAGGTCCTGCGGCGGTCGGGCTACGACATCACGCTGCCCTACGCCTGGGGAAGCGGCTACCTGAAGAGGATTCCAGACAGGGAGAAGTTCTGGGGGCCCCAGCCCAACTTCTATGCGCTGCGCTCGGCCATGTCGCCGGTCCTCGCCAGCATCGACCTGGCCGACCGGCACTTCGTCGCCGGGAGCGAGCTCGGCTTCGACCTCGTGCTGTGCGACGACACCGGCAGACAGAAGGGGCTCAAGGTGAAGCTCCTCGTGGTTTCCGGCAACCCGGGCTTCAACTGGCCCACGAACAGGGACAAGGTCGAAGTCGTCGCCGAGCAGGTCGAGGTTGTACGTCCGGGGGCGGCCGGATCCTACGCTCCGCGCCGACACGCGGTGAAGATGAAGCTGCCCGCGAAACCCGGACGCTACTACCTTCTGGCGGCGGCCGGCTCGCAGGGCAAACCGGCCGTTCGGCCCCGAGCTCACGACCGAGGGGCGGCGGTCAGCCGGCGGATCATTTCCCTGGTGCCTTTTCCTTCCGTCGAGCGACTCGCCGGCCGCAGGGTGGTTGTGATCGCAGCCGGTGGGAAGCTCGAGGCCGATTTGCGAAGGCTGGCCCCGAAGCTGGTGTTCGCGAAGGGCCTGGCCAAGGCCGATGTCGTGCTCGTCGGCTCGTTCATCCACCGCGAACTCGGGAGCGTCGCGAAGGTGGCCGGCGACATCACCGCGTTCGCCAGGGCCGGAGGACGCGTTGTGGTCCTGGAGCAAGACCGTCCGATTCCTCCGCTCGGGCTCGACGTGCCACGGGTGCACGACCGCGGCGGCTCTTCGACGGCCTTCCGGACCGCATTTCGCACGTTCTACGCTTGGCGGGGGCTCGGCGGAGACGACCGTGTCTTGCGGCGATTCAACGGCCCGACCGGCGCCGTCGTTCGCCGGCCTGTCAAGCCCGCCGACGGGGACGACGTACTCCTGATGGCGTCGCAGCGCAGCGGCGGTCTGGACTGGGCGGTGATGACCCGCCGCAGCCTGGGGAAGGGAGAAGTCGTCTTCTGCCAGATGCCGTTGCACCGGCACTTGAGCGGCAATGAGACCGACCCGGTCGCTCAGACGGTCATCGTCAACCTGCTGGCGAAGTAGATCGCCTCGGAGAGAAGTCCGGGAAGTCCGGTGTCTGGCACTATTAGAGAGTGTAAGGCATGCTCTGGCATACTGTTGTGAGGCCTGGCGCGTCGGCTCCCTTGTCGCGCGGCCCGCTCAGTCGCGCGGGGGGGGCGGAGAACGGCAAGCCCGTTGGCTCTCTCCACAAAGAGGCGGGTGACGCGACCTTGCCCCTCATGCCGCTTCGGCCTACAATTCTCACCAGCAGCACGGCTCGAGGTGCACGATGAACGTTCGGCAAGAGACCAAGCCCGTGGTACGTGTCTCGATTGCGATCCTTCTCGTCGTTCTCGCGGCCCGGCCCGCCCGGGCGGCGGATACCATCGCGCCCCCGCCGCCGGCCAAGGGGGATCAGTTCTCCATCGCCGTGCTCCCCGACCCCCAGGCCTACACGCAGTCGTACGACATCGCGAAGGGCGGAGAGCGATGGGGCGGCAAGGGCTACCAGTACAAGGACCGCCTCGACCAGCAGGTCCAATGGATCGTCGACAACCGCGCCAAGTACAACATCCGCTTCGCCGTGAGCGTGGGCGACAACGTCCAACACTTCGGGTACGACGCGAAGAAGGCCCGCAACCCTCGCAGCTACGACGCGAAGGTCCGTGGCGAGTGGCTCAACGCGCAGCGCTCGTTCAACCTGTTCCACAAAGATGCCGACCCCACCAAGCCGGCCGCCTTGCCCTATGCCATTGCCTGCGGGAACCACGACTACCACTTCGCAGGGCAGGGCAGCCTGGACAGCCGCGAGTACGATCGGTTCTTCGGCCCGGGCCGGTGGCGGGACGTCAAAGGCGGCGTCCGGGCCGCGTTCGCCGGCTGGTACAAGGGCGACGACAAGGGATGGGTCTACCGGGTGAACCGCGGCATCGCCGCCACGGGCGTCGGCCGCAACAGCTGCCAGACGTTTACCGCCGGCGGCCGGACGTTCCTGCACCTGACGCTCGAATGCGGCGTGACCGACCAGGCCATCGCGTGGGCGCGGACCGTCCTCAAACAGAACCCGGGCGAGCCGACGATCCTCACGACCCACGCCTTCATCAGCGGCGGGGGCAAGTGGCTCACCGCCGAGCGAATGGGCCGGAATGTCAAGGGCGGCCGCAACCCCACCAACAGCGCCCGGGGCGTCTGGGACAAGCTCATCAAGGACAACGACCAGATCTTCCTGATCCTGTGCGGGCACACGTGGTCACAGAAGCACGTCGTGGCGCGGAACGCCGCCGGGCACGACGTGCACATCATGGAGGCCTGCTACCATCTGAACTACGCCGGCGGCCGGATCAAGATCAGCCAGAAGCCGGCCGACGGATGGGCCTACGAGGGCAAGACCGACGACTTCGACCGCAACGGCAGCGGCTGGATGCGGCTGATGCTGTTCGATCCCGCCAAGGGCCGCATCGCGGCGTACACCTACTCGCCGACGCTGGGCCTCTGGGCCGCCAACCGCAAGCCCGACGACCGGACCCGGCCCGACGGCCAGGACGGCGTGTGGTGGAACCGTACCTTCCCCGTCGGCGATGACGTCGTCGACCAGTTTAAGTTCGACTTCCGCGCCCGCTTCGGCCCGGCCCGGTGAGCGAACGGCGGAGTGAGGCGCGGGACGTCTGTGGCCGGGGCCGGCTGTAACATGACGCACACCGACCGCTTGTCCCTTACGCCCCACGGGCGTACAATTCCCATTAGCAGGACGGCAGGTGACGAATCCGGTATTTCACATTGAGGTGGTGCCATGAGCATGGAAGAGGGGACGGTGAGGGTGTGGGCGCGGGCGGCGGTCTTGGGCGTGTTCTCCATTGTGCTCACCGCGCAGGTGTTCGCCGCGGACGCGGCCGGGCCGGCCAAGGTCGAGCCGGAACTGGCGCCGGACCCGGCGCTGCTGGCGAAGATTGAGGCGCTGCCGGATAACACCTGGCTGAAGCTGCCGCCGTTCAAGGTGACCGGCGAACTGAAGTGGCTGTCGCAGCGGGCGGACGAGCGGCGGCGAGGGCCGTTCGGCCGCGACTACTCCAACCACGCGGTCTGGGCGCCGGAACGCAAGCGGGCGATCTACCTGGGCGGCGGCCACAACGTCCGCCCCATCAACGACGTGTGGGAATACGACTTGGCGGCCAACACCTGGGTGTGCCTGCGGGGCGCGGACCCGCGCTGCGGCCGCACCGCGGAGTGGGTCCGCAAGAACGCGATGCTCAAGGACGGCGTGCTGATGACGAAGACGGGCGCGCCCGTCCGCCTGTTGCACACGTGGGACCAGTTCGCCTACGACCCGGTCCGGCGGCTGGCGCTGCTGGTGCATTCGACGCCGCGGAACTTCCCCGCCGTGCCCGGCATCCACCGGGGCACCCTCGCCCAGGGCCTGGGCCTGACGCCCGACCAGCTCGAGAAGCGGCTGGTCAAGGACGGCATCTACATCTGGGGCTTCGACGCGGCGAAGCGGACGTGGACCAGCATCGAGTTCATGGTCAACTGGAAGGGCCCCGGCAACACCATCGGCGGGCGGCAGGAGGGGGGCGTCCTCGAATACATGCCCGATAAGAATACGCTGTGGTTCTGCGGATACAGCGGGCCGCTGGTGCGGGACGCCGCGACGGGGAAGTGGAACATCGGCAAGGTGCGGCGGCGGGTGTACGCGCCAGTCGCGGTGTACGACTCGAACACGCGGCAGATGGTGATCGTCATAAACGATAGGACCATCGTGGGCTCGCCCGACGGGACCAAGTGGAAGGTGCTCACGGGCCAGCCGGCGAAGGGGCGGGACTCCTCCGCGGGGCTCGTCTACGACCCGGTCGCGAAGCGGGCCGTGCTGTATACGAACTCGACCACACCGCACCTGTGGCTGTTCGACGTGGCGTCGGGCAAGTGGATCGATCCGAAGCCGAAGGGCGACATCCCGGCAGGCGGCCGGATGATCGTGTACTACGACGAAGCGCGGAACGTGACCGTCTACTACAACAGCCGGAGCATATGGGTCTACCGCGGCAAGCGGGCGGAGAAATGACCGGCGATTCGAGAGGGAAAGAGATGAGCGGACGCATGATCGCGACGGCGGCACTGTGCCTGGTGCTGGCGGGCGCTGTGCAGGCCGTGAATGTGGACATGGACCCGGTGCCGCGGTTTCCGTTGAAGAAGGGCGACTATTTGAACTTCCTGGTGCATCTGTCCGGGGCGAAGGCGGCGTGCACGGGGACGGTGAGCTTCAAGAGATTGCCGGCGGGGCTGTCGGCCGAGCCGGCGGAGCAGACGTTCGCGCTCAAGCCCGGCGAGGAGAAGCTGCTCGTCTTCAAGGTGACGAACAACGCGTGGGGCGATCCGGTGATGGTGAGGCCGGAAGTCCGTGTGACCGGAAACCGTGAGACCGTGGACTTTCCGGCGGAGTACAAGACGGTGCTCGTCCGCGATGCAAAGTCGCTGGACAAGCAGCCACTGGACAAGCTCGGCCTGCTGGCGTACTTCTCGTGCGGCGACGCGAAGCCGGCACGCTACTACTTCGACCGCTCGGCCGGCAACCCCAAGTTCTGGAACGAAGGCATCTGGTTCCACGACGGCGGCGTCAAGGGCCGGGCCGTGTTCGGGATGAACGCGCTGCCCTACCCGCGCCACCGCTGGTCCAAGGTGGCCTACGAGACGCTGAACAACATCCACCACCGGCGCGGGACGATCTGCTTCTGGATTCGCAAGTCGCGCCGCGTGACCGAAATCCCCTACACGCCGCGGTTCAAGGGCGACCCGAAGACGACGTGGAAGCTCGGGCCGACCGCGATGCGCGGCCACGAGGGCGAGGGCATCCTCGGCTACGTCTGGTCGCCCCAGGCCATCTACACGCGGTGGTACCTGAAGGCCAAGCGGCCGTGGCGGCCGTTCAAGCCCGGCTCCGACTGCTTCCTCGGGATGCGGCGCTACAAGATGGTCAAGGGCCTCACCGGCGGATTCCTCGAAGCGACCTACAAGGCGATGCGGGGGAAGATCTACCACGTCCAAGCGCCGTACAAGCTGACGAGCGCGTGGCGCCACGTGGCGCTCGTTTGGGACGCGGAGCAGGCGAAGCTGGCGATCTACCTCGACGGCGAGCCGGCCAGCGGGAACGTGATGCTGAACGGGAAGCCGAACACGGACACGGTGCTCTATTCGGCGCCGTGGCACGTGGCGACGTTCTGCAACGCAGCGATGAGCATCTGCTGCGTGGGCGCCGAGGGCGGACGCAGCGCCACCGACCGCGACGAGTACTATGTCTACAACCGCGCCCTCACGCCCGACGAGATCAAGGCGAACATGCGGGCGTCGATGGACAAGGTGCCGACGCCGATCATCGCGCCGGGCGGAGCGAAGTTCCACGAGAGCCTGGCCGTCGAGGTGCGGGGCCTGTGGTACAACGCGACCCACCGCTACACGATTGACGGGACGGAGCCGACGGAGCAGTCGCCCGAGTGCAAAGGCCCCATCACACTGACCAAGACGACGACGCTCAGGGTGAAGTCGTTCTTGCAGGGATACGAACCGAGCGACATGGAATCGGCGACATTCGAGTCCCTCGGCCCGGACAAGCAGAAGCCGCGCGTGACGCAGGTCGTCGCGCTGCATCCCCGGGAAGTAACCGTGTGCTTCGACGAGCCGGTCGACCTCGTCAGCGCGGAGGCGGAGGCCAACTACACCGTCGGCGGCACCGCGGCGGAGGCGGCGAAGCTCAACCGCCACGGCCGCTGCGTCCTGCTCACTCTGAAAACGCTACTCGGCGCCGGCGAGCACAAGCTCAGCGTGAAGAACGTTCGCGACCGGTCCGCGGGCAAGAACGTGATGGACCCGGCCGAGGTGACGTTCAAGCTGCGAACGCTGCCGGGGCTGGTCGGCTGGTGGAGCTTCGACGTGCTCTCCGGGCCGTGGGTCAAAGACCTGTCCACGAATGGCATCGACGGCCTTGGTTGGAGCGATCTGTATCCGCAACTGACCCGCGTCAAGGGCGTCAAGGGCCAGGCGGTCCGGCTCGACGGCATCGACGACCTAGTCGACCTGACCGACTACACGGACAAGGCGCGGCTGCGGGTGAACCGCAAGTCGCCGCACACGATGGACGCGGGCACCGTGGCCCTGTGGTTCAAGGCGGACCCGAAGCGCATCGGCTGGAAGAAGGCCCTGTTCAACAAGACCTACGCCTACCAAGCGTTTATCGCGAGCGGCAAGCTGATGCTGTCGAAGATCGACGTGAACGACGGCAAGTGGCACCACCTCGCGTACGCGTTCGAGGCCGGCCGGGGAGCGCCGATCACTATCTACCTCGACGGCAAGGCAGTCCTGAACTACAAGAAGCGGTTCCTGAACAACTGGGCGAACGGCCTGGGCTTGGGCGTCGGCGGCGGCGGGTTCGGCCAGCCGAAGTTCTTCGGCGGCTGCCTCGACGAGTTCATGCTCTTCAACCGCGTGCTCACCGGCGAGGAGGTGCGGTCGCTGCACAAGGACACCGACCTTGGTGAGGGAGAGGGATGATGAAGCGTCCATGGGTTGTTGCCGCCTGTTCACTGTTCACGCTTGCGTGCGCCCGGTTGTCTGCCGCGGAGGTCGAAGCGCAGCCGAACCCGCTGGCCGGGCTGCCCTCGAAGCCCGGGCCGCACATCGCGAAGATCAAGGCGCTCGGCGACAACCAGTGGCTGAGCCTCGGCACGCCCAAAGCAGACCCCAAATGGGGCGTGGCCCGCGGGCGG
Source organism: uncultured Planctomycetota bacterium (assembly GCA_964505325.1). Lineage (GTDB taxonomy): Bacteria > Planctomycetota > PUPC01 > PUPC01 > PUPC01 > CAZDHT01. The sequence continues at coordinate 8,108 of CAZDHT010000093.1, read as the reverse complement.
TCGTGGGGATCGCGCCAGGCCTACGCATCCGACCTGGGTGGGGCGTTCCTCTGCGGCAGCGGCATCCACGGCTTTGTGATGCCGAACGGACACTACATGGACGACCTGTGGTTCTACGACATCAACGCCAACCGATGGATCTGCCTGTATCCGGGTGCGAACTGCAAGACGCTCAAGCTCAAGCTCGACGAGCACGGCTTCGAGGTGACCGAGCAGGGCGAGCAGAATCCCGTCTCGTATCTCTCGCACACCTACGGGAACGTGACCTACATCCCCGGCCTCCAGAAGTACGTGATCATCTACAAGAACTGCTTCTGGTGGAGTAAAGCGCTCCCTCAGCGCTGCGAGTGGCTCGGCGTGCCGCCTGAGAAGCGGAGCGCGTACCGCTACGGGAACAAGATCGATTTGAGCGCCCGGCATCCGATCTTCTGGGACGTGAAAACGGGCAAGTGGGAGCGCCGCTATGTCGCCGGCAAGGAAGGCCCGCCGCAGGAGAAGCCCGGCACGTGCAAGTACTGGAACATCGGCCTCGTCCAGTACGTCCCGTTCCTGAAGAAGACGTTCGTGGCCTGGGGGTCGAAGGCGTGGTTGTATGACTGCGCGACCAACAGGTGGAGCGACGTGAAGGTGGCGCCCGACCCCGAGATCCCCTGGAACCACTACGCGCTTGTGCCGCAGCTCGGCTGTCTCGACACCGTGCGGAAGCGGCTGTGGACCGCGGCGGGGAAGCGGTTCCTCTACTTCGACTTCGCCAAAAGCCGCTGGGTGAATCCGAAGGCGAAGGGCGAGCAGCCGGTCTTCGGCAATACGAACAGCGCGTCGCTGCACTACGACACGGCCAACGACGTGGTCGTCTGTCTCAAGGCCCCGCAGCGCGCACCGAAACCCTGGGGCGAGACGTTCGTGTACGACCCGAAGACCAACAAGTGGACGTTGCTCGAGAGCACGTTCCCCGCCAACGTGCACACGACGTACATGGGGCAGCACGCCTTCTACGACACCGAGCTCAACGTCCACTTCCACTACGTGGCCGGCGACAGCCGGAACAAGCCCGCGACCATGCTCGCCTATCGGTACAAGAGGAAG
>CAZDHT010000093.1:0-6922 GCA_964505325.1 uncultured Planctomycetota bacterium | reverse complement strand
CGGCGACAGCCGGAACAAGCCCGCGACCATGCTCGCCTATCGGTACAAGAGGAAGTAGCCTATGAGCGATCGCGCGCATTGCCGTCGTCGCGTTGGGCTCTTGGGCTTGTGCATCGCGATTCTCTTCGCCGCCTCCGCGCCCACCCACGCCGGGGACCAGGGGAATTGGGTCTACTGCGTCCGGTTCTCGCCCGACGGCAAGCAGGTGCTCTCGGCCGGCGCGAAGCGGAAGGTCCAGCTCTGGGACGTGGAGACGGGCCGCGAACTCCACGCATTCGACCACCCCGGCTGGCAGCAGACGGTGACCTTCTCGCCGGACGGCCGCTACGGCCTGTCGGGCGTGCGCGGCTGGAACATGCGCCTGTGGGACCTGACCGCGGGGAAGCTGGCCCGCGAATTCAAGACGGGCGGCGCGGTCCACTGCGCGCTGTTCCCGCCCGACGGCAAGAGCGCCCTGTCCATCGGCCGGGGGAAAGCCGGAATCAAGGTGTGGGATGTGGAGACCGGTCGGATGAGCCGCGAGTTCATCGCCCCCGAAGACCGGACGGACTGGGGCGACGGCCACGGCTGGGGCGCCCTCAGCAAGGACGGCAAGATCCTCGTCACCTGTTCCGGCAAGGCCGCCATCGTCTGGGGCGTGGAAAGGGGCAAAGCGGCTCGGACCCTGCGGGGACACCCGGGACTGGTCTGGACCCTGGCGCTCTCACCCGACGGCGAGACGTGCATCACCGGCGGCCTCGACAAGACGCTGATCGTCTGGCGCGTCAAGGACGGCAAGCTGCTCAAACGGGTTCAGTGGAAAGCGGACGTCCGCGGCTTGGCGATCTCCGCCGACGGCAAGCTCTTCGCGGCCGGCCGCCACGACGGCAAAGTCGTTGTTGGGAACCTGTCACCATTCCGGCCGACCCGAGTCATCCAGGGCCACCGCTTCATCGTCGAGTCAGTCGACTTCTCCCCCAACGGCGAGCTGCTCGTCTCCGGCTCCTTCGACCGCACCATCAAGCTGTGGAACGCCCGCACCGGCCGCCTCGTCAGGATCATTGTCGACGGGAAGTAGGCTCGTCAGGCGCTGCGCCCTATTCATACGAGCCCAGTTCCTTAGCCAGCTCGACGGTGCGGCGGAACGTCTCGAGCGAGACGTTGTTCGGCACGGAGTGGTCGGAGCTGAAGATGTAGCCGCCGCCCTCCTTCATCGCCGGCACGATGCGGCGCATCTCCGCCTCGAACGCCTCGAAGTCGCCCCAGATCGCCGCGTTCAGCCCGCCGTGGAACGCCAGCCGGTCGCCGTACTCCCGCTTCAGAGCGATCGGGTCCATCCCGGCCTTGACCTCGAGGGGGTTGAGGCAGTGGATGCCGATGTCGATGAACTCGGGGACGAACGGCGTCACGTCGCCGCAGGAGTGCAGGGTGGCGGAGACGCCGTGGGCGCGGGCCCACTCGCACGCCCGCCTCATGGTCGGCTTCACCAGCTCGCGAAACATCCCCAGCGACATGAACTGATTGTGCTTGTAGCCCAGGTCGTCCGGCCACCGGATCGTGTCGAAGTGGTATCCCGCGTGCCAGATCATGTCGAACAGGGCGATGTCCAGGTCGAGGTAGGCGTTGAACATGTCGGCGCACCACTCGGGGTCTTCGACCAGCGCGATGAGCAGCCGCTCGGTGCCGACCATCCACGAGTGGGTCACGTCGAAGCCGAACCACCAGCCCCCGCAGATCCAGCGGCCCTCGTCACGCCATCGCGCCCAGTTCTTCTCCAGGTGGTCCCAATCGACCCGGTCGCGGGAGGGCGTCATGCGTGCCTTCGCGTCGGCCCAGGTGTCCCGGTCGACCACGCGGCAGTCGAGGAACTCCGGGGTGCTGTCGTCGACCTTCCACCGCCGCAGCGTCTGGCCCCAGCGGGTCGTGCTGATGACGTGCTCATCCGTCTCCTCGACGACTTCCTCCGGATAGCGAGGGCTGTTGTCGACGCCGATGCTGGCGACCTTGTCGACGCCGAAGTAGTCCTGCCACGCGACGTCCTCGGGCATGCCCTCGCGGTGCCAGCGGCGGACGGTCCCCGCCCACGGGCTGTCGGTGATGGGCACGCGGTCGGCCTCGCGGTGCTCGTACATCCGCTTGAATCGTTCGTGCGACGTCATCTCAGCCATTGTTCCGCTTCCTTTCTGTGCATGCTCGGCGCCCTTAGCGCGTCGAGGACCAAGCGGCAATGCCTTCGATCTCTCCAGTGTCGACCGATTCCCGAATGTGGAATTATATCCGAGCGGCAGCGAGCAACAATCCTAATCCTACGCGAAATCCTGATCGGGTTTCTATGCAGACTTGGGGTTTTGGCCGTCGCACTTTTCTCTTGAACGTGCGCCCGCAACCGGCGAGAATACGCTGCGAGATTAGGACCTGCCGGGGGGGGGAGGCGGGGCCAGAACGTTTTCTCGCCCGGCACAAGGAGCAGTCGGACAATGTCTGATCTGAAGATTGCGTGTCTCGTCTCGACCTGCATGCTGTGGGTCGCTTGCACCGCGGCGCGCGCCGCCACGCCTGCCTTCCCCGGTGCGGAGGGCTTCGGCGCAGACACGGCTCACGCTCGCGGCAAGCCCGTGTTCCACGTCACCCGCCTCGACGACACGGACAAGGGCCAGCGAACGCACTACCTCCAGAAGGGCCAGTTCCGCTACGCCCTCGCCCAGGTGCAGGAGGCCGGCGGCGGGTACATCGTCTTCGACGTCGCCGGCGTGATCCGGCTCAAGCGCGGCGCGATCATTCCGTCAAATGTCTACATCGCCGGACAGAGCGCCCCGGGCAAGGGCATTGCTATCCAGGGCGGGGCCATCACCGTCGGCCGTGACACCAAGAACGCCCTCATCCGCCACATCCGGTTCCGAGGCAACGCCCCGCGCGGATCCGACGCCTTCAACATCGTCGGCGACGGCACCGAGAACATCGTCCTCGATCACGTCTCCATTTCCTTCTTCCGCGACGGCGCCGTCGACATCGTCAACGGCGCGAAGAACATCACCGTCCAGTGGTCGCACATGGGCGACGCCGTCCACAGCGGCACCCGCGAAGCCTATCACTGCGAGCCGAACCTGCTCCGCACGAACATCAACCGCGTCTCCCTGCATCACAACTACTATACGCACTGCCACTCGCGCGTGCCGCAGGTCCAGAACACCTGCGCCAAGACCGGCTTCCTCATCGAGTTCTCCAACAACGTCGTCTACGACTACCGCAAGTACCCGTCGAACTTCGAGGCCAAGAACGGGAAGGGGAACGTGATCGGCAACTACTACATCCCCGGCGGGTTCACCCACGGCGAGGGCGGCAACCCCAAGGCCGCCCGCGGCTGCGTCACCGGCCGCAATAACTTCACCGTGCACGTCAAGGACAACATCTCCGTCGACGGCATGGGCCACGACGACAAAGGGGAGGCCGCGCGGGGCAGCGACCAGGATACGCGGCGCGGCAATGACGCGTTCGTCACCGGGGCGCGGCCCGACGGCAAGCGGCCCGAGACGGATATCATGGGCAAGCCCGGCGCCCGAGGCCCCACGCCCGGCGTCTTCGGCTACTCCAAGACCCGCTTCGCCGAGATCCCGGAGGTCACCTGCAGCCCGGCCGAGAAGAACATCGACGAGGTGATGGCGAAGTTTGGCGCCTTCCCGCGCGACAACACCGACCGGCGGCTCGTCAAGGAGCTCTTGACGCGGGCCGGCGGCTGGAAGCTCAAGGCGCCCGAAGACAAGAACGTCTACGACGGCGAGCCGCGCGTCGACGAGGACGGCGACGGCATGGCCGACGACTGGGAGAAGGCGCACGGAGCGGGCCAGGGCGGCGACCTGAAGCCGAACGGCCACGACCTCCACAAGGTCTACGACAACATCGAGGTCTACCTCAACGAGCTGGCCGACGAGCTGGTCAAGCAGGCCAAGCCCGTCGAAGCGCACAAGGCGGTCACGTCCTGGCGGCCCAAGAAGCCGTAGTCCCGGATCATCTCGCCGCCGAGTTCACAGAGAACGCAGAGGCCGGTTCTGTAGCCGAGGTCCATGACCTCGGCCTTGCACTGCCTGCCCTGAACTTGCCCCACACGCCTCACGCGCGTACAATCCCCGCCAGCAGCACGCACGAACTAAGCCGGGGTGAGATGAAAGGCTGCACCATGAACAAGCGGACGACTGTGACGGCTCTGTGTCTTTGGGCGCTGGTTCTCTGTCTGGCGTCGCCGGCGGCGTTGTCGGCCGCACGAGCCCAGGATGCCGCGCCGCCGCGGATACAAGCCAGCAAGGCCTGGGAGTTCAGCGGGGACGACGGGAAGACGTGGGCGGCCGACCCGCCCGCCGTGCCCGGCGGCAAGCTCGCCGTCCTGCTCGCCCGCGCCAGCTTCGACGTCGCCGACCCATCCGCCGCCCGGTTCTGGGCGCTGAGTCACGCCCTGCCGCCGCGGATGGATCTGTCGTACTCGCTCAACGGCGCGGAGGTGGCGGCCCCGCTGGCCAGGATGTACTACCGGACGATCCCCGCGATTCCCGCAGCGCGGCTGCGCCGAGGCAAGAACGAGGTGCTCGCCCGCATTCGGATCGACAACCGCCCGCCGCCGCGCGATCCGAACCGGGTCATGGCGGATGTCGATCTGGGGCCGCCGCGCCAACTCCCGACCCTCGCCGGCCAGACGCTCGAACTCAAGACCGGCCCGATCCTGGGCGCGTTCGGGGACGACTTCTTCTCGGTCACGATCCGCACGAGCGTGCCGGCGCCCGTGAAGCTGACGGCGGCGGAAACGGACTGGGTGACGAACTGGCGCCCGGCCCGCCAGCCGGTGAGGGAGCTGACCTCGCCCGCCGCGCTGATCCACCGCTTCCGCGTACCCAAGGACCGCCGGGCGTGCCGAGTGACGTACCGGCTCGAGGCGGCGCTGGGCGACGAGAAAATCGCTGTCCCCGCCCGTGCCGTATCGCTGCCCGTCTTCGGCTTCAAGGCGCGGCTCGACGGCGAGCTCCGCTTCGTCATCATGGGCGACACCCGCAGCCTGACGAACGACTGGGGCCGATCGGCCGCCGCCGTGCTCAAGGAGAAGCCCGAGTTCGTCGTCTTCATGGGCGATATGAACGACCACGGCACGAACGACTGGGAATGGGACGAGCACTACCTGGCGCCGCAGTCGGCCCGCGACCTGCTCGCGACGATTCCCCTCTACACCGTTCCCGGAAACCACGAGGAAAACGCCCCGCTCTACCGGCAGTTGTTCCAGGCGCCCGGGCTGGACGACACCTGGCGGGCCTGGGCGAAGGAGATCGGGTCGGTCCTCATCATCGGAATCGACGGCCAGTGGCACCAGGCCTACAAGAAGACGTACCGGCGGCTCGACGAGACGCTGGCCAAGTCGAAGGCGAAGTTCATCTTCCTCGTGACGCACTACCCCGCGTACTCGTCGGCGGGGAACGGAAAGCTCGACGATGAGACCGGCGAACCCCGGCACTGGTCGTATCAGATGGGCCGGAAGGTGATCTTGCCGATGCTGCGAAAGCACAAGGCCACGGCGTTCTTTGCCGCGCACGAACACCATTACGAGCGGTCCGAGCTTCCGGGCGGCCTGCCGCAGATCATCGCCGGCACCGCCGGCGCGCCGCGGTCCGGCAGGTCAACAGATGCCAAGCGGCAGAACCCCTATGCGAAGGTCTTCGCGCGGTCGCTGAACTACTGCGTGATCGAGGTCAAGGGCGACGCGTGCAAGATGACGGCCAAGGCGCCGAACGGCACGGTGCTCGACACGCTCACCTGGCCCGCCAGGAAGCCGTGAGCCGGACCTGCCACGGATCAACACCGATCAGCACGGATAATCGCTGCGAAGCCACTCTGGGAGCACGGCCCGCATCTGACGGCTGACGGCTCATAGCTGACAGCCTACTGGTCACTGTTCACTGCCTGCCCCGAGCTTGTCGAAGGGGTCACTATCTTGCTCTTGACATCCGGCCGCCAGCGGGCATAGTAGAGTCAGCAGCGGCGCAACGGCAGATGATCGCACCCAGGGGATGAGCCGCCTCACTAGAGCTGCTGGACGCTGGCGAGGTCCTGATCACATGCAAGCCTACCTTACTGACACAATCACCCTCGACCTGCGTGGCATTGGGGTAAGGGAGATCCAGGTGGAGCTATGGAACGAACGACGCGTGGACATCAGGAACCTAATGGTACCCTACGCGTCAGTGTGCGCGGGCACGTCGTGGGCTGCAATCGCAGGATTCTCCAAGCAGTACGCCGTCGGCAAAACAGCCGATTTCGTGGAACAGGTCCTGTTGTTCGCTGTCCCTCGCATTGCGGAAATGCAGCTTCCTGACCTCCTTGCCCGGGGCAACACGCCACCCTTCAAGGACCGACTGTGGACTGTGCAGTTGGACGGCGATGACGACGTGGACGCCAAGCAGAATGCCGCAGGCGAAACCTACGAACAAAGAGGTCGTCTCTGTTTCGAAGACTTGTGCAGGATCGTCTACGAATTATGGAAGAACCCGCTCCAAGAACACAAACAGCTGCTACTTCGTGAGCTCCGCGCGAACCGGACCAAGCGTCGAATGTACGAAGACAGGGAATGGACTCAGGCGGCCAGATTCGCAGAGGCCCGGAACTACGTACGCGGTAGGTACATCAGGGGCTGCCTAGACTACTGCGCGGTCGAGGTGGGAGCCATGCAGTCGTTGGAGGAACTGCTGAGCGGCGCGAGTCTTGGGGTACTGCCCGAGATACCAGCCAAGATCGAGATCGGCAAGGGACTCAGCTTCCTGGCAGGCGTGCTGCGAGACGCCATAGAGCGGGACTGCAAGGAAGTAAACGAGGCCGCCAAAGCTGGCCCCGCAAAATCTGTCTTGGTGATGTGCGGATCGATCGTGGAAGCCATCCTCCACCACCGTTTGAGTTCCAACGAACCGACAGC
>CAZDHT010000092.1:7352-16724 GCA_964505325.1 uncultured Planctomycetota bacterium | reverse complement strand
AGAAATTCGCGCCGGCCCCGCCTGCCTCGTGCCTGGGGGGTGCCTGGGGGGGTGCCTGGGCAGGGCAGCACTTTTCCCGCCAAAAAATGTCCAGCAGGCTTGACAAGCGCGCGAAGATGGGGTATATTCACAAGGCTTTGCGAGACAATAGGTTATGGCCTAAACGCTTTTTCTGCCAAACAAAGCCACTGAAACACTTGAAACAGTCCCGGCGCCTGGGAGGACTGTACTATCCCGGTCGCCATCGGCCCCGGCTGCGACAAGAAAACGGTCTCGGTCAAGGACAACACCGGTTTCTGACCCGAACAGGAGGAGCAGCATGCGGAGGTGCACCTGGCTGGTCATTATTCCCGGCCTTCTGCTTTCCCGAGCGCAAAGCGCCGAGCCGAAGCATGAATGGCCGTGCTTCCACGGGCCCAAGCGTGACAACAAGTCGGCCGAGACGGGGCTCCTCAAGAAATGGCCGGACGCCGGCCCGAAGCTGCTCTGGACCGCCTCGGGGCTGGGAAAAGGCTACAGCTCCGTCACCGTTGCCGGAGGGCTGATCTACACTGCGGGCATGATCGACAAGCAGACGTACGTCTTCGCTCTTGACCTGAACGGCAAGCAGAAGTGGCGGAAGCTCAACGGTCAGTCCTGGGAGACTACGCGGCGCTACGCCATGGGATACGGCGGCTCTCGCGCCACCCCAACCTGCGATGAAGGCCGAGTCTATCATTTGGGCGAACGTGGCCGGCTGGGAGTCTTCGACGCAAAGACCGGCACGGAGGTCTGGCACCTCGATCTCTTCAAGCAGTTCGACGCGAAGACCCCGACATACGGACTGGCCGAATCCGTGCTCATCGACGGTGATAGACTGATCTGCTGCCCGGGCGGTAAGAAGGGCTACATGGTGTGTCTGGAGAAGAAGACCGGCAAGCTGGTTTGGGCGAGCACCGGAATCAAGGGAACGATGGGTTACTGCTCTCCCGTGATTGCCGAGTTCGGCGGGTTCCGGCAGCTCCTCAGCATGACTGCGGCGGTCGCGTTCGGCGTCGACGCCAAGACGGGGAAGCTGCTGTGGAGCGTCGAGCATGGGAATCGGCGGGGGAACAACGCCACGGACCCGATCTTCCACAACGGCCACGTGTTCGCGTCAACCGGTTACGGCAAGGGCAGCATTCTGATCCGGCTCAAGCCCGTCGAGAACGGCATCCAGGCCGAGAAAGTTTGGAGCAGCCGGCTGATGGACAACCATCATGGCGGCGTTGTGCTGATCGACGGGCACCTCTACGGGGCTGGCCATCAGTCGAGAGGCTGGTTCTGCCTGGACTTCATGACCGGAAAACAGGCCTGGAAAGCAAGAGGCAAAGGATCCCTGACCTACGCCGAGGGCATGCTGTACTGCCTGGATGAGCGGGGGGCGATGTCGCTGGTCGAAGCCACCCCGAAGAAGCACCGGGTCGTCAGTTCCTTCCAAGTGCCGAGGGGCGGGTCCGGGTTGCACTGGGCGCACCCGGTCGTCTGCGACGGCCGGCTCTACGTCCGCCACGCCGACAAGCTGTTCGCATACGACATTCGCGCAAGGTAACCGGCCGCTGACCGGAGGACACAGGGTGAAAACCGCCATCGTTACCTGCCTGCTCAGTTGTGCGCTGGCTTCCGCTTCCGTCGCGGCGGAGACAGTCGTCGCCACGGTCAAGGTCCAGAATCCCTCCGCCGAGCCGATGAAGGGGGTGATCGTCCGCGGGACGCTGCCGGTACCGCGCGACTACGACAAGGACGTGAAGGCGCTCGCGCTCCGCGACGGCGACGAGGTGCTGCCCACGCAGGTGAGCGTCTTCTCGACCTATCCGGGCAGCGAGAAGGACTTCCCCGTCGGCCGGCCCGAGGTCGTGCAACTCGCGGCCAAGGTCGACCTGCCCGCCAACGCGTTCAAGACGTTCGACGTGGTCGGACTGGACCGAACGCCCGAGTATCCCAAGGCCGCGAGCCGAGACGGCCTCGTGGCATGGCGGGGCCGGAAGGCGCCGTTGGTTGTCGAGGCAACCGACTGCTTCGGCAACCGCTATCGGGCCGCGCCGTTCCGCACAGAGAGCGTCCACTCCTCGCGCGGCTCGCTCGTCGAAGAGACCGTCTGGCAGACCGTGTTGAGAGTCACCGGGACACCGGCTGTGGACACGCCGGCGCTGAAGGCGTTCTTGCACGCGCGCACGTACCTCACGGAGTACGGCGGCGAGGACTTCGCGTCGCTCGCGGTGATGATCCATAACGGCTCGATCGACAACCCGAACGGGCACGTGTACTACCGCAGCATCCGGGTCGGCATCGCCAAGCCGTTGCTCGCGAAGGTGTGGCACAAGGATTTCTCGCCCGCCGCCGAGGGCACGTGGACGGAGGACAAGGACCATCGCTGGCTGACCTGTCCGCCACCGCACAAGGACGGGAAGGTGTTCGTAATGCCGCACGGCTCGGCGGCGGTGCTGCGGGTGACGATCTATGCGCCGGCCGCGCAGAAGCGGGCGCTCCAGTTCCACGAGTTCGCGCCGGTCTTCGTGCCGGTGCCGAGCCAGGAGCTGTGGAGCTGGTCGAACTTCAAGACGGCCTGCTACGACTCGCCCAAGTACCCGATGCCGCTGCGGCTCGACATCGCCGGGCTGGACCAGCACGTGAGGAAGACGCTGGCGAGCCCGACGCTCGGCTGGCCGCTCACATACCTGTGGCAGAAGCCGAAGCCGCCGTACCGCACGCTCGGCCACGCCATGCCGGCCGGCGTCGCATATGGCGGGATGACCGGCGGGCAGGGCATCAACTTCGTGTTCGGCGCCGCGGCCGCGGTCACCGGCCACCAGGGCGCCATCAAGCTGCACGTGCTGATGGCCGACCGCAACTTCGACCGCCAGCGCTCTCACCTCTTCTACGACGACGGAAAACCGTTCACCTACGGCCGGCACGTCGTGACCGTTGGCGGGAAGAAGTACCTGAGTCTTGTCTACAACAACCGCGGCGCGCACGTCCTGCAGATCAAGGACCCGGCCGCGAAGGCGCAGGCTGACCATGTCAAGCAGAACGACCTGCTCTCCGAGCAGGCCCAGCGGCTGCTCAGGTACATGAACCACGACGACCAGCACCTGTCGCGGGTGTTCGACGCCGTCCCCGCCGCGTATCTCGCGTGCGACCCGGTCAACCGCGACCGGCTGGTCACCCTCGGCGCCCAGGCCTGCTGGCGACGGAACATCCATCCGATCAGGAACATGCCGCGGTTCGGCGGCTGGGGGAGTTTGTTCGGCGCCAAGAAGCACGTCGACGCGAAGCCGCACCAGGGCTTCGGCGCCGGCCGCGAGCACGGCTGGGTGCTGCACGCCCTCGGCTGGGCGCATGCGCTCTCGCAGGACAAGCAGATCCGCGCCGACTGCGTCGAGATCGCCAAGGCCGACGCCTATGTGCTCGAAAAGGCGCAGACGCCCGCCGGCAACGTCACCATGCGAGGGCCGTCGGGCAAAGCGTTCCAGGGGGCATACTGGTTCACGACCGGCTGGGAGGAGGGCGCCATCATCCCCAACGGCGCCCGCGTCGCGATCAATATCCTCTCGAGCCCCGAGGACCAGGCGGTCGCGGATCGGCTCAAGGAAGTCTATAAGAAGGTCGGCAAGTGGGTGATGACGAAGGGCTGGAGCGACCAGATCCGCTCGCCGGGCTTCCACATCGCCCTGATGAAGAAGAGCGAGAAGGCGCCGATGGAACAGCCGCTGGCCAAGGGCGGCTGCGGCTTTTACATGGGCACCCCGGTCACATGGTACTACGAGCTGACCGGCGACAAGTTCTACCTCGATCGGCTGAAAGCGATGGCCGGAAAGATGACGCTCGCACAGCGAGCGCAGCGAGGGTTGAACAACTGGTCCTACGCCCTCTGGTTTGCGCAGGGCGGAAAGATCCCTGACCGCGGACCGCTGAACAAGGGGAAGCGACAATGAAAACGCGGATCATCTGCTGTGTGGTGCTTGTGCTCGCGTCTGCTGCGCATGCTATGGACCTGACAGTGAGAGTTGTGGCCAAGGTGAAGGTGCACAACGCCTCGAACGAGCCGATGAAGGGCACGGTCGTGCGGGGGGCGCTGCCCGTGCCGCGGGACTACAAGAAGGACGTGCGCGGGCTCGCACTGCGCGACGGCGACAATGTGCTGCCAACACAGATGACTGTGTTCGCGACCTATCCCGGCAGTGAGAAGGACTTCCCGGTCGGCCGGCCGGAGGTCATCCAACTCGCGGCGAAGGTCGACCTGCCGGCGAACGGGGTCAAGGCGTTCGACGTGGTCCAACTCCCGTTCGCGCAAGTCCTACATGGCGCTTCCAGGATTGGTGTCGGCGCGTGGTTGCTGGAGAACACGCCGCTGGTGGTGAGGGCCACGGACTGTTTCGGCAACACGTATGAAGCGAAGCCGCTGAACGAGCGCCCACTGATCGACATGCGAACCGGCCCAGCGTTCGACGAATCGCTGTACCAGTCCCCGATGACGCTCGTCGGCAAGGCCGAGCCAGACAAGCCGGCGTTCAAGAAGCTCCTCCGCGTCCGCGCCTACCTAACGTTCTACACCAACGAGCAGTTCGCCTCGTTGGCGCTGATGATCCACAATGGCTCGATCGAGGAGCCGAACGGCCCGGTGTATTACCGCAGCATCCGCGTCGGCATCCGGAAGCCGATGGGCGTGCACGTGTGGGAGCAGAAGTTCAGCCCGGCGGCGGGGACGGCGCCGAAGGTCGAGGGCGACTACACGTGGATCAGTTGCCCGGCGCCACATCCGGGCAAGAGGGTGTTCGTGATGCCGACCCGTGCGGCGGCCGTGCTGCGCACGGTCGTCTACGCTCCCAAGGCGAAAGCGCGGGCGCTGCTGTTCGCGAAGCACCAGCCGTTTTTCGTACCGGTGGCGAGCCAGGAGCTGTGGAGCTGGTCGAACTTCGAGACGGCGCGGTACGGATCGAACAAGTACCCGCTGCCGCTGTCGATTCCAAGGCCGGTGGTCGACAAGTTCATCCGCCGCAGCCTGGGCGCGCCGAACAAGGCAGGCTGGAAACGGTTCGGACACGCCATGCCGGCCGGGGTCCCCTACGGCGGGATGACCGGTGGCTCCGGCATCTACTACGTCTTCGGCATCCCGGCCGCGGTGAGCGGCGACAACACTGCGATCAAGCGGCACATCATCCTGGCCGACCGGCACTGGGACCGCCACCACGGTCACCGTTTCTACGACAAGGACGGGAAGCCGTACATCCACAGCCGGCAGCTCGTTGCCGCGGGCGGCAAGAAGATGCTCGACGTCTCGCTCAACCGCCGCGGCTTTGTCATCGACGTCGGCAAGGACCCGGCGGCGGCCGTCCACGCCAAGCACGTCGCGGACAACAAGCTCCTCGCACCACAGGCGAAGGAGTTCCTCCGCTACATGAACCACGACGACCAGCACCTGGCGCGCGTGTTCGACGCGACGCCGGCGGCGTACCTCGCGTGCGATCCGATCAGCCGCGACCGCCTCATCCTCGCCGGCACCCACGCGTGCGCCGCGCTCAACATCTATCCCTTCCGCAGCAAACCGAAGACGGGCGGGTTCGGCAGCCTGTTCAACGCGAAAAAGGGCGTCGACGCGCGGCCACACAAGGGCGTCGGCTTCGGCCGAGCCCACGGCTGGCTCACCCACGCGCTCGGCTACGCGTTCTGTCTTTCGCAGGACAAGCAGGTCCGGCAGGACTGCGTCGACACGGCGCGCGTGTACATCGACGTCCTCGCGAAGGGGCAGACCCCCGCCGGGCACATCACCATCCACCGGCCGTACTCGAAGTCGCTCAACGGCGAGTACTGGTACGTCAACACCTGGCAGAGCGTCGGGATCATGGCCGACGGCGCGCGGACGCTGGTGGCGATGCTGTCGTCGCCCGAAGAACAGAACCACGCGGACCGGCTGGTCGAGGTGTACAAGCGCGAGGGCAAGTGGTCGGCCACGGTCGCGTGGAACGAGAAGCTGCGCGGGATCGTGCCGAGCGTTGCGCTGCGGAAGAAGGGCGCGAAGGAGCCGCTGCCCAAGCCGTGGTTCCCGCCGGACAAGGTCATGCGGGGCGGGCACTACTTCGGCACGCCGTACGTGTGGTACTACGAGATCAGCGGCGACACGCTGTACCTCGACCGGCTCAAGGCGATGACCGGCGGGAACGTCGCCCGCCACGCCCTCGGCAACTACCGGATGTGGTCCTACGCGCTTTGGTTCGCGCAGGGCGGGAAGATTCCGGGCCGGAAGGGCTTTCCATGATGAACGATCCGCCGGACCTGCCGACAGACAGGCGACAAGTGTGGATCTGGGCGGATTCGCACAACGGCAAGAAGTGGGACGGCAAGGACGGCGGACTGTGGGCCGAGCGGTCGACCGATGAGCTGCTCCGCCACGTCGGCACGCCCGACTACGCGCTCGTTCTCGGCGACGTGAGCCACGCCTATCGCGAATCGGAGTTCCGCCGCTACGCCCGCCTCCGCCGGACAAGCGGCATCGCGCGATGGTACGAGATCGTCGGCAACCACGACTTTCACGGCACCGAGAGCGGGCTGTATCAGAAGATCGTGCGACGCGAGTTCCACTACGTGCTGCTCGACGGGAACCTGTGTTGGATCTTCGTTTCGGCCGAGCGCGGTCGGGCGGCGGGGATTCTGCGGGCGCCGACCCGGCGGTGGCTCAAACAGGCCGTCGCGAAACATCAGGACAAGAACCTCATCGTCTGCTCGCACCAGTTGGTGGTTAACACCGTCCGCCAGACGCACCCGCGGATCAACTTCGAGTGCGTGCTGAACCCGCGGCGGTGGGTGTCGAGCCTGCGGCGATCGTATCGCATCGACGCCTGGCTCGGCGGACACGAGCACGGGCCGAAACGGAGCAAGGATCAGGTCAAGAGAAAGGGACGGACCACGTTCTTCAACGTCGCGTCGTTCAGCCACGCCTACCACACCGAGGCGTGCAATTCCTTCGTCTTCGAAATGAGCATAGGCGGAAAGGAAATCCGCGCGTTGTGCCGGGATCACGACGTGGGCGCATACGTGGAGGAGTTCGAGACCCGCGTCCCGCTGCCCTATCCGTTGAAGTTCGATCCGCAGCCGCGAATCGTTGAGGTTTACTCCGAGCCCAGAAGAAGAGGCCCGGGAAAGGAGGGAACATGAAAACAATGGCAACGGCGCTGACGGCGGCCGTCGTGATGTGGCTGGCTCTCGAGTGCCAGGCAGCCGCGCCCCACAGGCGGGGTTTCGCGGCGGCGACCGAGGGGCGCCCGGCCCGCTTCCCGCACCGCATCTGGGCGTTCTCCGGCTTTGAGGCGCGGCCGGGCAATTTCGGCTGGTTCGGCGACGAGGAGAAGAAAAACATCCCGAAGTATCCGGGCAACCGCACGGCCCGGCGCGGAGCCGGACCGTGGAAGACGTTCGCCGCACTGAAGACCGGGATGAACCCCGTGCCCGGCCCCCGCATGGGCGCCGTCAACAAGCTCTACGTCCGCTACTACATCACGGGGACGGACAAGGCGCTGCTCCAACACTACAGCCTGAGCTCGGCCGACAACTGCAACATCCGTGTCTCCGGTCTCGCGCAAGGCAGGTGGTCGGAGATGGTGCTCGACTTCACGCGGGACTCCCGCCGCAACAACGGCGCGCCCGGCGCCTTCAAGAAGGGCGAGCGGATGGACGACTTGCAGGTCTACGTCGGCAAGCCGGGTGACGGAAAGCAGTACGAGGTCATCATCGACGACCCGATCCTGTTTGCCGAAGAGCCCGGTGCCCCGCCGGAGCCGGAGCCGTTCCCGCGGCGCGTGATGTTTCT
Organism: uncultured Planctomycetota bacterium; assembly: GCA_964505325.1. GTDB lineage: Bacteria > Planctomycetota > PUPC01 > PUPC01 > PUPC01 > CAZDHT01. The sequence goes on along the minus strand of CAZDHT010000092.1, from coordinate 8,902 downwards.
GGCCGCGTTCGACACGGGCATCGACCCCAAATCCAGGCAGCGGTACTTCCCGGGCGAGTTCGAGCCGGCCATCCGCGGCGCCAAGGAAACGTTCGGAATCGGCACGGCGGCTCCAGAAGACAGCTACTGGGTCGTCGCCAGGGCCGTCCCGAAGAAGGGCACGAAGGACCTGCACGTTCGTCTGGAAATGAAGCCGCCCCGCCCCGTCGGGCCCAACACCAAGGTCCGCTTCCGCTACTGGGCCCAAGGCGCTGCGAAGGTCAACGTGATCCTGCACGATGCAACGGCGAAGCGAGACCGCGCCGTGGCCGTCGCCGGCTGCAAGCAGGGCAGGTGGGTGACCGAGTATGTCACGTTCAGCAAGGACGAGCAGTCCCTCGGGGGCAAGTTCGCGACCGGCAGCCTGGTCGATTCAATTTCGTTCGTCACGCCGGGCGCCAAAGACGTCGAGCTCTTCGTCGACGAGATTGTGTTGTTCGACGCCGGCGCGCCCTGATGGGCGCGCGAAGCCGCGAGAACGAGCCATATCTGACCAGTGAACAGTCGCTACGGCTTCGGAGGCAGGGCCACGCGGAGCGTCGCCCCCCGGACGGAGAAGCAGTCGTTGCCGGAGAAGACGAGGTGGATGGTCTTGCCGTCCCCGAGCGCCAGGCCGAGCGCGGTGACGCCGATGGACTTGGTCGTCGATTTGAGGTCGTAGCGTCGCTTCTGGTCGCCCCAGGTCATCACGGCGACGCCGCCGCGCGTGATGATGCCCGAGCCGCCGGCGGACAGCGCGTAGGCGCGGGCCTGGTTCAGTTTCGCCTCGTCCATTCCTACGTCCGCGGGCGCCGCCCGCTTCCATTCCGCCATCGGCCAGACCTCCTGTGCGTGCGCCGTGTTCACGGTGATCAGAAGTGCGGCAGTTGCGATCAGACGCTTCATTCGCGGCCACCCCTTCTGCGGATTTCGCGGATGACGGCGGACGTGTCCAGGTCGGCGTCGCCCGCTGCGATGGCCGCGGCCAGAATGTCGAGGTGCGCCTGCGAGAGCGGCAGCTCCTGGCCGTGCTTCGCCGCGTAATTAAGGATGATCGAGACGTCCTTGTGGTGCTGGGCGACGCGCGACTGCGGCGTGAAGTCGCCGGTCAGCATCTTGTCGCCTTTGGCGTCCATCATTACGGAGTAGGCGGGCGTCTGCTTAAGCAATTCGAGGAACGGCGCGAGCTCGAGGCCGAGCGTCTCGGCAAAAACGAGGCCCTCTGCCAGCGCGGCGCGGTTCAGGCCGAGGATGAGGTTGCTGGCGAGTTTGGCCTTGGCCCCGCTTCCCGGCGGGCCGAGATAGAACGCTTTGTCTGTGACGGCGCCGAACAGGTCACGACAGGCCTCGAATGCCGCCCGCTCGCCGCCGACCATCAACACACCGCGCCGCTCGCGGATTTGCTGGCTCGAGCCGGAGAGGGTCGCGTCAAGGTAGGCGACGCCGCGCTCGGCCAGCCGTGCGGCCAGCGCGGCCGTCTGATTCGGGTCGCCCGTGGTCGTGTCGATAATGTGCGTCGGCGGCGGGTCGGC
>CAZDHT010000092.1:0-7252 GCA_964505325.1 uncultured Planctomycetota bacterium | reverse complement strand
CGTCACACCAGCCATAGCTTCGCCCGCTCCTCGGTCAGTGGCCCGTCATATGCGACGACGCGGAGGCCGACGGCCCACGACCCGCCCTCCGGCGTCGAGATCGACCGCGTCCACGTGGGGTTGTACATCGCCATGCCGTAGTCGCGGATGAACCACGGACCGCGTACGCCCACGTCGAGGATATGCAGCAGGACCCCGAAGCCGTCGTTCTCGTAGGCGACGAAATCCGATTCGCCCTCGTGGGTGACCGCCGCGTTCCCGCGCCGGTCTCCGTCGGCGATCACCACGCCGCCCAGAGGCGGCAAGAGGCGCGGCTCGACCCGGACGCCGATGCTGCCGAACTTCGTTTGCGGATACTCGACCGCGCCCTGCGACGCGATCTTCTCGCTGGTCATGTCGCACAGGGTCGCGTCATCCGCCGCCCGGAACGTCACGGTGCGGACCTCATCGAGTAGCGGATCTTCGTTCTCATCACGCCAGACGTTCTTGAACGTGAAGCGGACGGCGTCGTCGGTGATCTCGGTCTCCGGCTCGCGGGGCGCGTCCACGCGGCCGACGTTGACGAAGATGTGATCGTCCGGTCCGCGTCGCGGCGGATGCGCCCAGAAGTTCCCCACGCGGTCCCCTACGTTCAGCGGGTGCTGCCCCACGAAGAAGCCGTTGTGAAACGGATGGTCGAACGGGAACTCGCGGATCACCGTCCGCCCGGCCGGCGTGTAGAGCGGGAAGACCCACACGTCGTAGAAGTTCGCGCCCGCGGCGCCGAGGTGGCGGCCGGTGGCGCGTTCGATCACCATGTTGGTTCGTTCGTTGACCTTCACCTCGCAGCGCCCGTCGCTCATCGTATCACCTCCGCTCCGGCTCGCCCAAAGGGCCTCATCCGCGGCATATCGCATTTCACGAATTCAGCAATTCAGCAATTCACAAATTCAGCAATTCGTGAACTATGATATCTGCTCGGTCGAACATCGAGCGGCGCGCCGGCGAGCGGAACGCCGCGGCGTCAAACTCCGGACGCGTCGGCGAAGGCCGCCCGGTAGCGCGGGTTGTCCGCGATGTCGACGGGGCCGCCGGTTTCCACCGACTCGATCGCGGCGCAGACCATCGCCATTACTTTCAGGTTGTTGCGTCCGCTGAAGGGTGGCCCTTCGACACGCTCAGGGCCTGACGGCTCGGCGCCGTCGAGCACATAGTCGTGCCAGGCGTCGAGGAACAGGACCCATGGGTTGAGCAGCGGAACGTCCTTGTCGATCTCGGCGGCTTCGAAGTGGCCGAGCGCCTCGGCGAATTCGTAGCTCATCAGATCGTTCGACATGTGCAGCCCGCGGCAGCGCAGGGCGCCCGCCGCGCCCTCGACGCGGAACTCATACATCGGCGCCCGCGACGAGAACCCGCCGTGGTACGATACGTGCAGGTTGCCGCTGAATCGGATCAATGCGTTGACCATGCACGGCCCCGCATAGGGCGACCACGACGGGATGAACCCGTCGCACGAAATCCATTCCGGCACATGTCCGGGGAACACCGCGAGCAGCGAGTCGAAGTGGTGGCAGGCGTTCTCGTACAGCGCCGGCTGGTCCATGGTTGCGAGGTTCGCCGGCTCGGGCCGCGGCTTGCTGTTCATGAGCCACGCCGCTTCGACGTCGCCCAGCGCGCCGGACTCGACGAAGCGCCGCACCGCGGTGTAGTGACGGTTGTAGCGGACCTGCTGACCCACGCTGAGCGTCCGCCCCGCCGACTCGGCGAGCTCGACGAGCTCCACGGCCTGGCCGAACTCGTTGGTGATCGGCTTGGCGACGAGGACGTGCGCGCCGGCCTTGAGCGCCGCCTTCGATTGCTCGTAGTGCAGTTCCGACGGCGTGTTGATGATCGCGGCATCGGGCGAGGTCGCGCTGAGCGCGGCGTCGAGGTCCTTGAACAGCGCCTCGTCGGACAGGTGGAGCGCGGTCTGTGCCTCGGCCAGGGCCTCCTCGCGCAGGTCGACGGCGCCGACGGGCTCGAACCACGGCTTCTGTTCGAGGAAACGGACCAGGCCCCGGCCCATCGAGCCGAGCCCGACGAGCAGACAATGCGTTCGCTCTTCGCTCACTTCGTCAGCACCTTCGTGTAGATCTCGTACCACATCTTGAGCGTCAGATAGTTGCGCAGGCCGAGGCCGCACGACTTCAAGCCTTCCTCGGACCAGTCGTGCTGCCACTTTTTCGGGAACGACGGATGGATGCCGTCGCGGGCGATCATCGTCGGCACGTTGTAGCCTTTCCATCCGCCCTCGTCAAACTTCTTGAGCTTGCCGTCCCAGTCGTCCGGCCGGCGCGTCACCATCTCCTTGTAGAGGTCAATCAGCGGCAGCTTGTTGGCACGGGCGACGGCGAGGTGGGCGAGTCGCAGGTTGTGAACAATCAGAAACATCCCGATGCCGCCGCGCTGGCGGCTGAACGGGGGCAGCGTGGTGATGATCGGCACCGTCCCGTCCGCGAGCATGCGGTTGATGACGGCCGCGTACTTCTCGAGGTGGTGGATGCCGTGTGGGCCGTAGGCGGCGTCGTTGGTACCCCACAGGACGACGGCCGCCTCGGGGCTCATCCGCTTTTGCCAACCGTCGATGTTGGCGAAGGCCCACGAGATGGTGGTGCTGCCGGCGCAGCCGTACTTGCCGCTCTTCCAGTTCCGCCAGCACGGCTTGTGGACGTACTTCTTCGCCGCGGCGAGAGCGTCCTGCATCTCCTTCGGGCCGCCGGTGTACGTTCCGTACAGGAGCGGCGTCCAGAACGCCATCGTTACCGTGATGCTGTCGCCGTACTGGGTGAACGTGCCCGGGGTGCCCTTCCACCGGGCGTGGACCTTCTTCATCGGCTCGATCCAGTCGCCCGCGGGCGCGGGCGGGTCGGGCTTAAACGGGCCGTCGCCCTTGAAGGGGCCGCCGCCGACGAGTGTGACCTCCAGGTACGGGCGGCGGTCGGCGTCGACCCAGTCGTCGGAGTAGACGACCATGTGCCCGCCCATCAAGCGGTGGTCGAGGACGAGGCCGTTGTTGGGGATCTTGCCCTGGACCCAGGCTCGGACCATGCCGGTCACGTCCCACTTGATCCAGGTCTCGGGGAACGCATCCTTCTTCTTGAGCTCGCCCGCCCACTGTTTGCCGAGGTCGGCGATAGCGACGGGGGCCGGCTCCGCCCACTTCCGCGCGGCGGGGCCGCGCCCGTCCGCGCCCGCATAGACGCCGAAGCTGTACTTGGCGAGTTCGCGCGCCGCGCCCATCGACGCGCGGAGGCGCCCCTGCCGCTCCTTGGCCGTCTCCTTGGGCACCTGGCCGAACGCGGTCTTCTGATCGGGCAGGCGCTGATTGCCGGCCTCGGCGAAGACCTTGAACGTGGCTTTCGCGACAACGGCGTCCTTCGGAATCGCCGACAGGTCGAAGCGGAAGAGCCCGTGGTTGAAGTCGCCCGCCGTGCCGCCGATGCGGATCCACGGCGTCCAGCTCCAGTCGCCGGGGAAGCGCGGGTCCTCTTTGGCGTACCCGGCCATGTGGCCCTTGCGCCAGCGGCAACTGGAGTTCTTGCCAAAGCGCATGACCGTCGACTTGCTGTGCCCGAACAGCCGCGCCTTGCCCAGCGGCGAGAGCTTCGCCTGGGGACCCGGCGCCGCGGGCAGGGTCACCGGCGCCTTCGGGTCCGGTTTCTCGTTCGCCGCGTAGTGCTCGACCGCGAGGGTTGGCCGGAACGCCGCCATCGGCCACTCGGACGTGCAGAACTTCGCGCTGGAGTAGCGTTCCTTGCTGATGAAGAACCCGTGGTTGGGCCGCACCCCCGCGACCCACTCGGTCACGAGCTTGGTCACGTCGAACTCGATGTAGTGCCCCATTGGCCCGCTCTTGACGACCGAGCGCGCGATGAGGCCGGGCTGCGGCTTGCCCCGTGCGTCCTTGAACCCGTAGTCGATGGTACGGTCGAGGTCGCCGCCGGGCTTTGTCCAGTTGTTCTGCGGCGACTTCGCGCCGTCGAGGTCCTTCCACTCGATCCACGTGGCGGTCTCATCCCAGTCGCGGGCCATCGTGTAGACGGGGACGGGCGTGCCGGTGCGCGGGATCTCGGCGAGGAAGAGGCGCAGGACGGCGCGGTGCACCGTGCGGCCCTTCCCGATCCCGGCCAGCTCGAACTTCAGCAGGCCGTAGCGGCTGCCCGGCGTCCAGAAGATGGTGTCCTTGTTCCGCGGCCGGGTCTTGCCGTAGCCTTCGAGGCACGTGTCGACGCAGCCCGTGTACTCGGCGGTCGGCGACACGCCGTTCTGAAGCGTCGTCACCTCTGCCTCAACCGCGCCGGCGCAAACCGCCAGCACGGTCACGCACAGGGCCAATACTCCGGCCAGGCCCGTGGGCCGTCTCTCGCTTCGCTCGTCGCGCTTCATCTCGCCTCCTTTCTCGTTCGGCGGTCAGCTATGACGCGCACGCCTTCGGGCACGACTCAGCTTCACGACCAGGACTTCTTCGGCCGGGATGTGTGTGACAAAGCATCCCTTGACCTTGGTGAATCTCAGCTTCAGGTCTGTCAGTTCGGAGATGTTCTGCAAGCCCCGCGCGCGGATCGCGACTCGTTCTCGTTTCTTTCGGTGATTGAAGATGAAGACGATTTCGGAACCGTCTTTTCTCACCAGGCGTCGGACGCGGACGTCCTCCTTGCGCGTGTCCAGTAGTTTCTCGATTGCGACCTTTTCGTGTCGGAGTATCCCGCTGATCCAGTCGAGGACGGCGCTCTGCCGCGTGCGGAAGTAGACCTCCCCGAGCGGCGCGCCCAGCAGCACGGTGCGCCCTCTCCCGCGTGCGTGGGAGACGATGGCCGCGCCGTCGTCCCATCGGCCGATGGCCTTCGGCTGGGTTCCCTTGCGCTCCAGCGTGGCCAGGAACACATCGGGCGGGCAGACGATCTTTCTGCTTCCGACGGTCAGGACCTTGTCTTCCTGTGTCAGGACCCGCCGGACCTCCCGGCAGCCGAACAGCTCATCGAGCGGGTGGGGTGGAACGTCCGGGCTGACCCAGCCGTTGGGATCACGCATGCCCGGTGACGGCTCGCTGATCAGCAGGCCGCCCCTCTCGACGAACTTCGCCAGGACCTTTGCCTGCTCGTCCGGGATCATCCTGGGGCAGGGCAGGTACGCGACGCGATATCCCAGGAGCCTTTCGATCTCCTCCGACGGCACGACGTCCGCCTGCACGTCGAGTTCCCACAGCGCGAGATGGATGCCGCGGAGCGACATCTTGTACGGATAGTCTTCACGCCACCCCTGCTCGACCTGGACCGGGCCGGGCGCCGCGGCGGCGATGCGGCTGATGAGGTCCGACGAGAAGTCATACAGGATGCCGACCGCGCCCCGAGGCGGGACCGCAGGGCCGAGTTCGTTCTGATGCTTTCGGAGGACGCGGACCACGCGCTCCACTTCGCGGCTCCGGTCGGTCGGGCCGCCGTTGATGTGCGTCAGCCCGGCGTCGTTGCTCTCGTTGGCCAGCCGCTCGCTCCGGTATTGCCAGTAGACGATCCCTTTCGCGCCGCCGGCGACCGCGTGATAGGTCGTCTGTCTCAGGTATGCGGGCGTCAGCGGCTCGACGTACATCCCGCGGTTGCCGTAGATCTCGTTGATCCAGAACGGATCGCTGACCCCGCGCAGCCGCGAGCAGATCAGATCGAGCGTTGCCGCCTGGTACGCCTCGGGTTGGTGCTCCAGCAGCGGGAGGTCGTCCGGCCGGTTAGGGCAACTTGACCCGAAGAGATCGAACGGCTGCGCGTTCAGGTAGTCGTGGCTGGTGTCCTCCAGCACGTCTTGCAGCGCCGAGCAGAAGCCGACATGGCACATGACGACGTGGGCTTTGTCGATCTTTCGGATTTCGCCGGCGACCCACTTGAGACGGTCGGCGATCATCTCCGCCCGCCACGTCCGGAACAGGAGCCATCCGACGTAGTCGTGATAGGACGTCGGCGCCTTGACGCCGCTGAAGTCCGCGCCCTTGCCCGACACGGCGAGACCGGCGAACCGGTTGAACTTCTCGATCGTGCCGAAACGCCGCTTCAGCCAGGCGCGGTACTTCTTCATCGAGTCTTCGCACGCGCAATCCGCCGCCGGTCGGGAACGCGGTTCGTTCCACGCGTTCCAGGCCAGCAGGTTCGGTCGGTCCTTGTAGCGCCGGACCGCCGCGCGGATGAAGGGGGTCGCCTTCTTGCGGACGAGGTCCTTGTCGAAGCACGGCATCAGGCCACCCACATAGACCGATCCGCATGTGATGGGCTGGATGATCTCGCCGGTCGGCGTCCTGCGGTGGGCGTCGTAATTGTCGAACAGCCACTGCGGCCCGGCGGGGAGGTAGAACTTGAAGAGCACCTTGAGGCCGTGCCGCTCGGCGAGGTCAAAGAGCCGGTCGATGTCATCGAAGTTCAGCTCGCCCTCGTTCCGCTCGTGCCAGCGCCACTGAGGACGGAGCTGGATGATCTCTATCCCCATCTTCTTGATGTTGGCGAGGTCTCTGTCCCATTCCTCAGGCAAGGGGGTCGGCTGGCGGTAGTATTGGACCGCCACCGCGAGGTCAGGCAGTTGCTTCATTCGCATCCTCGATACCAAGCCGTTTCGCGCGGTTGCGGCGCATTTCTTCGAGCACTTCCTCGCGGACGGGATGAAACACGTCGACGAAGATGACCGGCTCGTCGCCGACGAGCTTCCCGCCGTGGACGACGTTGGGCGGCGCGTGCCAGATGTCGCCGGGGCGGACCTCCTTCTCTTCATCGCCGACGCGCAGCAGCATCCGGCCCTGGACCATGAAGCTGAACTGCTCGTGGGGGTGCGAGTGGGTCTCGTACTCGCCGCCGGGCTCGAAGCGGGCCCAGATGAGCTGGAGCTTCTCGCCGGTGATCGCTTTGATGCGACAGAGCGACGACGGCAGGCCGTGGTCCTCGGCCTCCAGCTCGTCCCAGTTGTAGAAGACCTTCATCTCCGTCTCCGTTATCTCACCACGAAGCGGGGAAAACGGGGACAGATAACTTTCTTTCGCCGAACAACCCAGGAACGTCGCTCACGGTCTCTCCACCGGGCGAAAAAAGTTATCTGTCCCCTTTCTTCCATTCTACCGGCATGCGGAGCGCGAGCTGGGCGTAAACCCGGGCCGTCGCCAGCATGGTGGGGATGTAAGTGTATTCCAGGTCGGCGTGGGCGCCGCTGCCGGTGGTCCCATACATCAACGCCGGAATGCCCAGGTTCTCGGTCAGCCAGTGCA
>CAZDHT010000091.1:0-17117 GCA_964505325.1 uncultured Planctomycetota bacterium | reverse complement strand
TTACCGTGCCCGTTGTCCAGACTGTCGCCTCCCCCCTTTGGGGGGACGGGAGGGGAGGATGACATAATCCCTTTGGCAAGGGGATGACATAATCGCTTTGGCACGACACTCCAGGGCTTTCACCCTTGCAATGCAGAGAGATGTGGAGTAGGGTAGGGGCGTGCTGGAGAGAACGGCGGTTCCGGGAGGGGGACCGACACATCCCCGCCGGAAGCATGACCGGAAGCTGCTCATAAACCGAGGCCGAATGGGTCGCGCGGACCAGCGCGGAAAGGAATGACGATGGGCATGCAAGACGACGGAATGTATGAGATGCCTTGGGAAAGGGTGAAGAGGTTTATGAGCAACCGCAGCCCGTCCTTCTACTGGGTCGGGATGCCGCTGGTCGCGCTGCTGGTCTTGGTCGTCGCCGCGGTGGGGTTCATCTGGTTCGGCTGCCGTATCGAGGTGGGGCCGGGCGAGCTCTGCCCGCTGACGCGGAAGACCGGCAAGAACCTCATCAACGACATGGTCCTCGCCCCCACTCCGGAATTCAAGGGGCCACAGTATGAGATTCTGAAGGAGGGCCGGCACTTCCGGAACCCCTACACCTGGTGGTGGCCGCGGCGGCCGCTGGAGGCGACGTTGATCCCTAACGGCCGGGTGGGGATACTCGTGCGGAAGCACGGTGATCCGCTCCCTTCCGGCGAGGTGATCGCGACGAAGAGCGACCAGAAGGGCATCGTCCGCGAGCCGCTCAAGCCGGGCCGGCACTACGTCAACACCTGGGCCTATGACATCGAGCTGGTCGACATGGTCAAGATCGAGCCCGGGTTCATGGGGGTGGTCACGCTCCGCGTCGGCGAAGAGAGCGAGAACCCCGACGCGTTCGTGGTCGAACGGGACAGGCGGGGCGTCCAGCCCTACCTGCTCAAGCCCGGCACGCACCCCGAGTATTCCAATCCGCACGTCCACCTGGTGACGCCTATCGACGCCCGAAGCCACAAGCTCGAGATGGGCGACAAGCACAAGATGCAGTTCCTCTCCAAGTACGGCTTCGACATCGAGGTGGAGGGCATCATCGAGTGGGCGCCCGACCTGAAGAAGCTGCCCGAACTGTTCGTAAAGTTCGTCGACAAGCAGGACCTCGAAGAGTCCGGCGGCATCAACAACATCCAGCAGAAGGTCATCCTGCCGTTCGCGCGGTCGTTCTTCCGCACGGTCGGCGGCAGCTACCGGGCGGTCGACTACATCACCGGCACCACAAGGATCGTGGTGCAGAACGAGGTGGAGAGACGGCTCCGCGAGAGCTGCGCGACGGAGGGCATCCTTATCAGGAGCGTGGTGATCAAGGCGACCAAGCCGCCGGACAAGATCCGTGAGCAGTACGCCCGCCGCGAGAACGCCCGCAGGCTGAAAGACCGCTACGAGAAAGAAATCGAGATGGAGATCGGCACGGTGGTCATGGTCGGCCAGAAGCCCAAGCTGGACGCGACCGGCAAGCCCGTGTTGGGCAGGGAAGGGAAGCCGGTGATGGTCGGCGGCAAGCCGAAGCTCGACGCCGACAACAAACCGGTTTACGAGGGCGGCCGGCTGAAGCAGGTTATCTTCCAGCGGAAGAAGGACCGCGAGAAGCAGTTCGGGCTGGTGCGCGAAGACATCGTCGGCAAGGTCCGCGAGGCGGAACAGTACCGGGCGGTCGAGGTGACCAAGGCACAGAAGGAGTTCGAGGTCGCGAAGATCAACCTCGATGCCGCGAAAGACCGGGCCGCGGCGGTTCTCGCCACGGGCACGGCCGAGGCCGCCGTCAAGGTGATGGAATACCAGGCCGAAGCCGAGGGCGTCAAGGCCAAGGTCTCCGCATTCGTCTCCGGCGACAAGTACGCCGAGTACACCCTCATCATGAAGCTGGCGCCGGGGATCGGCGAGATCCTGTCCAATACGGAGGGACTGTTCGCCACGCTGTTCGAGCGGTTCACCACGGTCGAGAAAGCGAAGAAGAAAACGGGCACGGGCGACTGACAGGCAACCGATAGGTCAAGGATCTGCGGAGAACATACGATGAAAAAGTTAGGCTTAGTGGTGTTGATCGCGCTGGGATGTGTCTTCTTTGCTTACGTCGTGCTGTACCAGGCGATCTGGCGGTGGGGAATCTGCCGCAAGTACTGTCCCTACGGGCAGTCGCTGCTGGTCACCAGAAAGACGGGCACGCCCGCCGGAAGGGACGTCTACGCCACCGAATCGCAGATGGGCGTTCAGGAGCAGATGGCCGGCCCCGGCAGGCACTTCCTGAACCCTTGGGTGTATTCGGTTCGCTCCGTTCCGAACGCGCTGATCCCCGCCGGCAAGATCGCGGTGGTCAAGAGCAACCTGGGCAAGGACCTGCCCGTGGGCCGGTTCCTCGCGGAACCAGGCGAGAAAGGCACGCTGCGCACAGTCCTCACGCCCGGGACGTGGCGCGTCAACAACCACGGCCAGAAGGTGGAGATCGTCGACGCCACCATTATCGACCCGGGATACGTCGGCGTGCAGACCCTCCGTGAAGGCAAGGACAAGGGCATCCTGGCTGACGTCCTCCAGCCCGGCTACTACAACATCAACCCCCGCGAGAAGCGGATCGACATCGTCGAGATCGGCTACCGCGTGTGGAGCGTCCAGACCGAGTTTGCGGGGGCCAACGTCAAGAAGGACTCGGGCGTCTCGTTCCCGCTCGCCGACGGCAAAGAGATGTACATCGATTTCACCGTGGTGTGGGGCATCTTCCCGCAGGATGCGCCCCGCATCATCAAGGAGTACGGCACGGTCGCTATGGTCGAGTCCAAGATAATCGTGCCCCAGATCCTCAGCATCTGCAAGAACATCGGCAGCAACTACACCACGCTCCAGTTCATTGAGGGCGAGACGCGCGAAAGGTTCCAGAACGAAGTCACCACCGCGCTTCAGAAAATCGGCAAGGAAAAAGGCATCCACATGCTGATCGCCCTTGTCCGAGGCTTCCACCCGGCCCAGGACATCAAAGAGACGATCCAGGCGGGGATGATCGCCGAGGAAGAAAAGAACACACTGCTGATCGAGCAGAAGACCGACCAGGTCGCCGCCCAGCTCGAGCAAGCGGAGAAGATCGTGGACATCGCGCTCAAGGACTTCGACGCCGAGACCTCCGCCCTGGTCGCGGGCGAACGCGAGGGCGGCGAGAAGAAGGCCGCCGAGATCAAGGCCAAGGCCGAACGCGAGGTCGCGGCCCTGAAGAAAGAGACCGCCGAGGTCGAGGCCACCGCCCTGAAGATCGAGGGCCAGGCCAAGGCCGACGTGATCGAGGCACAGAAAAAGGCCGACGCCAAGAGGCTCGAACTCCTCATCAGCGCGTTCGGCGGGCCCGGGCCCTTCAACCTCTACACGTTCGCCGAGAACCTCCCCAAGGACCTCAAGATCAAGTATCGCTACGCCGGGGCGGGCACCCTGTGGACGAGTGCTCTCGGCGGCCTGAACGAACTCTCGGGCAGAAAACTGCTCGAATACCTCAACCGAAAGGAAAAAGAGAAGGAATAGCCGTCAGCAGGAGCCGCGGACGGGACGGAACTGATCGTACGGCGCCACGCCCGGCGCGTCCTGCGCGCGCGTCGTCCGAACATCCACGAATGTGAAGGCCGGAGTGAAGGTGCGGCGCGCGGGAGACTCCTCACGGGTTGTCGGATCATTCGGCGATACCGCATGGCACATTCGAGGCTTCTTGTGGCTGAGGTCCCTGGGCCTGCGGAGCCGGGGGTGGGCACGTTCACAGCGGCGTTTCCGGTACATCAGTTCCAGCTTCACCGCGTTCGATGACAAAGAAGCAGCGCAAGTCAGAAGAGAGGCCCGTGCAACAAGCTGCACGGGCCGAGGTGAAGGATGGCGGAGAGGGCGGGAGTCTGTCCCGCTCTCTCCACAAGTCTTGTACATAAACTGCATTACGGGCTAAGGCGTTTTGGGGCCAGAAGTTGCGAGTTTATTGGAGTTCATTCCAGCTCACCCATCGCCAGTCCGATGACCGACTCGCGGACCGCAGGAGGCGTCTTGTTGAGCGGCTCGCGGCCCTGGTCGCCGTGGATGACTCCTCGCACGCCAGACGCCTCCACCTGGCGCTTTAGCCGCTGGACCTGGCGGATGTTGCGTCCAAGCGCCGATGCCGCCTCCGCGTTCGTCATGCGGCCCTCGATGGCCGCAAGAACCACCTCGTACCGTTGCACCTGAGCCACTGTAAGCGTCACCTCCATCCTGTTCCTCCGCAAACCGTGCGGAGGTCATACTACCGCATGCACCCCAGGGGGGTGACATTTTCCCTTTGGCGTTAAGGGGTGACATAATCGCTTTGGCACGACATGTTGGAGGCGAGAGTGTTGACCAAGCGATGCCGGCAGGGGTATAACCACGTGCGGCCACGTAGTGACAGGCCACACAGTGCCTCGGGCCACAGGCCGCCGGCCTCGGCGGCGATACAACCTTGGCCTTCCGGCTCGGCTCGTCTCGCCCCCCCGGGGGCAAGACGCCCTCGCCTCGAGGCCAGGACTGTGGCCGCGGCACTGACATAGCGGGTGGTACAACAACTGGGGGCGGGTCAGTCGCATGAGTCAAGAGGTCGAGCAGCCGGTTTGCGGGATGCTTCAGGGACGGAAGGTTGCACACGGACGATTTTTCGGACCTTACGGGGTGCCACGCCTCTTGTGTCTGCTAATCTTGTTGGTGATGCCGGTCGTCCACGCGGCCGAGCCGAAGACGATCCACTTCTTCGGGCATCCGGAGAACTCCAAGGGATTCGTCGTGTGGATTGTCTCGGCGCGCGCGGGGCTCCTCTTCACAGACAGCGAGCCGGTGAACGTGCGTGTGCGGGTCGGCGGCGCGAACGAAGACACGGGCGTGGAGTTCTCCGCCGCCAGCGTCACCGGTGACTGGGGGACCTCCGGCAAGCTGACGGTCAAGCGCGGCGAGACGGAGGAGCCTCTGCCGCTGAAACTGCCTGGAAGAGGCCTGTTCAACGTCACGGTGAAGGCCGCCAGCGGCAAGGCGCGCTCGCAGGCCGCTGCGCCGGTGGCCGTGGTGTTCCCGCCGCTTCCGGCTGACGAGGCCGGAGCCTGGGGCGGCATATACACATACCCCGGTTCCTTTGACCCCAACTACCCCAACCAGGTGCAAGATGCCGTCCAAAGCATGCGCATGCTCGGCGCCGGGGCCTGCCGATTGCCATTCTGGGCCTTCACCTTCGGCAAGGTGACCGTCGTCGGCGGCAAGGCCTCGGCCGATTTTGCCTTCTGGAAGACCGTGGCCAAGGCCCTGCGGAAGGAAGGCATCTTCATCCTGGGCAATCCCTGCCAGATGCCGAAGGAACTGTCGAGCCGGCCCGACCAGACGGGCCGGGAAGGCGACGGCGGCCCGGTGTGGTGCCGGGTCAAGCCCAAGGACTATCGCCTGTGGGACCAATTGATGGAGCAGATGGCCAGGGAGTTCCGCGATGAGATCTCTGTCTGGGAGGTGTGGAACGAGCCGGACCTGTTCTACTGGAAGGGCACGCCGCAGGAGTACGTCGAGCTGGTCGCGCACACCGCCGCCGCGATCCGCCGGGGCAATCCCAAGGCGAAGATCTCCGCCGGCAGCTTCTCCCGCGCCGGCGCCGTCGGCAGGTACTTGTCACTGGGCCTGGGCAAGCACATCGATATTCTCACATTCCATTATTCCGACGAGAGCCGCGCCGCCTGGGGCGCGCAAAGGGAGCTCGAGAAGCACAAGCTCAACATGCCGATGTGGAACACCGAGGAACGGAACGAAATCCCGTTGCGCAACCTGGCCGCCGGTGTGGAGCGGAGCTTCAAGTTCGCCAACACCATCAACGGGTACGAAGGCTTCCGGCCGGTCACTCGGCCGGACTTCACCGTGAGGCCGCCGGGGATCTGGTTTTCGGTTGGTGCCCACTGCATCGGGTCGGGCAAGTGCGTGGGCGCAAGCGACAAGCTCGTCCCCGGGTGCGAGGTGTATTTCTTCCAGCGGAGCGACGAGAGAATCGTTGCCTTCCGAAACAGCGCCGCGCCGGCCAAGCTGCTGGACCCGAATCGGAAACGGGCCAAGCGCGTTACCCTCAAGCTCGAGCCCTTGGCCGCCGGCAAACCGGTGACGGCATCGGACGTCTGGGGCCGCTGCCGGACACTGGACATCCGCGGCGGCCGAGCCGATTTCCCACTGGCCGACGGGTATGTGTTCATCAACGGCGCACGGGCGGCGGAGATCATCAGGGCCGAGCTTCCGCCCGCCCAGCCGAAGGCGTTGGTCTTTGAGGCCGAGAGAGGGAAATGGTCCAAGGGCTGGGGCAACAACAGCCACGCCGGCTACTCGGAGAACCGGCTGCTGGAGATCTGGACGAAGACCGAGCCCGCCGCCGAAGGCTACTGGGCAGAGGTCAAGTTTACCGTGCCGGCCGCGGGAAGGCACGAGCTGATCTTCGCCGGCACGACGCTGGAGGGACTCGTCGCGGACAAGTCGTGGCTGAGCGCGTTTGCCTGGAGCGTCGACGGCGGGGCCGAGCGCAAGGTTGAGTCGCCGCTGCCGGTGATTAAGAACGTTGCCGGGGCGCCGCAGGGCATCAGCGTGCTCGAAGTCCTCGACCTGAAAGCCGGCGAGCATACGTTCCGCCTGAGGCTGCTGAGAAAGAACGACCCGCCACACAACACATGGGCGATGTGGTTCGACGGCATCGCGCTGCGGCGCAAGGAATGAAGGAAATTGTTATGACTGCCCGTGACCTGACGCTATAACCGAGCTGAAGCACGAGGCCCCTTGCCACGCAGGTTAGAATGGGTTGACTCCCAAGTCTATTCGCCTTCGGGCAAGGAGGTGTGGCGCGGCGGGATTAGAGGTTCTTTCTGGCCAACGTCTTCGGATCGAGCTTGAGGACATAGACGTTGCCGACGGTGTCGACCGCCCACAAAGCCTTCCGCTTGGCGTCATACATCAGGCCCAGCGATACGTTCTGGCCGGTGGGGCCGGCGGGGTTCGGGCCGGGCAGTTCCAGCCCGATCCACTTGTTGGCGGCGCAGTCCAGCGCGGGGGTCGTGTGCGTCTTGCCGTCGGCCGACGGAATGGTTGCCCCGCAGATGACCATGTCGGCCTCGGGGCTGTAGCACGTCTCGCGCATGAACTTGACCTTGCCGTTCATGCCGGCCATGCCGGCCGGGTTCAGCTTGACGGCCTTGGATTCCTTCAGATCCACGGCGATCACCTGGCCCTTGAACGGCGTCGCGTAGGCCGAGGGGAACAGCAGCGCCCGGTCGCGCTTGGCGTCGTACTCGAAGCCGGAGGCGTCGACCGCGTTGCCGAGCAGCTTCTCGCCGGTGACCTTCAACTCGTCCCACTTCCTGGCCTGGCCGTCGAAGCGGAACAACTGGCCGTTGCGCGTCCAGCACACCACCCCCCGCGGCGTCCGTCGGCAGAACAGGTCGTAGAAGGGATGCGTGTAGACCATGCCCGCCGGCTTGAGGCCCTTGCCCACCCAGTCGGCGACGGCGGTGTCCCACAGGAAGAAATTCTTGACGTGCCCCACCATCACCATCAGCTTGCTCGGCGAATCGTACTCGTAACTGCGATAGGAGTGGCCGGTCATCCACGGCCGGCGGTTCAGGTTGAAGCCGTCGGGGTAGATGGTGTTGGTGTAGCAGTGGCCGAACGGCAGTTCAACCGGAAACGGCAGCTCCCAGCGGTTGGTCGCGAAGTGATACATCGGCACGTCGCTGCCGCCGTGGGCGCAGTGCCCGCCCGACCAGCGGAGCATCACGTCGCGGTCGGTGTCGATCACCGCCGTGCCCCAATCGCGCTGCATCTGCGGCCGGTAGGGCGGCTTGGTCTCGACCCAGGTGTTGGCCGGCAGGGCGTCGAACTTCTTCCCCCACGCCGCGGCGTCGGGCCTTTCGCCCTGCATGAAGTGCTCGGGCAGGAACGGGCCGGTGCGATAGACCCGCTGGTCCGGGGCCACGCCTTGTCCTCCCGCGTCGCTCGTCCAGGTGTCGGCCGCCACGTCGTAGGTCCACTCGCCGTCGTCGATGTCGAGGTACTGCCCGCCCATGTAGTCCAGGTTGTTCGCATAGTTATACCCGCCGGCCAGTTTGATCTTGCCGTCCCCGGCGGCCGTCAGCTTATGGTCCGCCCGAGGCGGCGGGGCCGCCTTGGGATGCCGCTGCCGCCATTGCTTCCTGGCCGGCTCGAACACCCAGGTATCGTTGGTCAGGTAGTCGCCGTGATCCCCACCGAAGATGACGAACAGCTTGCTCTTGGCGTCGTAGGCGATGGGCGAAAAGACGCGGGCCGGCGGCTCGGCGTCGAGGAACTCGGCCGCCCGATCGAGCAGCACCTTCGCCTGCCAGGCCGACTTGAGGTCCTCCGGAGTAATATCCTTCGTCGGCCACGCTCGGAGCTTGCGGCCCGCCTCGGCCACCAACGCCCCCGCCAGCCGCAATTGCTCCTTGCCGGCGGCGTCCAGCCCGGCCGTCAGCTTCGGATTCTTGTGGGCATTCTCGGCCTTCTCGACCGTCACCTTCTGGCGGATGTCCGCCATGCCCGGCTCCGCCAGTTCCTTGGCCAGCTGCTCCTTGGGCAGGCCTTCGAAGAAGAGGAATCGCATCCGCGCCAACTGCCGGTTGACCGGATTCTGCCGTATCTCCTGGTGCAGCCTGTTCAGCGGATTAGCCTTCCGCAACTCGTCGGTGATCACCTTCCATTGCCCGTCGACCTTGATGCGGGTGTGGCCGATGCCGTCGTCGTTGCGGGTGTTCTCCCCGCCGAAACCCAGGACAAAACCATCGCCCTCGCACTGGGCCCCCCAGAGAATGTCGGCGAATTTGCCGTTCTCAAGAAACGGGAGCTTGTGAAACGTCCGCCGCTTGCCCGCCTGCCCAAATGCCGCCGGGGGCCACGACGCGGCCAGAATCACGGCAGCGGCAACGCCCAAGACGATCCGTCTGGTCATCGGCCAATCTCCTCATGATGGTCTCGTTTGATGCCCGTCCAGGAAGAGGGCACTCTTCCAAGCGTCCGCTATTGTAGTGGAATGGTCACCGCCCGCAAGCTCCTCCTTGACCCGGAGTGCTTGACCCGGGCCAGGGCCTCGGCGAGAGTGACCATCTTCGGTCTCTCTTATGTTGGCCGACCACAGCAACATCATCGGAGGTGACGCGCCCCCCGAACACTGGTCCAGGTCCTGTGTTAGTATCTGGGCAGGTTTTCGGTTCTGTGGAAGGAGGCAGCTGTGGGCAAGAAGCGGTATACGCCGGAGGGGATCATCGGGAAGCTGCGTGAGGCGGAGGTGCTTCTGGGGAAAGGGATGACGGTCCCGGCGGCGGCAGGGGTATAACCACGTGCGGCCCCACAGTGCTTTGGGGTACAGACCCCCGGCCCCGGCGGCGATACAGTCCTGGCCTTCCGGCTCGGCTCCGCCTCGCCTCCAGGCCAGGGCTGTGCCCGTGGCACTAACATAGAGGGTGGTACAACGACTGGGGCAGGTCATTCCGCGACCGTGTGATGGTCGAGCTGCTGCTTGCCACGGGCATCCGCGTCAGCGAGCCGGCCGGCCTGGACCTGGGCGATCTCGATCTGGCCGGCCACAGCGTTGAGGTACGCGCCAAGGGCGGGGCTGCGCAGGTCCGACACGTTCGCAAAGACGTGGCCCAACTACTGAAGCGGTACCTGAAGTGGCGGACAAGGGTCCCGGGTGTTTCGTCTGGCTTGTTCGTGAGCGCCAAGGGCCAGCGGCTTGGGGTCCGCCAGTTCGCGCGCCGGCTCGACCGATGGGCCGCGAAGGCCAGTATCAACGGCCGCGTCACGCCGCACACCTTCCGGCACACGCTCGCCTCTCGTCTTCTCGCGATGACCGGTAACCTGCGCCTTGTTCAGCAGGCGCTCGGCCACCGTAGCATCGCGTCCACCGTCCGCTACACGCACATCCCCAGCGACACGCTCAGGGCCGCGCTCGAAGCAGTGTAACGCGGCACCGATGGCGGCACACGCCGTGATACACTCTCGCGGCGCTTCTCGCCAGCGCACCGCATGTATCCCATGACAGCACAGCGCCTTCCGAATCCCACCAACACGTTCGCACGCCCGATTCCTGTATCACTTTCTGATACAGTGATTGTTGTCAGATGATGGCAGTTATCTGACGCGCCGCGCACGGCCGACGCACCACGACGCCGGCAGGAGCCACAACGCCCTCCTCGGCCAAACCCTCGACAGGCGGGATGGTCTGCGCTATAAATGCCCGCGCAACCTGTTACCGGGAGACTGAGATGCGGATCGTCAAAGGACTGGCTGCGGCATGTGTGGCGCTGTGTCTTGGCGGGTGTGCCGGCGCAGCGAACCTGGCGAGCGTACGGCTGGGCGTAGCGCCGACAGACGCCCCGGCGGCGCGGCAAGGGCCGGTGCTGCCCACCGCGTATGCAGTCCCGGTCAAGACGCCGCCCGCCATTGACGGCAAGCTGGATGACGCGGCGTGGCGGTCGGCCGTCCCGCTCGCGCTGGGTACGCTGAACGGACGGGGCAAGCCGAGCACGGCGACCCGCGTCCTGCTCGTCCATGATAACAAGTACCTGTACATCGCGTACGACATGGCCGAGCCGAACGCGGCGAAGCTCAGCCGGAAGGTCACCGCGCGCGACGGCCCCGCATACAGCGACGATTCCATCGAGGTCTTCATCTCGCCGCGCGGCGGCTCGAACTTCGTCAAGTTCGCGGTCGGTGCGGGCGGGGCGCTGATGGACGAGCGCAACCGCAACAAGGGCTGGAACTGTGCGGCCAAGCACGCCGTTCAGGTCGGGACGGAGGCGTGGCGGGTTGAATTGGCGGTGCCGATCTCGGCGGTGGGGCGAAAGCCGAGCGTCCGCCGGCCGTGGCGCGTGAATTTCTACCGCAGCCGCAACGCCGGCGGGAAATGGGAGGGCAGCGCATGGTCGCCCCCGATGCGGGGCGACTACGACGTGTTCGGCCGGTTCGGGCAACTCGTGTTGGGGGAACCCCCTGAGCCGAAGGCCCTGCCGAAGGTGACCGGCCCCCGCCGGCCCAAGGTGCTCGGCGTCCGGAACGGCGAGTTCGTCCTGCGCTTTGACCTGTCTTCGATCCCTAGGGGCGCGGCAGTGCGCCGCGCCGAGCTGCGCGTGTTCCGCTCCGAGCGGATCACCTGGGCCGACCCGGAAGCCAGCGTGGACATCGAAGTCTACCCGCTGTTCGCGGCGTTCAGGGACGGCGATGCCGCGAGGCCGTCCGGCAAGCCGCTCGCACTGGCGCCGCCGCGCTACGACCGATTCGACGCGACGGAGGCGGTGCGTCGATGGGTGAACGGGAAGCCTAACGGCGGCTTCTTCGTGAAGGCCGGCCCGCTGCTGGCCGCCGCCAGCACGTGCCTCGACGTCGCGTATGAGGGCGAGCCGAAAGACCTGCCCAGGCAGGTGTCGGGCCTGAAGGCCTTCCACCGCGCGGGGCAGACGTTCATCACCTGGCGGGACCCCGAAGATATGTTCGGCGACGGGTCGGTGACATGGGGTCAGATCCGCGACTACATGGCAAAGACGGACCCACGACGCCGCGTTCGCTACCGCGTGTATCGCCACGGCAAGCGCATCAACGCCGCCACCTTCCAAGACGCGCAACTGATCGCCGAGGTGCCGGCGCTGAGCGGCTTCAACGTCAACTCGTGGTCGTTCGAGCGGCTGGTCAACCAGATCGTCTTTGGCAACGACGACCAGGGCGAGCTGGGCAAGTATGGACCGTTCTCCGGTCTGAGCGGGGGCTCTGCGCAGGCTCGGAAGCTCACTATGCCGCGATTCGCCGTCGAGGACGGCCAGGGCCTGCCGCCGGGCACCGGCGTGTACGTCCACTCGGCCGCGAAGAATGAGCGCGCCTACTACGCTGTGACCGCGGTGGCGAACGGCGTCGAGAATCTGGCGGCGTTCTCGTCGGCGAACAGCCTGGGGCGGCCCGTGACCGAGACGCCCGCCGACTGGGAGCCGGTGGAGCAGCCGGAGGGCGAACCGTTCGGGTTCGACTTCCGCGGCAAGCGCCGGTTCTACGTCGCCTGGGTCGCGCCGCCGCTCGCACCGAGGCCGATGTACTTCAACTGGTCGGTCCTGGTCCCGCCGGACTGTGACAAGCCGGCGCCGGTCGAGTTGTACTTCCACGGGCCTGGCTACTCCTACGCCCGCCCGCCGGTGAAATTTTTCCACAGGAGCATCCAGATCTGCCCGCACGACTTCCCGTTCAGCGGGTGGTACGGCTACAACGATGTCTACGGGACGCTGAAGAGCCCCCTCCGGGGCGCCGTGAGGCCGCATACCATCCGCCGGATCCAGGCGTTCCTGAAGTGGGCTCAGCGCAAGTTCCCGGTTGACCCCGAGCGACTTATCCCGGTGGGCGGGGACGGGGCCGCTCTGATAACGCTGTACCGGCCGGGTCTTTTTGCGTACGTTATCTCGCCGGGCTTCGAGAGCCTGCAACTCAGGCCGAAAACGGGCGGGCAGTTCGCCGAGGCCTGGGGCCCCCGCTCCCCGAGGATCAAGAGCGAGGGGGGCTTGGCCGACTGGAGTTGGGGCGAGCCGGACGTGGTCCTGGCCGGCAAGCGCCTCCCCAACCGCAAGGACCGGAAGCAGCCCCCGCCCGTGGTGTCCGAAGATGCCCCGGGCCTGAAGCGGGCGCTGCCGCTGTTCCTCTGCGGCGGGCGGAGCTGGGGCGTGGATCCCGGCTATGCTCGCGGGCGAGGGCGCCTCTACTACGCCATCCAGGGCACACGCAACCCGCTCTACGGGAAGTGGGGCTGGCGCCGGGCGGTGTATCCAAGTAAGCACACCGGCCTGTGGCGCGGACTGGACATCACCCGATCCTCCGCCCTGCCGGTTATCACCGCCAACTCCGGCGATGTCGACAGCGAGGCCGCCGGCAACGCCAACGGTGAGATCATCTGGCGTGACGTCAAGGACACGCCCGACGCCTTCGAGGTGGTCAT
Source organism: uncultured Planctomycetota bacterium (assembly GCA_964505325.1). Lineage (GTDB taxonomy): Bacteria > Planctomycetota > PUPC01 > PUPC01 > PUPC01 > CAZDHT01. The sequence goes on along the minus strand of CAZDHT010000091.1, from coordinate 4,135 downwards.
CCACGGCCCCGAGAGTACGTTTGACTTGACCCCGCGGCGTCTGTCCAAGCTCGAGGTCAGGCCGGGTGAGACGCTGTCGTGGGAAGCGACGCCGGTCGAGGTCAAGACCTGGAGCAAGGCCAAGAAGCCGGACCCGGTGTCGGGCCGGGTCACGGCCGATCGGCACGGGCGGGTCACGGTGACCGGGCTGAAGCTGGTCCGGGGCTGGGGGCTGAAGGTCCGGTTGACGAAAGCCAAGTAGGTTCTGAATGCCCCGCCGGGCGGGGCGTGGAGATATGTGATGAGAACGCTCGGCGTGCTGTCCGCGATCATGCTGCTATCTGCTCCGGCTGTCGGCGACGTGGTTACCGAGCGATGGGGCGCCGCCAAGCCTTGTCAACACGCCGGGACGGTCAAGTACGCGCCCTGTCCCGCGGGCGGGGCGGTGGCGACGTTCGACCTGGCGGCGCTGCCGAAGGGCGCGCGCATCATCCGCGCCCGGTTCCTCGCGTCTGTCCGTACCGGCGGGCCGCCGCTGGCCCAGCCGCTTGCGGTGCAGGCTTTGGCTGACCCGGTGTTGGGAAAGGCGCAACCCCGCACAGTCGGCAAGCCGATGGCGCTGGTCGCGCCGCGATTCACGTCGCTCGATGCCACCGAGATCGTCCGCGGGTGGGCGTCCGGGGTGCTCGCCAACCACGGGCTGTGGGTGCTCGGCGCGAAGTTCGATCAGGCCCGCACCTGTCTGGAGGTCACGTACGAGGGGACGCTCAAGAACCCGCCGCCGCCGGTGACCGGTTTGAGGGCTTTCTACCGCGCCGGCCAGGTCTTCCTGACCTGGAAGGAGGTCCACACCCCGTTTGCCGGCAAGGACAAGGTGCAGTGGAAGGATCTTCAGGCGGACCTGAAGCGGATCGGCGCCGGAAAGGGGCCGGTCGTCATCTACCGCATCTACCGCCACACCAGGCCCATTACGCCAAAGACCCTGGCCGACACGGAGTTGCTGGCCGAGGTCGGGCAGCATTCGGCCCTCGACCAACGGCAGATCCGGACCGAGTGGAAGGGCGAGCGGATCAAGAACGTGCGCCTGGCCGAAGCGATCGTGCCCACCGTCGGCGTGAAGGAGAGGAAGGCGCTGCCCGCCGGCACCGGGGTGTGGGTGCGGACGTGCCGGCAGAGCGGGCCGTTTCACTACGCGGTGGTCTCGACCGCCGACGGCGTCGAGAACACCGTCGCCCTGAACGCCGGCAACACGGCCGGGCCGCTCTCGGAGAAGGTCGCGCCCACCCAGCCGATCCTGTTCCGCGAGCAGAAGATGTATTACCAGAAAAAGCGGACCCAGCACTGCTACGTGTGGTGGCTGGACCCGCCGCTATCGATCACGCCGACCTTCATCCACCTGAGCCTCTCGCCGCCGGAGAAGCCGGGTGACGGGCCGCACCCGATGGTCGTCTATCACTGGTGGTGGACCGGCGGCTGGGCCTCGAGCGTCCAATACCCGCTGGCCGACGGCGTCGGCTTCGTGATCGACCACAACTGCATGCGGACGCGAGGCATCCACGACGGCTACGGGACGTACAAGGCGTGGAGCCAGGGCAAGGTCGTCAACTTCGTCGTCCGCCGGTTCCGTGCTCTGCTGCCGTGGATCAAGGCGAGATACAACATCGATGAGGACCGCGTGTACGCCCAGTCCAGCGGCTGGGCGTGGCACTACCCGGACCTGTTCGCCGCTACCTTCGAGTGCACCACCATGAATCCCAAGCGCAGCCCGGCCGGCAACGAGTGCAAGCGGTACTGGGGTCCGGTGACCAACCCCGCCCCGACGGAGTGGGGCGTCAGCGCTTGGGAGTACTGGAACGCCGGTGAGTGGATCAAGCACCACCCCCAGACCGAGCTGGCGCCGATGACTTACGCCCCGCGGATGCACACCGGCGACTTCGGCCGGCTGGATAAGCCACCGCTTTACCGCGCCCTGCTCGACACGAAGCGGGCGTGGTCGACCGTCTTCCACGAGGGCCCGCTGGAGGGCCACCGGGCGCCGGGCTGGATGTACCAGCTCCGCCGCACCGACAGCGTGCCCGCGTTCGGCAACTGCAGCATCGACGACAACCCGGGCATCGGCTTCGGGTGGGACCCCGGCGGCCAGATGAACGCCTACCTGTGCGCCGAGCCACGCACGCAGGTCGATCGGCCCGGCCGTTGGGAAATGACGGTGTACCTGTACGCCGGCGACCGGCGCGGCCGGAACGCGGCGCCGCTGGACCGGTGCACGGCCGACGTGACTCCCCGCCGCTGCCAGAGATTCAAAGCCAGGCCAGGCGGGAAGTTCACCTGGACCAACACGTCGGTGGCGGCCAGGAAGGTCATCCAGACCGGCGCGGCCGTGGCGGACAAGAGGGGGCTGGTGACTGCGAAGAAGGTCGTCATCTCCAAGGGCAAGAACCGGCTGGTCATCCTGCGTGCGAAGTAGACCTCGCTGGGGCGCCAGCTTCGGCCGTGCTACCAGCAAGGCCCGGCCCGACGTCCTGCGAGCCCCCCGCAAGACCGTGATCGGCGCGTGCACACCGGAGACCAGCTACAGCGTCGCGGTCGAGATCGACCTGACTGGGGGCCCTGCACTGCGGCCACCCGCCGCCCCGAGGTCCGTCAAGGCGAGGTGAGGGGTGCGGGGACAGACGGAACGGGCCACCGCTGCGACGCACGCCCCCGGCGCGAAGTCCGACGCATCATGCCGTTGAGGCGGAGACGTGGACGCGGAAACACGACGAATCCTGTGCGACCGGCGCCTTGTCGAAGCCCGGCAGGGACATCTCATTCGGCTCCGGCGCCTGTTTGACGGACAGGATGAAACGGACGGAGCATTCCTCCTCTGCGGCGTCAGCAAGGGCGGCCGCGCAGTGGTGGGCGATTCGCCCGGGGCGTGCGTGGACCGCGCCCTGACGGCGCTAGCGCAGGAGGCCGAAGCGCTGCTGGACGTCTCAGTGTTCCGGCCGATGGCCGTGGAGTTCGACATCTACGGCGTCCACTTCGCAGACAAGGTGCTCGGGGCGGAGGTGTTCGACTTGGACGGCGCGTGGCAGGTCAGGCCCGTGCCGTGGGACGTGGGCCAACTCGGGGTTCCGAGCTTGGACACGGACCCAACGTGGCAGATGGCGCGGGGCTTGGCCCGCGCGTTCGTGGCGGCCGGCGTCTCCGTTCCGCTCTTCGGCCTGCCGGTTATCGCCAGCCCTTTGAACGTGGCCGTCAGTCTGTATGGGCAGTCATTTCTCGCGGCCATGATCGGCCACCCGTCCGCCGCCCGTCACGACCTTGGGGTGATCGGTGACGTCCAGGCCGGCATGCACAGGTGGTTCCGGGCCAACGTCCCGGCAGACCAGCTTCAGCCTGTGGTGGCGGCGTCTCGAACCCAGCCCCCGGGCTTCGGGCAACTGTGCGGCTGCACCACGCAGCTCGTCTCGCCGGCGCTCTACCGCGAGTTCATCGCGCCGCTCGACCAAGCACTGCTGTCGGTGTACCCGCACGGCGGGATGATCCACCTGTGCGGAACGCACGTCCACCACACCCCGGCGTGGCGGGACATGAGCCCCCTGCGGGCAGTCCAGGTGAACGACCGCGCCGCGGAGGATGTGGAGACGTATTTCGCAGAGCTGCGTGCCGGCCAGGTCCTCTACGTGAATCCGTGTGAAGGCATGCCGCTGGACCGTATCATGGCGATCACGGGCGGCAAGCGGGTGGTAATTGTAGTGAGTAAGACGCCGCCTCAGTTGCGCCGCGTGGGTCCATCCTACGCTCAGACTGACGGCCATCAGCGCGCCGGTCCTTGAACACAGGCGCTGCAGGGATGCACCAACGGCTCGGCGACTGGAAGCTTGCATCGCTCGCATGGACATGGTCTGATAGCCGGATGGCTTCTATCGGACTTGCCCATCCGAAGACCCCGGCCGCGACCCTCACGACACTTGCCGTCTGCTTCTTGCTGGCGCCGCCACTGCGCGCCTCGGACCTCGAGGAGTTCAAGGTCAAGCGGGAGGCGATCTGCGAGTTCACCCAGAAGCCAAAGGTCACGCGCGAGGGCGACAAGATTACCATCGTCTTCGCATCGAAGGGCTACTGTGACGCCACCGTCGCCGTCGAGGACCTTTCGGCAGGCTCAAGGCGG
>CAZDHT010000090.1:0-17163 GCA_964505325.1 uncultured Planctomycetota bacterium | reverse complement strand
CGGACTTCTTCCGTGCTGATTCCTCCGAGCAGATGACGACGGTGATTGCGGGCGGCATCCCCGGCCACGAGCTGTGGCGCTATCTGGCCATCGCGGCGCTGATTGCGGTGTTGGCCGAGGCCGCCCTGACCCGCTGGATCGCACAACAGAGACGGGTTGGCGCGGTCGAACCGGTCGACTTCACGTCGGGCGCGGTGGACCCGGCGGCGTTTCGCAGGCGAGCCAAGGAGCTGCTGAAGGTCGGCAGCTCGAACTGATACGAGCGGAGGCGGATTCTGACCGATGGGCGGAGCGATTGAACAGCATCACCTGCTGCCGCTCTCGATACCGACCGCGGCCGTGGTCGCGCTCGCCGTCGCGGCCGCCTTGGTCTGGATCGGTACGCATTTCTTCATCCGTCGGGTGCCCTCGAAGTGGGCGAGGGCTCTGTTCTTCTTCGTGCGGATCGCGATCGGCTGCGGCGCGTTGTGGCTGGTGTTCAACGCGCTCGGCCGGGTCCTGCTGTTGGCCACGACCTGGTCGATCTGGGCTCCGGCGCTGATCGGGGCGGCGGCGACGGAATCGGTCATCGCGTTGTACACGCTGGAGCGTCGGACTGTCTCCCGCCGGGCCGGCCTCGTCTTGGTCGTCTCCCGTATGGCGCTGGTGCTTCTGGTGGTCGTGATGCTGGTGCAGCCGGTGTTTTCGAAGGACGTGAGCCGCACGCTCTACCGCTACTTGGCGGTGCTCCTGGACGAGTCGGCGTCGATGTACCTGGTCGACCGGCAGGCGACCATCTCCGAGAAGTTGCGGCTGGTGAAGGTCTTTCGCCCGGAAGCGGCCGAGCGGCCGTATCGGCTGGACGAGTCGGCGCGGCAGCTGGAGGGCGTTCGCCAGAACCTCGCGGCGCAGGCCGACTGGCTGGACCTTCTCAAGAACGCGGCGTTTGAGATGCTGACGCGGCAGCTCGATAACCGCCGCAAGTCGATGAAGCAGCTCTTTGATGACGCAGGCAAGACGGTTGATGAACATATCAAGGCAGTCTCGAGCGCGCGGACCAGCCGGCTCAAGCTGCATCCCAAGGCTCGCGCCGGGCTGAAGGTCGTCGAAGACAAGCTGGCGAAGCAGGTCCGGGATGCCATCGCGGCGGCTGCGAAGATGGTCGCAACCGGAAAGGCGGAGCAGGTGGCGCGGCAGTACGGACAGTTGTCAAGCAACGTGCGGCAGGCGGAACGCGCGCTGAAGGAAGTGGTCGGCCGGCTGCCCGCTCTGGGCCTGGCCGTGGAGGAGGCGTACTTCCAGTCGCTCACGGACGAGCAGCGCGCGGAGATCGACCAGGCTGTCGTTCAATCTCGCCTGGCGATCGCCCGCGCGGTTCTGCTGAGCCAAGGCGGGGACACCGGGAGCCTCATCCGCGCGCTCGACAAGAAGTACATCGTCAAGTTCTACAAGTTTGCCGCTCAGCCCGTCGAAGCGGACATTGCTCAATGGCGCAATCAGCCCGCAAGGGTAGACGTGGGTGCCGACGAAGTTGTCAAACAGTCCGTGGCGGCCCGGTCGACGAACATGGCGGCGGCTCTCGTCAAGGCCCACGGCGATATCCCGCCCGAACAACTCGCCGGGGTGCTGCTCCTCACGGACGGCCGTCACAACACGAGGGGCAATCTCGATCTCACCGCGCGCCGGCTGGGCATCCAGAACGCGCCGGTCTGCTCGGTCCTGATCGGCAGCACCAGCCCGCCTCCGGACGCAGTGATCACGGGCGTGGTCGCGCCCCATGCCGTCTACCTGGAGGACAAGCTGGTCATCGAAGCGGGGGTGAAGTTCGACGGCCTGCGCGGCAAGGAAGCTCGCATCCAGCTCAGCCACGACGGCAAGCTGATCGACGAGCGGACCGTTCGGGTGCCGAGCGACAGCTTCCGCACCCTGGTCGCCCTGGTCGACACACCCAAGGAAAAGGGAATTCGCACCTACCAGGTCGAGGTCCAGCAGTTCGAGGGCGAGACGTTCGAGGCCAACAACTCGCGCGTGGTGAACGTCGTGGTCACCGACGCCCGCACCAAGCTGCTCATCGTCGAGGGCCGGCCGCGATGGGAGTACCGCTACCTCCGGAACCTGTTCGCCGACCGCGACAAGTCGGTGCGGTTGCGGTATGTGCTTCTCAACGCGGATCGGATCGAGGGCGCGCCGAAACGGCCGACGATCCACGCCTCGGTCGCCGGCAAGGGCGGCCAGGTCGAGGCGACCGCTCTGCCCGAAAATGAGGAAGAATGGCTCAAGTTCGATGTAGTTGTCCTCGGCGATGTCCCGCCCGATGTGCTGGGGGATGACGAGATCCGGATACTCGAGAAGTTCGTGGCCGAACGCGGCGGCACGTTGGTGGTCATCGCCGGGCCGCGGTACATGCCGCACGCCTTTGCCGATTCCCCCCTGCGCGATATCCTGCCGGTCAATTTCGAGTCGTCGGATGAGACCATGCTGAGCGGCCCCGAGCCGCACTTCCGCATCGCGCTCACCCGGGCCGGGCGCAACCACGTCATTATGCGCCAGAGCGACGTCGCGGAAGAGAGCGTCCGCGTGTGGGAATCGCTGCCCGACGTCTACTGGCGCCATCCCCTCAAAGGGACGAAGCCCGGGGCCACCGTGCTCGCCTACGCAATGCCCGAGGAGGCGCCGGACTTCTTCGATCCCGACAGCACCGCTGCCGGCAAGGCGGCCGAGCGGATCCGCCGGCTCCGGGAGGAGTTCCAGCGGAAGAACGCCCTCATCGCGGTCCAGAAATTCGCTCTGGGTCGGGTGATGATGCTGAGCTTCGACCGCACCTGGCGGATGCGGTACCGCGTGGGCGACACCTACCACCACAAGTTCTGGGGCCAGGTCCTGCGCTGGGCGACCGCCGGCAAGTTGCAGGCCGGCACCGACCTCGTCCGCCTGGGGACCGACCGGATGCTATACTACCCCGACGAGCCCATCCTGGTCCGGGCGAAGATCACCAATGCGGACCAGGCGCCGGTGATGACCGAAGACGCGACGGTCAACGTGTACGAAGTTCGGCCGGCGGCTGCGGCCCGGCCCGAGGCGACCACCGGCGCGGCCGCGGATGTTGCGGAGAACGCGCCGCCCGTCTTGCGCAAGAAACTGCAGTACGTGCCCGACTCGGGCGGGATGTACGAGGCCGACCTGGGCTCGCTTCCTCCCGACCGGCGCTACCGGATCACGCTCGAGAGCGACGAAGCCGCGAAGGTGCTGGGCGCCCAGAACGTCAAGACAGTCGAGACGGAGATCATCGTGGCGCCGGCGCACTCGGCGGAGCTGATCGAGCTCTCGGCGGACAGGGGAATTCTCGACCGCCTCGCCAGCCTGAGCGGCGGCGCGGTCGCACAGCCGGCCAAGGCCGCCGGGCTCCTGCAGTGGTTCGGCCCGGGGACGACAGAAATCGTCGAGGAGCGGCCGTACTTCTTGTGGAACTCCTGGCTGCTTCTGATTATAATTGTAGGGGTAGTTACCTTCGAGTGGATCCTCCGGAAAAAGGTGGGATTGATATGAGCACGACGCCAACGGTTGCGGTCGGAGACAATGCTCGCCCGCTGCCCGAACCCATTGTGCACACCCTGCGGCGGGTGATCCACCGGGTGCGGGCGGTCGTTTTGGTCCGTGGCTTGCTCGCGGTCTGTGCCATCGCCGTCGGCGCGCTGTTGGGCGTGATGGCGGTCGACGCCAGCGTGACGATCTTCTCCGGCGTCACGCGTTGGCTGCTGACCTTGGCCGCCTTTGCCGTCACCGCGCTGGCGGTGGTGTGGTTCGTCATTCGTCCGCTCGTCAAGAGCTTGACACTGGCAGGCATCGCGCGGATGGTCGAAACGCATCACCCCGAGCTGGAGGAGCGCGTCAGTTCAGCCGTGGAGCTCTTGATGAGCAAGGACGCACCGGAGCTCCGCGGGTCGGAGGCCCTCATCGCGCAATTGACGCGCGAGGCCACCGCTGAGGTCCGGGTGGTGAGGCCGAGGCGGGAGGTCAGCACCCGTTCCGCGCGGCCCTATCTGGTGGCGGCGGCGGCGGTGGTCGCGGTGCTGTCGGGCCTGTTTCTGGCTTGGCCTGCCGAGACCGGGCGCCTCCTCGTCCGAGCGGTCGCGCCGTATGCCGAGGTCGGCAACATCGGTGAGTTCGACATCACGGTCTTGCCCGGTGAGGCGGTGGTCCCGCCGAATACCCCGCTGCGCATCGACGTGGCCGTGAACAGTTCAGCCGTCCGCGCCGCTGAGCTTCGACGCCTGCCCCCCGGCGGCACGGAGACCGTCGTGGCGATGGATCGCCTTGCGGATGAAGAGGAAACGCGGCACTTCACCATTACCATCCCGAGCGGCGAGACGAGCTTCCGCTACCGGGTTCTGGCCGGCAAGAACAAGCTGAGCCGCTACTTCGACGTCACCGTCACGCCCCGGCCGGCCATCGAGCAGCTCGACGTCGTATACGACTACCCTGCTTACACCAAGGTGTCTCCGAGAATCGAGAAGAACGTTTCGGGCGACATCGCGGTTGTTGCCGGCACGACCGTCACCCTGTCCGCCCGGGCGAACAAGCTGCTCACTTCCGCGCGGATGCTGTTGAACTCCGCGCCGCTCCCGGTCGGAGAGATGACCACCGAAGAGGGAAAGACCGTCTGCTCGTGGAGCGTGAAGCTCGAGCCCGACACCGCCGGGTACCTGTCGCTGAAGCTGGAGGATGAGTTCAGCCTGACCAACCTCCCGATTCGCTACAAGCTCAAGGCGCTCAAGGATCGCCCTCCTAAGGTGAGGAAAGTGACCGAACCGGTCAAGACGGAGTTGGCGCTCCGCCCGACCGACCGGCTGCCGATTCGCTACGTGGCGTGGGATGACTACGGCATTGCCGCCAGTCACTTGATGGTCGCAATAGACGGCAAGAAGCCCGAGCCGATCGCCGTGCAACTGCCCGGCCCCAGCGCGGTCGAGAAAGAAACCTGGATTGGAACGCCGGTCCTCGATCTCGGGACAATGGACCTGGCAGGGGCAGGGTACCTCAAGTTCCGAGTGCGGGTGAGCGACGCGCTGCCGGCATCCATGAAGGGGCCGCAGCACGGACTCAGCAAGGAGGAGTTCACCATCAAGCTGTGGCGCGAGGCGCCCACGTACCTGGATCAGAGAATCGCGGCCACGGAGAAGGAGATCCGCAAGGAACTGCAACAGGTCCTGTACGAGCTGCGCCAGGCCAAGCCGAAATCTGTCAGCCTGAAGACACTGACCGCCAAGCACAAGACACTGACCCAGCACATGGAGTCGCTGGCTGACGCCGTGCGGACCCACACCGGCAAGGCGGACACCCAGATGCGCGAACTGGCCGGTAAGGTGGAAGGCACCATGTTCGGCGGTCTGGTGCCGAAGGTCACCGATGTGGCCGACCGGCACATCGCCCCGGCGCGGAAGGCGGCCGAGCTCGTCAAGCTCAGCGACCAGCAGGCTGACCGGGCCAAGCACGCGAAGGAATCGGACGCTCAGGTCGGCAAGTCAATCGCGGCCGTCGAGCAGTTGTTGAAGGAGCTCAAGGACATCGCGGACCGCATTCGCCTGGCCAAGGAGTTGGATGACCTCGCCGCGCGCGAGCGCGAACTCGCCAGGGCCGCGGCCGACAAGGCCGAGGAGCAGAAACTGGGCAAGCCCGAGGACCAGTGGCGTAAGCAGCAAGACCGGCTTGCCAAGGATGTCGGCAAGATGGTCAAGGAAACACCCGAGGCCTTGCGCAAAGTGCTGGACGAGCAGCGCGATCAAGCCAAGAAGCTGGCCGAGGAGGCAGACAAGCTTGCCGGCGAGCAGAAAGACCTGGAGAACGTGACCAAGAGCGCGGCTGAGGCACCGACCGAGGAGGAGCTTCGCAAGGAGCTGCTCAAGCGGGTCACCGAAGCGCAGAAGCAGATCGCAAAAGAAACGGGTGAGATGGCGAAGAAAGTCGATGAGGACGCCCCGCAGCCCGACCGTGAACACCACGAGGCCGCTAAATCCACCAAGAAGACGGCTGACGAGCTGAAAAAGGAAGCTCTGGACAAGGCGGCGAAAACCGGCGAAAAAGCCGCCGGAGAACTGGACAACGTGGCGAAGGACCTCGCCAAGCAGGGTGAGCAGGGCGAGCAAGGCGAACAAAGCGAACAGGGTGAGCAAGGCGAGCAAGGTGAACAGGGTAAACAAGGCGAGCAAGGTGAACAGGGTGAACAGGGTAAACAAGGCGAACAAGGCGAACAGGGCAAACAAGGTGAGCAAGGCAAGCAGGATCAGAACGCCCGCCAGGCCGCGGCTCAACTGGGAGAGAAGGCGGGCGAGCTCGCCCGCCGCCAGAAGAACGTGGCCGAGCAGATCAAGGCCCTGGCGAAGGGGGACCTGGAGAAGGCCCTGGCACTGATGCAAAAGGACGTGGCCGAACGCGCGGCGGAACTGGCCAAGGACGCCAAGGAGTTGGAGAAACAGGCAGAGGAACTGGGAGCGGGCGACCAGGCAGAGGAGCAGGCGAAAAAGGCTGCCGGCGAGCTCGCAATGGCGGAGCAGGAGGCGGGCAAGGCCACGGAGCAACTGCAAGGCGAACAAGGCGAGCAGGGAGAACAAGGCAAACAAGGAGAACAGGGCAAGGCGGGGGAACAGGGCGAACAAGGCGAGCAAGGCGAACAGGGGCACCAGGGCGAACAAGGCGAGCAAGGCGAACAGGGGCACCAGGGCGAGCAAGGCGAGCAAGGCGAACAGGGGCACCAGGGCGAACAAGGGCACCAGGGCGAACAAGGGCACCAGGGCGAACAGGGGCACCAGGGCGAACAAGGGCACCAGGGCGAACAAGGCCATCCAGGGGGCCGAGGTCAGCAGACTCAGGCTCAACGGGCCGCCGCCGCCCAGAGCCAGCAACGGGCCGCCGCCGCCATGAGCAACGCCGCCCAGGCGCTCCAGAACCTGGGCACTCAACTCGCCCAACAGGCGCAGGCCGCCGCCGCTCAGCAGAACCAGCAGGCGAACGCGCCAGCCCCCGACGCAAACCAGTTGGCGAGGGCCTTCGATCAGGCGTCTCAGGCGGCTCAGGCGCAGAGCACACAAGCCGCCAGCCAGTCCGCACAGGCCGCCGCCCAGGCCCTGTCTCAAGCCGCTCAGACGGCTGCCCAGCAGGCCGGAGTGCCTACGTCGGCGATGACCTCCCAATCCACCATAAGCCCGCCTAGCCAGGGGGCGCGCGGAATGAAATACGTCGATGGCGGCGAGGGAGAAGTGCCCGAGAAGCTGAAGCGGCTGGGCATCGCCACCGAGGACTGGCTGCGCTTGCCGACTGACCTGCGGAATCAGATCCTCCAGGCGGCGCAAGAACGCGCCCCGCAGGAGTATCGCACACTGGTCAAGCGCTACTTCCGCGAGCTGGCCAAACGCGGCAGCAACCACAGCGAGAGCAAGTGATGAAGAACATCGCCCCGCTGCTGGGGGTCATCGCCGGCTTGTTGCTCCTCGCCGCCCCGCCGGCGCGCGCCGATACCGCCTCGCCCGGCCTCGCCAAATACACCCGGCAGGTGGACGAGTCGGTCGCCCGCGCGCTGGCCTGGCTGGCCAAGAATCAGACCAAGGAAGGGTACTTCCCCGGCACGCACGGCCGGACCAACGCGGTCGTAGCGCTGTGCGGGATGGCGTTCCTGTCCAAGGGCTACACCCCAGGCCACGGCGAGTACGGCGAGGTGCTGAACAAGTGCATCGACTACGTGCTGGCCCACCAGCGTAAGAACGGTGCCCTGGACGGCGGCTACGGAAGCGGCGGGATGTATTCCCACTGCATCTCCACGCTGCTGCTGTCGGAAGTTTCCGGCATGGTGGCGCCGGAACGTCAGAAGAGAATTGACAAGGTGCTGCCGAAGGCATTGCAGGTGATCCTGGCCGCCCAGCGGATCAAAAAACACCCGAGGCACCAGGGCGGGTGGCGCTACAAGCCGAACAGCCGCGACAGCGACATCTCTGTCAGCGGCTGGGCGCTGATGTCCCTTCGGTCGGCGCGCCTCAACGGCGCTCCGGTGGGCAAACAGGCCATCGACGACGCGGGGAAATTCATCCTGAACTGCCGCCACAAGTCGAGCGGTGGCTTCGCCTACACGCCCGGCGGAGGCCCTGGCGTTGCCCGCACCGGCGTGGCACTCCTTTGTCTCGAGCTGACCGGCCATCACGGCCAGGAGGTCACCACCAAGGCCGGCGACTATCTCCTCGGCCAGATCAAGCGAGTCAAGCGCGTCCACGACGCGCACCCTTACTACGCCATTTACTACTGCTCGCAGGGCATGTTTCAGCTTGGCGGCGAGTACTGGGAGAAGTTCGCCGAGGCAATGTACCAGCAGATGCTGAAGACTCAGCAGAAGGAAGGCTGGTGGCGTCACGGGAGCGCGAGGGCCTATCCGACCGCCATGGCCGTGCTCGCCATGACCGTCGTTTACCGTCAACTGCCGATTTACCAGCGTTGAGCTGCGAGCATGTCATGAACCCACTCCCGATACGAATCGGCCGCTCAGCGCTTCGGATCGTTGCCGCGATCCTCATCGTTGCCGCGCCGGTCGCGGCGCCGGCCGACACGGCCTCGCCGAGACTCGCGCAATACTGGAAGCCGGTGGACGAGGCGGTCGACCGCGCGCTGGACTGGCTGGCGAAGGCGCAGACCGGAGAGGGGTACTTCCCCGGCACGCACGGGCGGACCGCCGCGGTCGTAGCGCTGTGCGGCATGGCCTTCCTGTCCAAGGGTTACACGCCCGGGCACGGCCCCCACGGTGAAGCGCTCAACAAGTGCATCGACTACGTGCTGGCGACCCAGCGCCCGGAGGGCACCCTGTACGGCCGCCCAGGCCGCGGCGGGATGTACTCCCACTGCATTTCCACGCTGCTGCTGTCGGAGGTCTCCGGCATGGTGGACCCCGAGCGGCAGAAGAAGATCGATCAAGCGCTGCCAAAGGCGTTGAAAGTCATCCTCGCCGCACAACAGGTCAAGAAGCAGCGCGACTACCAGGGCGGATGGCGCTACAAGCCGACCAGCCGCGACAGCGACATCTCGGTCAGCGGCTGGGCGCTCATGGCCCTTCGTTCGGCCCGCCTGAACGGCGCGCCCGTGCCGAAACAGGCCATCGACGACGCGGTGAAATTCATCATGCGGTGCCGGATGGCCGACGGCGGCTTCGCCTATCGCCCGCGAACCGGCTCGGGCGTCGCCCGCACCGGGGTCGCGCTCCTCTGTCTCGAGCTCAGCGGCCACCACGGCAAGAAGATTGCCACCCAGGCCGGCGATTACATCCTCAAGTCCTTCCGCCGAGGCCGGTTTCTCGCGCGGAGTCACTTCCACTACGCGCTGTACTACTGCTCGCAGGGCATGTTCCAGCTCGGCGACAAGTATTGGGAGCAGTTCGCCGAAGCGATGTTCAAGGAAATGCTCAAGACGCAGCAGGCCGATGGCTCGTGGCGCGGCCGCTCCGGAGGCCCCGCCTATGCCACCGCGATGACCGTGCTTGCCATGACCGTTACGTACCGCCAGCTTCCCATCTACCAGCGATGACCCGGTTGAGCTTCGCCACGTGGCGCTGGACGTGCAGATGCGGGAGTGGCAGGCGGCGCTCAAATTGCACCGCAAGGCTTCAAATGGCTGAAGTGTCACGATGAAAGGAGCGACGCTCGGATGAGAGAAAAGGAGTTCGACGTTGCCGTGATCGGCGGCGGGCCGGCGGGGATCTGTGCGGCGGTGCAGGCGGCCCGCGCCGGCGCGAAAACGTTGCTGGTCGAGAAGACGGGTGTCCTCGGCGGGCAGATTACCTCGGCCGGGGTGAACTACCCCGCCCTGTTCCATGCGCACGGCAAGCAGGTCATCGCCGGGATCGGATGGGACTTGGTGCGTGCCACGGTCGACTTGGCCGGCGAGAAGCTGGCGGACTTCGAGCGGGACCACGGCGGGAAGCACTGGATCCACCATATTCGGGTGGACATGGCGTTGTTCGCGGCGTTGGCCGACGAGTGTGTTCTCGAGTCGGGAGCTACGCTGCTCTTCCATACGATGCTCGGCGCCGTGGAACGGGCCGATGGCGGCTGGACGTTGACGTTGTGCGGCAAGGAGGGGCTGCACGACGTGACGGCGAAGATGCTCGTCGACTGCACGGGCGACGCCAACGCCGCACAGTTGGCCGGGTGCGACGTGGTCCGTCATGAAGAGCTGCAGCCGGGCACGATCGTCGCGCACGGGGCGGGATACCGGTTCGAGGACCTCGATATGGGCGCGATTGAGTCGGCCGCGGCGGCGGCGATCGAGCGCGGCGAGGTGCACATCGAGGACTTCGGCTGGAGCGACCCGCCGGCCCGGGCGTGGCTGGGTACGTACGGCGGGAACCGGACGCACGTTTGCGACATTGACGCCGAGACCAGCGAAGGTAAGACCGAGGCGGAGATAGAGGGCAGGCGGGCGCTGATGCGGCTCTATCGCTTCTTCCGCGCCCAGCCGGGGCTGGAGAACTTCCACTTCACCTGCGTCGCCCCCGAGTGCGGCATCCGCGAGACGGTCACCATCCGCGGCCGGAAGACGATTGCGCTCGACGATTACACCGGCGGACGGCTGTGGGACGACGCGGTCTGCTACAGCTTCTACCCGATCGACCTGCACTTGCCTCACGGCATCAAGGGGTGGGCGCTGGACGAAGGCATCGTGCCCACGATCCCCCGTGGTGCCATGCTGCCCGAGGGTGTCGACGGCGTCATCGTCGCGGGCCGCTGTATCTCGGGCGACCAACTGGCCAATTCGGCATACCGCGTGCAGGCGACGTGCATGGCGACGGGCCAGGCAGCCGGCGCGATGGCCGCGCTGTCTGCCCGAGAAGGCTGCGACGCTGAGCGATTGCCGATGGCGCAAATCCATGACCTGCTGCGGCAGCATGGTGCGGTCATCCCCGGCGAACTGCCCGACTGAGCCCCGCGTCGCCGGCTGTTGCCTCCCTAATTGTGTTTGAACTGGCTGGGGAGATAACCGAGAATATATGCCTGCTGACCCGCGTATTTCGTCGCCTGACCCGACTGGCTGGAGATTGCGGGATGCCGGAACTGCGCCGTGATCCGATCCTGGGGCGATGGAACATCATCGCGGCGGAACGGGCGAGCCGGCCGTCGGACTTTCACCACGAGCCAACCACGCCCAGGGGCGGGTTCTGCCCGTTCGATGAAGGGCACGAGGATAAGACCCCGCCCGAGGTGCTGGCCTATCGCGAGCCCGGTACGCAACCTGACACCCCCGGCTGGCGGGTGCGCGTCGTGTCGAACAAGTATCCCGCGCTGCGAATTGAGGGTGACCTCGACAAGAAAGGCGTCGGGATGTACGACCGGATGCAGGGCATTGGCGCCCACGAGATCATCATCGAGGCCCCCGAGCACATCGTCTCGCCGACGAGCTTGTCTCCCGAGCGCTTTGCCGACGTGATCCGCGCCTACAAAGACCGGCTGAACGATCTGATGGGCGATCCGCGGTTCAAGTTTGGAATCGTCTTCAAGAACGTCGGCTCGGCCGCCGGCGCGTCGCTGGAGCACAGCCACTCGCAACTCATCGTGACGCCGGTGGTGCCCAACGTCATCGCTCGCGAGCTTCGCGGCGCGCTGGAGTTCTACAATTTCAGGGGACGGTGCATCTTCTGCGATATCGTGCGCCAGGAGCACGAGCAGGGCGTTCGGGTGGTGATTGACGACCCGGACTTCCTTGTGTTCGAGCCGTTCGCGTCGCGGTTCCCATTTGAGACCTGGCTGATCCCGACGCGGCACGAATCCCAGTTCGAGCGGATCACCTCTCACCAGATCAACCGCCTGGCCGCCGTGCTGCTGGACACGTTGCGGCGCCTGGAGGCGACGCTCGAAGCGCCCCCGTACAACTACATCGTGCACTCGGCCCCTTTCAGGGTCCAGGATGCGGAAGTGTTCCGCGGTGCGCTGGGACCGCCCCCCATCATCGAGGGTGGCGGGCTCGAACACTACCACTGGCATATCGAGATCATACCCCGGCTCACCCGGGTGGCGGGCTTCGAGTGGGGGACTGGGCTGTACATCAATCCGGTGCCGCCGGAGACCAGCGCCGAGTACCTGCGGGAGGCCGTTCGATAGCGGTCGCTCGGCGTCTACGGCACTAACGCAGGAATCAAGGGTATGAACATCGTATACATGTCCCCGGAGGTCACACCGTTTGCCAAGACCGGCGGCCTCGCCGACGTGGCTGGCTCGCTTCCGGGCTTCATTGCCGAACTGGGACATACGGTTACCGTCATCCTGCCGTTTTACCGTCGCGCCAGGCAGTGCGGACAGGAGATCGCCGACACGGGCAAGACCGTCTCTGTGCCCATCATGGACCGGATCGTGACGGGCCGGGTCTTTGAGAGTCGGCTGGAGCGTTCGGAAGTACGCGTGCTTTTGATCGGGAACGACGACTACTACGACCGGGAGGAGCTATACGTCGAGCCAGAGACCCGGGCCGATTACAGGGACAACTGCGAGCGGTTCGTATTCCTTTCCAGGGCAGCTTTGGAGGCGGTGGAAGCGCTCGGCATCGAACCCGACGTCGTTCACTGCAACGACTGGCAGACGGGGCTGGTGCCGGTCTACGTCAAGACGCTATACGCAAAGGGCAGGGCGGCTTCACGCGCCCGCACACTCTTTACAGTTCACAACCTGGGCTATCAGGGCCTCTTCTGGCACTGGGACATGAAGCTGACCGGGCTGGACTGGGAGTTGTTCAACTGGCGCCAACTCGAGTTCTACGGGAAGCTCAGCTTCCTGAAAGGGGGGCTGGTTTTTGCGGACGTGCTGAACACGGTAAGCCGCCGGTACGCGAAGGAAATCCAGACCGAGGAGTTCGGCTGCGGCCTCGAGGGCGTCCTCATCAAGAGGTCGGACGACCTGTACGGCATCGTGAACGGGGTCGACTACAGCGTATGGGATCCGGAGCTCGACGATCTGATTCCCGCGAAGTACTTCGCGGACGACTTGTCCGGCAAGGCCGCATGCAAGAAGGCGTTGCTGGCGTCGCAGAACTTGCCCGAGCGCGAGGGCACGCCGCTGCTCGGCCTGATATCGCGCCTGACCCCGCAGAAGGGGTTCGACATCTTGGGGATCGCGCTCGATGACATCATGGCTCTCGGCGTGCAGATGGTGCTGCTGGGCACGGGGGACAAGAAGTACCACGACCTGTTCGCGGCGGCCGCGCAGAAGTACCCCGACCAACTGGCGGTTAATCTGACGTTCGACAATCGGCTCGCACACGAGATCGAGGCGGGCTGTGACATGTTCCTGATGCCCTCGCACTACGAGCCGTGCGGGCTGAACCAGTTGTATAGCCTGAAGTACGGCGCCGTGCCGGTGGTGCGAGCGGCGGGCGGCCTGGCCGACACGGTTGTGGATTGTGACCCCGAGACGCTGTCGGCGGGCACCGCCACGGGCTTTGTGTTCGAGAGGTACAACCCGGTCGAGCTGCTGATCGCGATCGAGCGCGCCGTCGAGACATATGCGAGGCCGGGTGACTGGGAGAAGGTGATCGCCCACGGAATGGCCCAGGACTGGTCGTGGCGCCGCAGCGCGGCGGAATACGTGGCCTTGTACGAGAAGGCCCTGGCCAAGGGTCGGGGGAGCGCGTAGGCGATCGGCAGATTTCATTGACGGACGCGGCAAATATGATATAAACTTATAGGGGTACTGCGCGGAGGGAAAGGCTTCACTGTTGCCAGAGACCAGGTATGGGCGACTTGAACAGCGGAGATACTATGGACCAGCCGGGGGGCGATCCGATGGCGGAGGTCGTCGGGCATCTGGAGCGGGCGCTGCAGGACAAGTCTGAACGGCTCGCCTCGCTGGTCCGAACGACCACCGCTATTGTGTCGAGCGATGACCTCGACAGCGTGCTCCAGGTGGTGGGGTTCGAAGTGGCCCGCTTCATGTCGTTTGACCGGATTGCCGTCGCGGTCATCGAGTGGCCCAGGAATATCTATAGGATCGTCGCCTCCGCCAGCCGGGACAGTACTTCGGGTGCTTCGCCCGGCGACGGTCGCTGGCAGGCTTTCCCGCTGGCGGATTCTGCGGTGTTGTCGGTCGTCACAACCCGCAATCCGTACGTGCGCCGCCGGCTGGACGGCGAACGGTCCTTCCCCGAGGAAGAGCAGCTCGCCTACGAGGGCATGCGTTCCTGCGCCCTCGTCCCCATGATCGGCCGAGAAGGGGTGGTGGGCGTTCTCATTCTTGCCAGCCGGGAGGAACAGGACTACTCCGGGGACAACCTGAGCTTTCTTGAGTTGATCGCGGAGCAGTTCACCGGGGCGCTCGAGCGGCAGAAGCATCTCAGCGAGCTCAAGAAACGGCACGGCAAGCTGGCCATCATCGACGAGATCAGCCGCAAGGCGATGGCGCAGTTCGACATGGTCGACGTGCTCGACTCCGTCACGAGCTCCATTCACCATTACTTCGGCTATTACGACGCCAGCGTTTTTCTGGTCGATGACAGCGCGGGCGACGTGGTGCTGATGGCGCAGGCGGGCGCCTACCGTGAGCTCACTACCGTGGGATACCGGCAGAAGATCGGCGTCGGGCTCGTGGGCGCCTGTGTGGCGACAGGCCAGACGATTCTGGTCAATGACGCGTCTCAGGAGCCGCGGCGCGTTATCGCCTTCCCCGGCGAGGCCGCAATGGGATCGGAGCTGTGCACGGCGATCAAGGCGGGCGACAACGTGCTGGGCGTGATCAACGTGGAGTGCAGGGAGACCGACGCTTTTGACGAGGAGGACGTGAGCGCACTCGAAGCGTTTGCCGCCCAGATCGCCCAGACGATTGAGAACGCGCGGCTGTACGAGGAGACGCGGCTGCTCAAGGAGTTCAATGAGAACATCATTGCGAATATGCCCACCGCGCTGGTGGTGACCGACACGGACATGCGGGTGCAGATCGTCAACGAGACGTACTGCAAGCTCCGTGGGAAGAGCAAGGACGAACTGGTCGGCAGAGACATCACTGAGATGTTCAGCACGTGGTTTCTGCGCGAGGGCGGCCTGGCGGAGACCATCCGGTCGGTCCTGGATACGGGCGAGCCGGCGTCCATGCCGAACGTGAAGGGGGTCATTCCGCCCGTCGTGGACCGGCTGTTCAACCTTCACGTATCATCCGTCGGCCTGAGCACGCAGCAGTGCGCGATGATCATGCTCGAAGACGTCACGCAGACCGTGGAGCACGCCTACCAGCTCTCGATGCTCAGGCAGGTCAACGAGGCGGTGCAGACGACCCTCGACCTGAAGCGGCTGCTGCGGCTTGTGCTGACCTGCACGACGTCGGGTCACGCGCTGGGCTTCAACCGCGCCGTCCTGCTGATGGTCAACAAGGCCACCAACTGCCTGGAGGGCCGCCTCGCGATCGGCCCCAAAGACCAGGAAGATGCGTACCGCATCTGGCAGCAGATGAGCGAGGAGAACAAGTCTCTCAAGGAGCTCCTGCGGGATGCCGATGACGGCCGGCCCGATGAAGAGATGCCGCTGTATCATATCGCGGCCCGGCTCAAGTTCCCGCTCGACTCCGACGAGCTGGTGGTCCGCGCCGTTCGCGACAAAACCCCCGTCCAGGTCACTGATGCCTACAACGACGACCGGGTCAGCGAGGAGTTTCAGTCGATCGTCGGCGCCAACGCCTTCGTCTGCGTGCCGCTGATCGCCAAGGACGAGGCGGTCGGCGCCATCGTCGTGGACAACATCTATGCCGGCCAGCCGATCGCGGCGGACCAGATCGAGCTGTTGATGATTTTTGCGAACCACGTCGGCCTGGCCATCGAGAACGCCGAGGCGTACGACGCGCTGCACAAGCAGATCGGCAAGCTGCAGGAAGCCTACCGCGAGCTGCGCGAGACCCAGGGCAAGCTGGTGCAGTCGGAGAAGCTCGCCGCCGTGGGAGAGGTGGCCGCGCACGTGGCCCACGAGATCCGGAATCCGCTGGTCACCATTGGCGGTTTCGCCCGGAGCATGAAGCGGCAGCTCGACGCGGGCCACCCCAGCGCGCGGAGCATCGACATCATCATCGAGGAGGTGCGGCGGCTCGAGAAGATCCTGGCCAACGTGATGGACTTCAGCAAGCCCTCCGCCCCGTGGAAACGCCCGACCAAGATCAACCAGGTCATCCAGAACACCTGCGTTCTGCTGAACGACCAACTCACATCGTTGGGCGTTGCCCTGTCCCAACGGTTGGAGCGCGGCCTGCCTCTCGTCATGGTCGACGCGGAGCAGGTCAAACAAGCGCTGCTGAACATCCTGAAAAACGCCGCCGAGTCAATCGGCACCGACGGCCAGATCAGCGTGAGCAGCCGGCTCGAGAACGGGCTTATCTGGATCGACATCAGCGACACCGGCAAGGGCATAGCGGAAGACATGATCCCCAACCTGTTCGATCCCTTCTTTACCACGCGCCCCGACGGGACCGGCCTCGGCCTGGCCGTGACCAAGAAGATCATCGTGGATCATGGCGGCGACATCGAGGTGAAGAGCAGACTGGGGGTCGGAACCACGTTCACCATCTGTCTGCCTGCCGACGTCCCCGTCACATCGCGCAAACGCATGGCCGCGCTCGAGAAGAGCGAGGCGCGCTCGACTGGAGCCGGAGACGAGGCAGATGTTGGCGCACAAGGAGGCACACAATGAGCAAGATCCTGTTGGTCGAGGATGATGAGCATCAAGCCATGCTGTACCAGGGAGAACTCCAGGCAGACGGCTACGAGGTCGCACTGGCGAAGGACGGCCGCGAAGCAGTTGAGATGGTCAGCAAGGTTCAGCCCGACATCGTGGTCATGGACATCAGCATGCCCGGCATGGACGGCATCGAGGCGATGGGCCGCATACTCACTCAGCACAACAAGCTGCCGGTCATCCTCAACACCGCCTACGCGTCCTACAAGGACAACTTCCTTAGCTGGTCGGCGGATGCGTACGTGATCAAGACCTCCGACCTTACCGAACTCAAGGAGACCATCAAGAAACTCCTTGAGAAGAGTAAATCGGACAGCACCTAGTGCTACAACGCTAGGTTCATCGCGGTCTGTCCCGGTAAGTGCGGAATGACGAATGAGTAATGACGAATCAATGCCTAAAAGGGCTATGCACTTGACTCCAGTTACCACAATATGTGAGACTGGGGGGTGTCCTCGTAC
>CAZDHT010000089.1:0-17356 GCA_964505325.1 uncultured Planctomycetota bacterium | reverse complement strand
ACGCCGCAATGGCCTGGCCCAACTCCTTCGCCCTTTCCAGAATGTCTTTCACGATTTGGCTCCCGTGATGAGGGACATTGCTTCGGCCCTGGTTGACGGGTTCTCGCGGAAAATGCCGCGGACGACCGACGTCACCGTTTTCGCCCCAGGTTTCTTGACGCCGCGCATCGTCATGCACAGGTGCTCCGCCTCGATCACGGCGACCACCCCGCGCGGGTTGATCGACCGCATGATGCATTCCGCGACGTCCGTGGTAAGGCGCTCCTGGATCTGCAGCCGCCGCGAGTACAGGTCTACGATCCGGGCGAGCTTGCTCAGGCCCATCAGCTTGGCGCTGGGGAGATAGGCGACGTGCGCCACCCCCAGAAACGGCAGCAAGTGATGCTCGCACATCGAATAGAAGGGGATGTTCTTCACCAGGACGATTTCGTCGTGCGGGTCGGAGTCAAGCGTCCGGATGAACTCTGCCGGGTCGACACTCATGCCCCCGTAGATCTCCTCACACATCCTGGCGACGCGCTCGGGAGTCTCCCTGAGCCCCTCACGATTGGGATCCTCCCCGATGCCCTCCAGCATCAGCACCACGCCCGCTTTGATCTTTTCCCTGTCCATTCCTCTCCGCTCTTTCAGCCGGACTTTTCCGCCTTGGTCCGGACGACCACTACGTCGGGCGCCTTGGTGCGGACCTCGATCTTCTCCGCCACGGAGAACTGCACCCTGACGGTTTTCTCGGGCTCCTTCATGGCGGTCAGGTCGATGAACGCCCGCAGCATCGGCTTCTCCAGCAGCTTCTCCGGCCCCTGGATTTCCACCTCCGGGATCTTGACGTACGGATTCGCCTTCTTCTCGTCGAGCACGGTGTAGACGAAACCGGGCAGGCCGTGAATCTCGATCGGCACGTCCTTGATCTTGAGCGTCTTCCCGATGGGCTCGATGTCGATCCAGACTTCGATCCGGGCCGGCTCCGGCTTGAGGCAGTCGATCTGTTTGCCGTTGATCTCGGCCCGGGTGTCGAGGCGGCGGGGCTGCTGGGTGCTGACTTCCAGGTCCTCGATCTCGAACGGCCGCGGCCGGATGGTTTCCATGCGGTCCAGCACGCTCTTCGGCCCGCTCACCATCACGTGCTTCTTGGAGGGATAGCTCTTGAGCAGGCGCAAGCCCTTCTTGACCTTGCCGATGAGGACGGTCTCGTCCACCACGACGGTCAGCCGCTTCTCGACGATCTGATCCAGCCTGACGCGGACCTTGCGGGGCCGCAGGTCGGCCACCGTAACGCTGTCCGGCAGGTTGCGGATGTCCGATCCGGCGACCGGGATCTCGACGGATACGGGCTGCTTGGCCTCGGACATGTCCGGAAGTTTGCCCTTCAGTTCGATGTTCAACTCCGCCACAAGGACGTCGGTCCGAAGTTGGTCCATCGCGCCCGCCGGGCCGCGCAGGCTCAGCGTCACCTTCTCCCAGCTCTGCGCCAGAATGAAGTTCTCCCCGTACCCGGTGAGAACCAGGGGGACGTCGACCACGTCCTTCGTGCCGTAGGCCTTGCGGCTGACGTACACCCAGATGACCACGGCCAGCGCCAGGGACAGGAGCTTGAGCCACTTGTTCGCCAGGCAGATTTCGAGGACCTTGTTCAAGTCAGCTCCTCCACCGGCGTCGCCTGGAACCCTTCCTCGGATGAGATAGCGCGCAGCAGTTTCGCGAGCGTTTTCGCGTCGACCTTGCGGGTCAGGGAGCCGTCCTGTGCGATTGATACGTCGCCGGTCTCCTCGGACACCACGATGGCCACCGCGTCGGACTCCTCCGCCAGGCCGACGGCCGCCCGGTGGCGCGTGCCCAGGCGGGTGTCCAGGTTCGGGTTCTCGGATAGTGGAAACAGGCAGGCCGCCGCGACGACCCGGTCACCTCGAATGATCACTGCCCCGTCATGGAGGGGCGACCCCTTCTTGAACACACTCATCAGCAGTTCTGTCGAGACGGCGGCGTCCAGCCGGACCCCACCCTCGGTGTACGTTTTCAGCCCCACGGAACGTTGTATCGCCACCAGCGCTCCGGTCCGTTCTCGCGCCAGAGCCATCACCGCCTTCGCGATCTGATCGGTGACGTCCCAGCGCTCTTTGACGAAACTCGTGAATACCGGGCTCTGGCCGACCCGGACCAGTACGCTGCGCAGTTCGGGCTGGAAGATGACGATGAGCGCAATCACAAGATAGCCCAGCACGTTCGTGATGATCCAGTCCAGCACGGGGAGCTTGAGCGATCCGGCCAGGCCGACGGCGAGGGCTGCCACAATGACCAGAACAGCCGTCACCCCCCGGACGATCCCCGCGCCCCGCGTGCCGTGCAGGAACGCCAGCACGGGATAAATCAGGATCGCCAGCAGGGCAATCTCGATCAGTGCTCGCCAGCCAAGGATTTGGCCCACGGTCAGGTTTCCTCACACGTGCGCCGCTTGCCGAAGAGGGTCACATCGGCCATGGCGGCCGCCTCGGCCGCCTCTTTGACGTCGTGGGCTCTGATTATAGACGCTCGCCCTGCAATGCTCAAGACATTTAGGGCCAGGGTGGGGTTGAGGCGCTGATCGAGCGACAGCCCCAGGGCGTGCTGAATGAGCGACTTCCGCGAGCAGCCCATCAGGATGGGGCGGCCGAGAGTGGCGAGCACGGGAAGCCGACGGATGATCTCGGTGTTGTGCTCGAGCGTTTTCCCAAAGCCGATGCCCGGGTCCACAATGATCTGGCCGGGGTCCACCCCCGCCTCCGCGGCTTTGGCCATCGCGTGACGCAGGTACAGCGCGATCTCGCGCAGCACGTTCTGATATGCCGGGGCCTTTTGCATGGTCCGCGGCTCGCCCTGCATGTGCATCAGGATGAGCGCGGCATTCGCCCGCGCGACGGTGGGCGCCATGTCGGGGTCGCGGAGCGCGCTCACGTCGTTCACGATGGCGGCGCCCGCATCCAGCGCCGCCGCCGCCACGTCGGCCTTCATCGTGTCGATGGACAGGGGTACGTTACACCGCTTCACCAGCTCGGCGATGACCGGCTCGGTCCGGCGTCGTTCCTCTTCTGCCGGAACGGACTCCGCCCCGGGGCGCGTCGACTCGCCGCCCACGTCGAGCAGGTCGGCACCCTGCTCCGCCAGCCGCAGCCCGTGTTCGACGGCCTTATCCTTATCCAGCCACTGGCCACCGTCGGCAAAGGAGTCGGGCGTGGTGTTGATGATACCCATCACCAGCGTCCCGCGGCCACAGGCCAGGGGACCGGCGGGGGAGGGGACTTTGAATTCACACCGGCAGAACGCATCCAGAGCGGCGGCAGCCAAGGCGGCGCGCTCGCCGCCCAGCGCTCTGGTCTCGGCCCGCACCTCATCCGGGGCGCCCGCGATAGTGGTGCCGTCATTCAGCTCGAGCCGGGTGGGCCGCCAAGCGTCATCCCACCCGGTGACTAGCGGGTTGAGCGTCAGCGCGGTCTTTGAGATTGTGGGCGCCCACAGCAACGGACGCGCTCCCTATTGATGTTCACGGAGTGTAACACTTCAGCCACTTGGGCAACAAGGTGTCAGGACCCTTTTTCGGGCGACACTGTGCGATTGAATCCCGAGTTGTGCTCCGAAAAAGGGTCCTGACGCCTTTTGCCTCAATAGTGACGAAATTGCGTGCGGTCACTTGGCCGGGGCGGGGCCGATCTCCGGGCCGACAGCCGGGTTGTCGGCCGGCTGCTCTTCGGGCGCCGGGGCCTCTTCCGCGGGTTCTTCGACCGGCGCCTCTGGCAGCGCTTCCTCCGCGTCCGGAAGCTCCTCGCCGCGCATGATCAGGTCGACCTGGTCGGCGGTCAGGACCTCGCGCTCGAGCAACTCCGCGACCACGGCCTTGACCCGGTCGGGCTGGCTACTGAGGATCTCGCGGGCCCGCTCGGTGCACTCGTCGATGATCTTCCGGATCTCCGCGTCGATCTTCTCCGAGATCTTCGCGCTGACCTGTATGGTGCGTGCGATCTCCCGACCCAGAAACAGGTGTTCTTCGGCATCGCGGTAGACCACCGGGCCGAGCTCGTCGCTCATTCCCCACTGGGTCACCATGCGCCGGGCGAGTTCGCTGGCCTGTTTAAGATCGGACGACGCGCCGGCCTGGATGTCGTCGCAGAACAACTGCTCCGCCACGCGTCCGGCCATCAACGTGCAGATCGCGGCCAGCGCCTTGCGCTTCCCGAACATGTAGGAGTCCTTCTTCGGCAGGTGCATGGTCGAGCCGAGCGCCATCCCGCGCGGAATGATGGCGACCTTGTGAAGCGGCTCGTGGTCCGGCAGCAGGTGGGCGACAATGGCGTGGCCGGCCTCGTGGTACGCGATCATCTCCCGCTCGCGCTGATCGATCACCTTGCTTCGCTTCTCGCGGCCCCACATCACGCGGTCGCGGGCCTCTTCGAAGTCGGCCAGCTCGACGGCGTCGCGGTCCCGCATGGTCGCCAATATGGCGGCCTCATTGATGAGATTCTCGAGGTCGGCGCCGGAGAAGGTAGGGGTACTGCGGGCGATGTCTTTCAGGTCCTCTTCGGACTTCAAGACGATTTTCTTGGCGTGGACCTTCAGGATGGCCTCGCGCCCCTTGATGTCGGGCAGGTCCACCACGATCTGGCGGTCAAAACGGCCCGGACGAAGCAGCGCCGGGTCGAGGACGTCGGGCCGGTTCGTCGCGGCGACCATAATTACCGCGTCGTCGCTCTCGAACCCGTCCATCTCGACGAGGATGGCGTTGAGAGTCTGTTCGCGCTCGTCGTGTCCGCCGCCCAGGCCGGTTCCACGCAACCGGCCGACGGCGTCGATCTCATCGAGAAAGATGATGCAGGGCGAGCTGGTCTTGGCCTGCTGGAACAGGTCCCGCACGCGCGACGCGCCGACGCCGACAAACATCTCCACAAAATCGGACCCGCTGATGGAGAAGAACGGCGTGTCGGACTCGCCCGAGATGGCCTTGGCGAGCAGGGTCTTCCCGGTGCCCGGCGCGCCGACCAGCAGGACGCCGCGCGGCAGCCGCCCGCCCAGCCGGCGAAACTTGTCCGGGCTCTTCAGGAAGTCCACGATCTCCTGTACTTCTTCCTTCGCCTCGTCAATCCCGGCCACGTCGTCAAACGTCACCTTGACGTGCTCTCGGCGGGCGAGCTTGGCGCGGCTCTTGCCGAAGGAAAGGATGCTCTGCCCGCCCGGCGCGCGCATGTGGCGGAAGAAGAAGAAGTACAGCGCGCCGAGGACGAGCACCCACGGCAGCATTCTCAGCAGGAAACTCCACATCCGGCCCGACGACGTCTCATTCAGAAGCTTGATGGCCGGCTTCTTGCCCGCCTGGACCTCGGGTTGGGCGTTGTATCGGTTCCGGGCGGCGTAGATCTCCGCCGCCTCCGTCGAGTCGGGGCTGTACGGCGTCTTGAAGCGGGTGGCCTTGAACTCCTCTCCGTAGGGCCAGAAGTCGCCCTCTCCCGCGCGCAGCTCCGCTTCCCAGTAGTCGGCCTTGACCGTCAACTTCGCGACGCGGCCTGTCTCGATGTCGCGGATGAATTCGTACTGATCGAGCTCCTTGTACTTGACGAACGAGTCTGCGCTGAGGTTGTAGAACACGAACACCATGAGGAGGATCAGAACCCAAAAGACCCAGCCCTTGAAGAACCGCCCCCTTGGCTTGTCGCCCTGCGGGCGCTGACGGGGATCGTTCGTCGGATCGGGCAAGCTCTCTGCTCCTTACCAGGTCTCAAAGATATGGCTGACGACCTTACGGGCGGCCCTTCGGATCACTTCGGCGCGCGCCTCCGGCTCGCGGAATCGTGACCGCACCTCGTAGTCCGCCGATCGCGACAGCTTCCGGCTCGACCGGATGACCCGAGGCCGCTCGCCCCGTGACGGCAGCCGGATGAACTTGTAGCTCACGGTCACCACGACCGAGTATCGGGCGACTGCATCGGTCTCGAGCTCTCGCAGCACCACCTGGCGGTAGGATTCGATCGAGCCGGTCACTAGCGCGTCGGCCTTGTCTCGCGGCGCGATCTTCAGGCGCGTCTTGGCGGAAATCTCCTTCCGCAGCGCGTCCGTGAACTCGAACTCTACGTCGGTGTAGAGCGTCTTATTCTTGAACATCTCGACCGCGACCGTTCTCACGTCCTCCGCGCCGCGCGGCATGGCGAATCCGTGCGAGTACCCCTTGCAGCCGGGCAAGGCGATCACAACGGCGATGACGAGGGCGGTGCCTGAATGTGGCCGCGTTCTCATTTCGCTGCCTTGCGGACCTCCTGGATGAACCGGACCTCGTTTTCCGCTCGGGTCCGGTGGCGCGAAGTGGGGAACTTCGCGACGATCTCGTTCAGGTGCGCCAGCGCCGGATCGATGGTGCCCTGTTTCAGATAAAAGACCGCCATCAGCAGGTGTCGTTCGGCGCCAAGATCGACGATCTCCTGGAGGTATTTCTTGGCCAAGCGCTCGTCGTTCTCGCTCAGCGCCTGCTTCCGAAGCCTGACGATGCGCTGGCGGGCCGCCTCGAGGCGCTCCAGGTTCCTGGCCGGCCGGTCGATCTGCCGGTACTCGCTGAGTGCCGCGCTCAGCTCCGCCCTCGGGTAGGCGCCTCTCCGGTTCTGCGCGATGATCGAATCGAACTCGAACTTCGCCTGGTCGAACCGGCCCCGTTGGTAATGATACGTGCCCAGCAGCATGTGGGCCTCGGCCGCCGTCCTGGTGTACGGAGCGCGGGCGGCCACATTGTCCAGCACCTCGACCGCGCG
The DNA here is from genome assembly GCA_964505325.1 of uncultured Planctomycetota bacterium. Lineage (GTDB taxonomy): Bacteria > Planctomycetota > PUPC01 > PUPC01 > PUPC01 > CAZDHT01. The sequence continues at coordinate 10,598 of CAZDHT010000089.1, read as the reverse complement.
CGAGTTTCCCGCCTTCAACATCACCTTGCCGATCGCAAGGCACCGATCATTGGCCCGGGCGAGATACGGCGAATACGGGAACCGCTGGTACAGCCGGTTGAACGCGGCCAGCGCCGAGGCGTGGTTCCCTGCGGCGAAGTGGGCCTCGCCGCTCAGGTACTGGGCGTAGTTGGCGCGGTTGTCGTAGTCAAGCCGCTTGGCGAACTGCGCGAATGCCTTCGCGGCGGCGACGTGCTTGCCGGCGAGGCGGAGATCCTCGGCTCGCCGGAACTCCGCGTCCGCGTCGACGTAGGCACGCCCGCCTGGCGTCGCGCAGCCGCAGCACAGCGCGGCCAAAACGCACGTCACAACGTTTGATTTCGCCACCACCATGAGCCCCAAGACCGCCTTATTTCTGGATTATAGCACCCCTGGGAGGGCTGGTCAAGCCGAGCTTGGTCTTGAGGGCGTTGACCTGTTCCTCGGTAAGGCGCTGCCGGTGAGGCGCCCGGCCCTTGATCATCGCGCCGTTCAGGTCCAATGCCGTCTGGAATTGCCCCCGGGCCTCGACTCCGCGCCCCGCGAGCCGCAGCATCTCGCCGTATAGAATCCTGTACTGTGGCTTGGTCGGGGCGCACACCGTTGCCAGGTAGGACTCCACCAGCGCCGGGGTGAGGACCTCCGGGTCAGGGGAGGGGAGTGGCAGCTTTTCCGCCCTCCGCCGGTACTCGTCGACGTGGTCGCTGAGGAGTTCGCTTCGTCCGGCCGCAACGCGGCGAAACAGCCGGGCCAGGTGCGCGTGGTACTCGGGAAACGCCGGATTGCGCCGGATGGCGTTCTTCCACGCCTCGATCGCCCTTTCGAGGTCCGAGCTGTCGCCGCTGAGCGCGAACTCGCGCTGGCAGCAATCCGCAAGATCCGCCCACGCCACGTGATCATAGGGGTTCACTCGACAGGATCGCTCCAACGCGCCGCGGGCTTCCCGTAAGGATTGCCGGAGTTGCGCGATGCCCGATGGTTCCGCCAGCGAACGCCGGACCAGGCCGCGGCCACGGACGCGGTAAGAATCCGCCTCGGACACGCGCGAAACCACCCAGAACACCGCCAGGCCGGCGACGGTCACCGCCAACAGGACGGTCAACTGGAGCCGCCCGTCCAGCCGCACCGTCTTCCGCCGAATCCACGGGGCCGCAGCGAGACCGGCGGCGATGAATGCCAAGTAGCCCACCCCATCCACGTACAGGTCCAGGTCAATGAACGAGTGCAGCACAAAGCCCAGGATGCCGAACGTCAGACCGGTGCCAATGACGCGCCCCGACTCCATTGAGGCGCCCGCCGATGCGCGATATGCCAGCCACCACAGCGCCCCGAACAACCCCGTGGTGGCCAAGCGGACGTAGGTCTCCGGCGTGATTGACCACGGGTTGGCGAAGAAGTCGGCGCCTGCAATCCCAACCAGCGCGGCCACGATGACCAGCGCCGACGAAGGCACGAACGCCGCGCGCCGCGGGGGCTGCGGCGCCTGATCCGCCCGGTGCCGCAGTGAACCCCAAAGCACCAACAGCCAGAACCCGGCGTAGCCGATCAGCGCGAAGGGACCGCACTCGGCCAGGATTTGCAGGTAGTCGTTGTGGGCGCTCTTCACCTCTTCCGCAGCGACGGACTTGTGGATCATGTAATGGTTCGCATAGTTCCCTGGGCCGACACCGAGCACCGGGCGCGTGCCCCACATGGGCAGCCCCGCGGTCCAGTATTGCGTGCGGACCCGCGCCGACCCCGCCAGCTCGCGCCGCATCGACACAATCCGCCCGCGGAGCGTCGGCGATGAGAGCACCCCGGCCGAGAAGGCCAGGACGGCCGCCAACACGACTGCGCCGGCCGCTACCCAGTGGCGCTTCAGCCAGCCCCACCCCTGCGTCAAGAAGAACAACAGCAGCACCAGCGCCCCGGCCAGCCAGCCTCCTTTGGAAAACGTGAGGAAAAAGCCGAGCAACATCGCCAGCACGGAAGCGCCCAGAACGATGCGCGCCGGCAGTCGCCTGGCCAGAACGAGCAGCGCGACGGACGGCGGGATGACGATCAGAAGAAACCCGGCCAGGCTGTTCGGCAGAGCGAATGTCGCGAACACCCGCTTGCTCCTGGTGCGCTGGAGCAGAGCGTAGTAGTCTTGCTCCGTCGCGCCGACCTGGGCGAGGGCCTTGTCTTTGTCGGACTCAATCTGCAATCTCAGCAGGTCGAGTACGGCCGCGTATTGCAGGACCCCGTACAGCGCGATGGGGAGCGCGCCGGCGCAGAGCGCCCGCACCGCCAGGCGCCTCGCGGACGCGCTCGATCCAACCCATACCGCCAACAGGAACACGGCCGCGTAGGCCAGCCACCTCAGGAGCGTGGTGATCGACGCCTGCGGGCAGCCGGAGAATAAGCCTGAGATCAGCCCGACCCCGAGGGCCAGCATGCCGCCCGCCGCCAGCCACGCCCAGGGCAGCACGACATGCCGATCGAATATCGTGCTGAGAACCCAGAAGAACGCGCCCGCAATGCCGAGCGAAAGCACCAGGAGCTGAATGGACAGCCCCGCCGTGGTCACCAGCGGCAGCATCACCCCGGACGTGATCAAAAGGAAGAGCGACGCCGCCCGAATTCCGAACGCGACCCGCGAAGCCGGGGCGGGCTGGCCGACGATCCTTCGGGCGCTCAATTCGCGTTCCCCTGGTTGTTGCGGCCGCGCCGCCCGACGTGCTCCAGCAGCCAGATGAGCGCCAGCATCACGGCGACGTTCGCAAACACGAGGAGGGACATCGCCGTTTCGAGCCGCAACAGCAGCGGCGCCAGCAGCCCGGTGCACAGCGTCACCAGGTAAATGGTCAGCACCGCCGCCCGCTTCGACATGCCGAGCGCCACGAGCCGGTGAGAGAAGTGATTCTTGTCGCCGCCGAAGATCGATTTCCCTTGCGCCAGCCGAATGACTACCACCGAGATCGTGTCGTAGATCGGAACGGCCAGGATCACCACCGGCACCAGCAAAGCGGAGAAGGGATTATACCCCCGGTTGGGCACGTAGAACGTGAACAGGACGGTCAGCATCGCCAAGAGGTAGCCGATGAACATGCTGCCGGCGTCGCCCATGAACAGACTGGCCGGCGGGAAGTTGAACACCAGGAACCCGAGCAGGCCCCCCAGGAACACAAGCAGCATGGCGGCCAGGAAGTACTGCTGGGTGATGACCGCCACGACGATGAACAACAGCGACGCGATCGCCGCCACCCCCGCGCTCAGGCCGTCCATATTGTCCAGCAAATTGAACGCGTTGGTAATGCCCACGACCCACAGGATTGTGTAGATGAAGGAGACCCCTTTGTGGGCCACGAAGGCGGTGACGCGAAGCTCATCCGACGACACGCACAGCAGGGCCGCGACCAGCGTCTGCACGGCCAGCCGGGTCCACGGCGAGAGCTGCCGGACGTCGTCCAGGAAGCCAAGCACGAACATCACCGCGCCGCCCGCCAAGATGTAGAACACCAGCGACGTGCGCGCCAGGATTCGCGGGATGTGGTCCTGGATGACCCGGGGCGGCCAGGTCATCACGTCTCCGCGCTGGATCAGGGCGAACACCACGCCCGCACCCACTATCCCCGCCGTGGTGAGAAACAAGGCGATGCCGCCGCCAAGAGCGACCGGCTCGCTGTGGATCTTCCTGGCGCCGGGCCGGTCGACGAAGCCGACGCGGCGCGCCGCACAGCGGATTGCCCAGCATAGCAGTACGGAGCATATGAAGGCGGAAGCCAGGAGGATGGCGCCCAGCACGACCAGCATCGGGGGCCCACACAGATACCAGAACGGCTCAAACGCGACACTCGACCATATCAGCGCACACCCCGCAAGTCAACCGCGCGTTTCGCCGCACGCGCGTTTCGCCGCGGCCGCGGGGTAACATCTGGAATTGCGGCGCTCGGGCCGTATAATGGCCTTGCTGTGCGGCGTGTGGAGAGCAAGCTTTGAGGATTGCGGGCACCGGCATCGACATCGTCGAGATATCGAGGATCAGGGATGTGCTCGACCGGCACGGCGCCCGCTTTCTGAACCGGGTGTTCACGCCGGCGGAGTCAGAATACTGCCGCTCGCAGGCGGTTCCGGCGCAGCATCTGGCGGGCCGGTTCGCGGTGAAGGAGGCGGTGCTCAAGGCCCTGGGGACGGGCTGGAGCGGGCGCATGCGCTGGCGCGACATCGAGGTCAAGCGGGCCCCGTCCGGCGAGCCCAGCGCTGAACTGCACGGCGCCGCCGCACGCCGCGCCGACGAAATGGACGTCGTCAAAGTGCACATCTCCATCTCCCACAGCGGCCGGCATGCGATCGCCCACGCCATTGCGGAGGCCAGATCGGCGTGAACTGGGCCAAGCCAGAGCGGATTCTCGCCGTGCTGGTGGCCGCCGCCGCTGCTGCGGCCGGGCTGTGGGGACGCTCCGCCCTGGACATCGAGACCTATCAGAACCCGAGAGCCCTCGTGGCAGGCGACCGGCTGCATCTGTTCGCCCGGGCGGGGAAACGCGAGGAGAGCGTCTGCCTGCGGGAAGGCGACGGCCGCTGGCAGCGACTGGGCGAACTCATCGCCAAGTACAGCACGGTCGCCCACGCCGACGGCAAGTTCTATCTGTTCCTCAAGGACATCGTGATCGAACTCGAGATGTCCGGAGACACCCGCCGGAAATCCGCGAGACTACGCTGGCCGTACAACTGGCGCGCGCAGTCGGCGGAAGTGATCGGTGGCGTGCTGACCGCGTTCGGCGTCGGCAGCGGCAAGCTATATATGGCGCGGAAGAGCCCCGCTCTACCGGGGCCGCCTGCGACCACGACAGGGCCCGTCCCCGCAACGTCGCCCCCCGCCGGGGCCGCGTCCGGGCGGCAGCTCCCGTTTTCCGCCGGGCGCTGGCCCGAAGAGCCGGTGGCGGTGAAAGGAGAGGGGAGCTGCAAACAGGTCCGCACGTTGCTGGTGGGTGATGCGCTGTGGCTCTTCTGGTCGGCCGAAGGGGAGGGCGGCCACACCCACACGTTGTGGGCGGGACGCCTCGCCGGGAAGGGCGTGGCGGCGGCCCGGGAGATCGCAACTTGGCGCGGCTCCATCAGGTTTGCGCCCGCGCTGCTCGACGGCAAACCGACGATCATTTACGCGAGGCTGCCCGGTCGGCTCGCCGGGGACTGCTCTCTGCTCTATCAGCAGTACGACAAGGGCGAGTGGCAGCCGTTCAAGAGCGCCGGCAATGTGCGCAACCCCCTGCTCGAGCGGACCCGCGAATTGGACGCCGCCACGCTGAAAGGAAAGGTCCACCTTTTTCTCGGGACCCGGTTCCGCGTCCTCAGAACCGTTTACCATGGCGGCCTCTGGACCCCTCCGGAAACCGTTCTGGCTGACCCTCAGGCGGACTGGATCATCCGGCATTCGATGGCGATCCTCTACTCGCTCGCCTTTGGGTTGGGGCTGCTGGTGGCCTCGCTCTTTCGGGCCCGGCTTCTCCCGCACCGTGTCGAGATCGCCGGGATCAAGTACCGGCTGGCCTCGTGGCCGGAGCGGATGGCCGCGTACGCGTGCGACCTGATGATCAGCGTCGCCGCGGTGTGGGTCATGCACTGGCTGGCGGGGCAGCCGCCGGGCGCGCACCGGACCATGGTCGCGGTCTTCTGCTTCGAGCTGTTCTATTTCGCGGTCAGCGAAGCGCGCTCCGGCAAGACCATCGGCAAGCGGCTCTGCGGGCTGATCGTCGTCAGCCGGAACGGCGGATATCCCAGTTGGTCGGAAGCGCTGCTCCGGAACGTCCTGCGGGCGCTGCTGGACTCGCTGGTGGTCGTCCTTCTGTTTTTTCCGCTTCTGGGGTGGCTGGCCGGTTCGGTGATCCTGCTGAACACGCGCGGCTCGCAGCGAGCTGGAGACTTGGCTGCGGGGACGTATGTCGTCAGGGAACGTGGCAAGAGATAGGAGGCCCTCTCGATAGGTGGGGCGGCCATTCCTGTCCGCCATCCGGCAGGCAGGAATGCCTGCCCCACCAGGTCTTGACATAATGCCCAAGCTGATGAATCCGCTCCTGTTCGTTGGCGGCTCGGCGATCACAGTGGCGCTGCTCGCGCTCTCCTTCGCCCCGGCCGAGATTACCTTCCTGGCCTGGGTTGCTCTGGTGCCGGTTCTGGTCGTGCTCGGGCTTCGCCCGGGCAGACTCGGGCTGCTTATCCTGTGGCTGGCGGGCATGGCGTTTGGCATCATCGGGTTCCTTTGGCTCCGGCATGTGACGTGGCTTGGGACGGTCCTGCTGGCCTCTTATCTGTCGATCTATTTCCTCTTGTTCTGTGTTTCGGTTCGCTGGCTGTCGTTCAAGAAAGGCGTTCCGCTGGCGCTTGCTGCGCCGCTGGCCTGGACCGCGCTGGAGTACCTCCGCGGCACCGTGATAACCGGATTCCCCTGGCTGTTCCTGGCACACTCCCAATATGAAGTGCTGCCGGTCATACAGATCGCCGATCTGACCGGGGCGGCGGGGGTGACGTTCTGGATCGTGGCAGTCAACGGGATCCTGGCGGACGTGATGTGTGGGCTCCTGCGCTTGAGCCCGGCGGTGAAACGCCCCCGCGTGGTGGCGGCGGGCGCGGGGGTGGCGCTCGTCACGATCGCCGCCCTGGCGTACGGCTGGCACCGGCTGAACACCCTCGTGGTCAGAGAGGGTCCGCGAATCGCCGTCGTCCAAGCCAACATCCCACAGGACGTCAAGAACCGCCTGAGCGACGACGACATCTCCGACATGTTCTTCGCGCACGTGCGGCTGACAGAGATGGCGCAGGCGGCGTCGCCGCCGCCGGACCTGGTGATCTGGCCCGAGACGATGGCCCCGCCGTACGTGCTGGACGATTGGAACAACCGGCCGGACAACGAATGGCTGAACATCCTGACCAGGCTCCAGCGTCGTTCGGACTTGGTGGTCAGCGCCAGTGCCTGTCCGGACATCGATGCGAGGAAGGTGCACAACAGCGCGTTCTTCCTGCCGCGCGGGGGCAGGGGAGGCACCCGGCGCTTCGACAAGATGCACCTCGTGCCGTTCGGCGAGTACGTGCCGCTCCGGTGGCTGATCGGCTGGATCGTCGGCTCCATGGTCCCCTACCAGGAGGACCTTCACCCCGGGGACCGCCACGTGCTGTTCCATATCAAGGGGTGGCGGTTCGCGCCGACCATCTGCTTCGAGGATGGCTTTCCCGACTTGGTTGCCGATTTCGGGCGCGGCGAAGAGAAGATGGACTTCATTGTGAACGTGACGAACGAGGGGTGGTTTCGGGACGGCACGGAGCTCGACCAGCATCTGGCGATCGCCGTCTTCCGGGCGGTCGAGTGTCGTGCCGGATTCGTCCGCGCCGCCAACACCGGCATATCCACCTTCATCTCGCCCACCGGTCGGATCGTATCCAAGCTGATCGTGGACTCGAAGGCGGCGGGGCCGACGGACCGCGAGGTCGCCGGGGTCCTGCATGGGGTGGCCATGACGACCGACACCCGCTCGCCGTACATGACGGTGGGGGAGCTGTTCGGAACGCTCTGCGCAGGGGCGTGGGTTTTCTGCATGATCATGCCGGCCGTCGGGGGTATACGAACATGGCGGCGGCGCGGCCGAGGGCGATAATTCGTGCGGCGCGGGAGAATTTCGCGCGCGGGACAATTTGGGCTTGTCCGAAGGGCGCCGGGGCCATATAATCTCATGTGTGTTTTCGGTGACGGAAATTGTCGCTCGCTCAGGCTTTTGCGCTTGACACGACAGCGGGCTGTGAATATCATCACGCCGCGCCTCTCGTGGCGCGCGGCGCGCAAGCGGTGAGAGAGCTATTTTGAACAGGAGGCAGCGATGGGAACGCTTACCAAAGCATTTGTCGTCCTCAATCTCATATTTGCTATCGCGTTTGTCACGGTCAGCGCCACCGTACTCTCCCACCGGGTCAACTGGAAAGACAAGCATTACGCGCTGGAAGTGAAACTGCGAGACAAGGAGAAGGACTTGGCGACGGCGCAGAGCCGGTACACCCGGGACATTCAGAAGAAGAATGAGGAGATTCGCACCGAGGCGGACAAGGTGACCGGGCTCCAGCAGCAGGTAGACGCCGCCAAGAAGACCATCGACGAAAAGAACGCCGAGATCCGCAAGCAGGAGAAAAACGCGGCCGACGCGAATACGCTGGCCGGCAAGCTTGGCGACACGGTCAAGACCCTCCGGCAAGACATCCAGAGGCTGGACGGCGACCTGAAAGTCGCCCGCGGCAAACGGGACACAGCCCAGAAGGAGGTGGACCGGGCCAAGGAGACGTTCGTCGCCCTGCGCGCCCAGGTCGCCGCGCTGGAGCTCAACCAGAAGGGCCTGGTCCTTACCATCGATGAGGAGAAGACGAAGGTCAAGACGTACCAGAAGTACGAGAACGTGGTCCAGGCGATGGCGCCCACCGTTCACGACCGCGCCAAGCAACTGGCGATAGACGTTCACCTGAGCGTTCCGGAGCGGCGCATCCACGCCGCGGTGAAGGCGGTGGACATGAAGATCGGTGTGGTCGTGCTCAACGTCGGCTCCGAGAACAAGCCCTCTCCCGTCAAGGAGGGGTACATGTTCCTCATCCACCGCAAGGGGAAGCTGATCGCGGCGGTGCGCGTGACAACGGTCGACAAGAACATGTGCGCAACACAAATCGTACCGCCGGACCCGGATGAGCCCGTGCAGATCGGCGACTCGGCGATGACCCGGTTCTGACCTCGTCCCGCCGTGAGGAGCACTTGAGATGGCAGACCAAAAAGGCAGAAGCGATGTGTTCACCGTCGTCAGCATCTTGACCCTTCTGTTCATGATCCTCGGGATTGCCGCCGCCATCGCGCAATGGCGCGACTACGCTCGGCCTCCCAAGGCTCCCGACGCCAAGCCGGCGCGACTCGACAGCCCCGAACTGGTCAAAAGCGCGCCCGAGGGGGAAAAGGAGAAGGGCGAAGGCGAGTTGGAGGCGGAAGACGCCGAGAGCGGGGCCCTAGGCTCCGAGGACACTGGCGACAAGGGCAAGAAGGACGACGCGCCGCCCAAGTTTGACCCCGGGCTCGACTGACCGGCGAACCGCGCATCCGCATCCATAGAGGGAGCATACGTGATTCTCGACTGGGTTATTGGTCTGTTCTCCAAAGACATGGGCGTCGATCTCGGCACCGCCAACACCCTGGTGTGCGTGGCCGGCCGGGACGAGATCATCTCCGAGCCCTCCGTGGTTGCCGTGAAGAAGGGCACCAACAAGGTGCTGATGGACGGCGATGCGGTCGGCATCGCCGCCAAGGCGATGAGCGACCGGGTCCCGCCGAACATCCAGGTGATCCGCCCGCTCAAGGACGGGGTCATCGCCGACTTCGACATTACCGAGGCGATGCTCCGCTACTTCATTCGGAAAGTCCACAACCGGCACCGCCTGTTCAATCCCCGCGTCGTCATTGCCATTCCGTCGGGCATCACCCCGGTCGAAAAGCGGGCGGTGTTCAACTCCGCCCAGCGCGCCGGCGCCCGGCGGGTCTATCTGATCGAAGAGCCGAAGGCGGCCGGGATCGGCGCCGGGCTGCCCATCACCGAGCCGGTCGGCAGCATGATCGTGGACGTCGGCGGCGGAACCACCGAAGTGGCGGTGATGTCGCTGGGCGGGGTGGTCACGTCGACCAGCGTCCGAATCGCCGGCGACGAAATGGACGAGGCCATCATCGAATACTGCAAGCGCAAGTTCAACCTGCACATCGGGTCCCAGAGCGCCGAGCGGGTCAAGATGGAGGTGGGCTCGGCCTATCCGCTGGAGACCGAGCTGCGCACCGTAGTCAAGGGCCGCGACCTGGGCACGGGGCTCCCGCGCGCCCAGGAGCTAAGCTCGGAAGACGTCCGGGAAGCGCTCGAAGACCCCATCGAGCTCGTTTGTGAGTCCATCCTTCAAACGCTCGACCAGACCCCGCCGGAGCTTGCCGCCGACCTGGTGGACCTCGGCATCACGCTGACCGGCGGCGGGTCGCTGCTGCGCGGGCTCGACAAGGTCATCGAAGAGCGGACCCATCTGTCGGTGGTCATCGCAGATGACCCCCTGGGCTGCGTGGCGCGCGGCACGCGCGAGGTCCTGCTCCATCTTGACAAGATGAAGTCCGTGCTGGAAAGCGGCGACGATGAGTATTGAGCTGCGTCCGCGGGCCAGACTCGTGCTGGGCTGCGCGGCCGTGTTTGGCTGCCTTCTGATTCCCGCCCGACATACCACGCCCCTCGCGCTGGCCTGGGTCTCGATCGTGGCGCCGGTGCAAAAGGTGATGGCTCGCGGCGGCCGGCTGCTCGCGTTCACCCTGGACGATCTGCTCTCGTGGCGAAGCGCCGGGAAAGCGAACCGACGGCTGACGCAGAAGATCGCAGAACTCAAAGAGCAACTCGAAGACGAGCGCGCCCGCTCCGCCGCCAAAGACCGGGACCTCAAGATGCTGGGAGATTTCGTCCTGCATCGGCAGGGCCTGCACTGGTACGGCGCCGAGGTGATAGGGGAGGGCGCCGGAGCACAGCGCGGCCTCATCTTCATCGGCCGCGGCTCGGCCGGAAACGTGGAAGAACGAATGG